>NZ_SMKY01000027.1 GCF_004349235.1 Actinomadura darangshiensis | reverse complement strand
AGGCCGGGCCGCGGGTGCCGGGCCCGCGCGTTCCCGCACTGGCGCGTCCGCGGGACGCGATGCCGCCGGACACGGCGTACCGGCGGCCGGACCGCCTGGACGCGCGGATCGTCCCCGATCCCGCCCACCGCGAGCCGCTGCCGCTGGCGACGCGCCGCGGCATCGGGTTCGGCATGCAGTCCCTGCTGCCCGGGGCCGAGCTCGTCCACGAGCAGGTGCGGGCCGTCATCGCGAACCGGCACGGCGCCCTGTCGGGAGGACGTCGGGCCGATTGGGCGCAGGCGGACCTCGACCTGTCCACCTGGTTCAGCCGGCCGGCGCTGGAGGGCGACCTGCCCGCCGTCATGGCCGGGATCGACCGCTCCATCACGGTCGGCGGACGTCAATACCACGTTTCCGTGCAGGGGTCGCTGAGGGAGCGGATCGGCGGCGGCGGCTACGAGATGACCGTCAACGGGCGCTCGATGATGGCGGCCGGGAACGCCGGTCACCGCAACACCGAGATCGGCGTGCAGGCGAGCGCGGGCGGCGGCGTCCGGCTGGGGCGGCTCCCGTACATGCGCTTCATCCTCGGCGCCTGGAGCCTGCAGGGCGAGTACGCCCACTCCGTGAAGAACGAGTTCGGCGGGTCGGCGAAGTCCTACCGGCGCACCGAGACCACCGGGATGGTGGACGAGCACAACTACAACATCATCTACCAGGTGACCGTCCGCCCGGAGGGGGAGACGGCCGCGTCGTGGTGGATCGACCGGCCCGGGGACGTCACCGCGCGGGTCGTCGTCCCGCACGAGCACCGGCCCCAGACGCCGTACACCCGGGCGGAGCTGCGGAACGCGGGCCGCACCTGGACCCGCACGCGGTTGCCGGCCGGCGAGACCGTCGACTTCGCGGCAGGCGGGACGTCGGGCGTGTACCCGGCGTTCTCCGTGATACCGGAACTGCCGCGCCTGGCCGCCGAGATGTACGCGGGGGTCAACGGCCTGCCCCCCGGCTGGGTCGCCGACCCGTCGAACTGGCCGCCCGCCATCAGGGCGATGACGCGGCCGGACCAGCTCGCCGCCTTCTTCTCCGGCCTGGCCGGGCGGACGGGCCGGATCGAGTCGCTGCCGCCGACCCGGGACGGGCTGAAGCAGTCGATCACGATCAAGCTGCACGCGCTGCGGCCGCGGCACGCGGGTGCGAGCGAGACGGAGATCGAGCAGTACGCCCAGGGGCAGCGGACCCACAAGCACGGCACCGAGCACAAGGTGAAGGGCACGCACAGTTTCACCGCCGGCCCGCAGTTCATGCTCGGTTCCCAGGCGGACGGGCACTCGTCCGACCCGGAGGGGACGCCGTCCGGTGAGCAGGACCACGGGCCCGGCGGCCGGGTCCAGGCCGTCGTCGGGAGCCACGTCTCCGCCGAGTACAAGACGGAGAAGGCCGCCATGCACGGGAACGTCGACATCACGCGCGCCACCTACGGCGGGACCGCGCACACGTTCCGGGCCGACCCCGTGTTCGAGGTGACGCTGACCCGGTGGCGGGGAAGCGCGCGGCATCGGCGGACCCGGTTCCTTCGGGTGACGGACGGGATGGAGCTGATGGTCCCGCAGCGGCGGCTGCCCGACCTGGGGCTGTCCGCGCCCGGCGTGGCCCCGCTCGCGCCGGCCGTGCCGGCCCGCCACGTCCCGCCGGGCATGATCGCGGGGACGTCCTATCCGGAGACCCTGACCGCCGGGGGGCTCATGCCGCGGATCACGGACTGGCTCCAGGAGCGCGGCATCGTCCGCGGGTTCTTCCCCGGCACCGACCGGCCGAACCTGGTCATGCGGGAGATCGACGCGGCGTTCTCCCCCGAGGCGCTGCGCAACCAGCACACCGCGCTGCTCGGCTCCGGGGTCCAGCGCTGGATCCCGGTTCCGCGGCCGTTCGGCGGGACGCGGTACGTGTGGATCAGGGTCTCGGCGGAGCTCGGCCCCGCGACCGGGCAGCTGCCGCGGCCGGAGGTGCGGCTGACGCTCCGCGGCGAGGCGCAGTCGGAGAACCACCGCTCCGCGGGTACGGCGTTCAACTACGGCGGCGCGTTCGAGTTCCGCGCCCGCGGCGACGGATACCGGCCCGACGGCGTTCACCGGCACGGCGGGATGGAGGTCAAGGGCGAGGTGTCCGGGGAATCGACCCGGGGCGCGGAGGTGCACGACCGCAGGCTCGACATCCACCGGGCCGGCACCAGGGAGGGCTCCCTCGAATTCCAGCACCCGCTGCGGTTCCGGATCGAGATGGGTGTCAGCACGGAGCCGCCCGAACTGCTGAACGTCCCCGTGCGCGGCATCCGGGAGGCCGTCATCGGCACCGGCCGGCTGCTGGGCGGCAACGACCCCCGTGCCGGGGACCGGTGGTACACGCGCCGCCCCTTCATCTCGCACACGGTCATCGAAGCGGACGCCCCGGACGCGGTGACGGGCGGAATCCGGCTCGTGGTCCCCGAGCACGTGGCGGTGCTGGACGCCCCCGCCGCCGCTCCGGCGCCCGCGTTCGGCGGCACCCCGAGGTGGACGCCGGGGCGCCCGGCGACCGGGCGGGCGGGAGAGGCGGGACGGATCCTCGCCGACAACCTGCACCCGTGGGGTGTCCCGTTCGCCTCCGCCGTCGAGCGGTGGGCCGCGCTGCCCGCCACCCCGTACCGGCGGCCGACCGGCCCCGAACTCGCGGCGCCCGGGGCCTGGCACGTCCCCGGCCTGGACTTCACCACCATCGCCGGCCAGCGGTACATGCACTTCACGAGCCCTGAGCTCATCCGCCCGTACCTCGGGGACCTGCTGAACAACCGGTACACGCTCCCCGTCGGCTCGCGGAACGTCAACGCCGGCATCGAGATCACCGCCGCGAGACCCGTCGGCCCGGCCGACGCTCCCCGGTTCAAGGGACGGAACTACACGCAGGAGAGCCAGGCCGACAAAGCCAAGTCGGGAAGCTCCCGGGACTTCAGGCTCGTGGTCGGCCCCGAGGGCGGCGGCGCGGCGGGGGACACGACGACGCAGGGGCTCGCCGGTTACGAGTACGGCCGCGACCAGGCCGAGGAGGCCGACGGTGAACTCGGCATGACCGACGAGGCCAACCAGGAGGCGACCCGGGAGTACCGGCACTTCGTGTTCGACGTCGACCTCATCCTGCACGGCCCCCGGGGCACCCTCCGCGTCCCGGTCCCGGACGGGCTGTACGGGATGCTGCCGCTGGAGGAGGCGCCCGGCGGCGGCCGGAGGCTGGTGGGCGACCTGGAGAACCACCTCCCCGGCGTATTCCGCCGACCTGTCCCTCCGGTCCGGGTGCCTCCGCCACCGGACACGGCACCTGCGGTCGTCCCGGAGCCGCCGACGAGGGTCCCCCCACCGGCAACGGCGCCCGCCGCGATGCCTGACCCGCCCACCACGGCGCCGCCGGCCGGGAGGCGCGGCGCGGCGCAGGGGGCGGCGCTCGCGGACATGGGTCTGAGCGTCGTCCACGTGCCCGCTACCGGTGACCAGGTCGTGAACGCACTGACGAACGCCGCGACCGCGGAGGCCACCGCGATCGGCGGGACGCGACCGGCGACACCGGCCGAGCTGCGCGGCCACCTGGCGGAGACGCTGACCGAGGACCTGGCGCGGCCTCCGGCCGAGCGCCGGTTCTGGGCGGCGATCGACGAGAGGTTCGGCGAGGAGGGCGGCGCCGCGCCGACGGACGAGCGGCGCCGCGCGGCCATCGCCCTGCTCACCGCGCCGTCCGGGTCGGCGAGCGCCGACCAGTTCACGGTCATCGCGGCGGCGGCCGTCCTGGGATTGCGCATCACGGTCGTCCTGCCGGACGGCACGTCCGTCGTGTTCGGCCCGGAGTCCGGACGGCCCGTCGTTCTGGTGCGCCTGCCCGAGCGGGGGCCGTTCACCGGGGAGTGGGCCGCGACCGAGTCCGCCGCGGACTCCGCCCCGCCTGCGGAGGCACCGGCTTCGCGCGGGCCGGACGAGGACGTCCCGCCCATGGGGGTCTCGCCGGAGGACGTGCCGCTGATGCCGCTGCCGCCCCGCCGGCCTTCGCCACCGCCCGCCGCCCCTCCGGGGGAGCCGCGCCGGGCGCGACGCCCCGTGGCGAACCTCGGCGCGGACCCGTTCAACGGTCCGTGAGCGGCCCGGTGCACGTGAACGTCCCTTCGTCCGAGCGATCCGACACAGCGAGGAAGTACAAGTGAGCGACCAGGAAGACGTTGAGCGGCAGCGCCGGCGGCGCGTGAGTCTGGCGAACGCGTTCGATCGGCGTGCGTGGCAGCGGGGCGAGAAGCCGAAGGTTCCGGCGCGGATTCTGGCGGGCGGTGTCGCGCTGGTCGTGGTGGCGGCGGCGGTGTTCGGGGCCGGTGCGCTGATCTCCTACCAGCAGGGCAAGAAGGACAAGGACCCCAAGCAGAAGGCGGCGCTCAAGCAGCAGGCCGATCCCGCGGCGAAGCCGCCGCCGAGCCCGTCGCCGAGCCGGACGTCCGCGTCGCCGAGCACGCGGGTGAAGCCGGAGGGCGGCGCCGCCGCGCCGCGGAGTCGCGCGCCCAAGGCCAAGGCCGCGAAGGGCCGCCCGAAGTCGCGGTTCCCCACCGGCCCGAAGTTCTCCACCACCACCGGTGTGCTGCTCCGGAACGTGATGACGGGCTTGTGCGCGGACGTTCCGGGGTTCGGCAAGGGCAAGGAGGACGGGCCGGTGGAGCAGTTCAGTTGCGACGGGTCCACAAAGGACAACCAGCGCTGGGACCTGGTGGTGAACCAGCCGGGCGCTGGTCCCGGCGGCGCGGACCTGTTCAGCATCCGCAACGCCAAGGACGGCTACTGCATGGACGTCTATGCCTATGGGCCGCCGAAGGCACGGACCAACGTGAGCGAGTACTACTGCAGGCCAGGCAGCGGCGACAACCAGATGTGGTACCTGGAGCGGAAGGCGTCCGGACGGTTCTGGATCCGCAACCGCAAGGGCGGGCTGTGCCTGGACGTGGCCGGTGGGACGGGTGCGGGCGGTTCGGGGGCCCAGCTCACCACCTACGGGTGCTCCGTCAACGACGACCACCTCTGGTCCTTCGCCTGACCATGGCGACCGCCATCACCGTCCGACGGATTCGACGACCAGCGAGGAAGTACAAGTGAGCGACCAGGAAGACGTTGAGCGGCAGCGCCGGCGGCGCGTGAGTCTGGCGAACGCGTTCGATCGGCGTGCGTGGCAGCGGGGCGAGAAGCCGAAGGTCCCCGCGCGGATCCTGGCGGGCGGTGTCGCGCTGGTCGTGGTGGCCGCGGCGGTGTTCGGGGCCGGTGTGTTGATCTCCTACCAGCAGGGCAGGAAGGACAAGGAGCGGCAGCAGAAGGCGGCGCTGAACCAGCGGGCGACCCCGGCCGTGGCGGTGCCGGCGCCGAGCGCGTCCCCGAGCGGCACGTCCGCGTCGCCGTCCCGGAGCCCGCGGCGGGAGCCGGTCGCCGCGCCGCGGCGGACGAGCGCCACGCCCCGTGCGAAGACGAAGCGGGCCGCGAAGTCGCGGTTCCCCACCGGCCCGAAGTTCTCCACCACCACGGGTGTGCTGCTCCGGAACGTGATGACGGGCTTGTGCGCGGACCTGCCGGGGGCCGGCAAGGGGCAGGAGCAGGGCCGGGTCGAGCAGGGCACATGCGACAGGTCCACGAAGGACAACCAGCGCTGGGACCTGGTGGTGAACCAGCCGGGCGCGGGGCCGGGCGGTGCGGACCTGTTCAGCATCCGCAACGCCAAGGACGGCTACTGCATGGACGTCTGGGGAACCGATCCGCCCGAGCCGAGCGCGCAGGTGACGCAGTGGCCCTGCTACCCCGGCGCCACCGACAACCAGATGTGGTACCTGGAGCGGAAGGCGTCCGGCCGGTTCTGGATCCGCAACCACAAGGGCGGGCTGTGCCTGGACGTGGCCGGTGGAACGGGTGCGGGCGGTTCGGGGGCCCAGCTCACCACCTTCGGATGCTCCCTGAACGACGACCACCTCTGGTCCTTCGCCTGACCATGACGCCCGTCCCGGCTCAGACAGAAGCCCGACTGGGCGCCCCTCGGGCCCATAACTCATTTTCACCTGCGTGGGTAAGACATCGAGGTCTGGTGCCGCTAATGCTGTGAACCGAAAAGATGCCGTGCAGGCGGGGACTGGATACAGGGGGTGCCGGATGAAGGCGATCGTGGTGACGGACGAGGCCGCGGGAACGGCCGGGATGACGCTGGCAGAGCGCCCGGAGCCGGAGGCGGCGGTGAACGATGTCGTCGTCCAGGTTCACGCGTCGGGATTCACTCCGGGCGAGTTGTCGTGGCCCGGAACCTGGACCGATCGCCTGGGCCGTGACCGGACGCCGTCGATTCCCGGGCATGAGGTGGCGGGAGTGGTCAGCGCGCTCGGCTATGGCACGCGGGGGCTGTCGATGGGCCAGCGGGTGTTCGGGCTCGCTGACTGGACTCGCGACGGCACCTTGGCGGAGTTCGTCGCCGTCGAGGCGCGCAACCTCGCGCCGCTGCCGGGTGACGTCGACTTCACGGTGGGCGCGAGCCTGCCGGTCTCGGGCCTGACCGCTTGGCAGGGACTGTTCGTGCACGGCCGCTTCCAGGTGGGGCAGAGCGTCCTCGTGCACGGTGCGGCCGGTGGAGTCGGATCGATGGCGGCGCAACTCGCCCATGAGGCGGGCGCCTATGTCATCGGTACCGGTCGTGCCGCCGACCGGCAGACGGCGCTCGACTCCGGCGCGCAGGAGTTCGCCGACCTCGACAACGACGCCCTGGAGGACGTCGGTGGAGTCGACCTGGTCTTCGACGTCATCGGTGGAGACATCGGGAGGCGGTCGGCCGGCCTGGTCCGGGCCGGCGGAATGCTGGTGACCATCGCCGGCCCGCCCGAGGCGCAGCCGGCCGGCGGCCTGGCCGTCGATTTCGTCGTCGAGGCCGATCGCGCCCAGCTGAGTGAGATCGTCCAGCGGGTGCGGGACGGGCGGCTGCGGACGAACATCGGCAACGTCTCCGCCCTCGACGATGCCGTCGCCGCCCTCAATCCGACCGAGCGGATCAAGGGAAAGACCATCATCCGCGTTCGTTCGTAAGGGCTCCGAGACCGGCTCCTCAGCCGACGACCAAGTCACCGACGGGCCCCGTGGTGATTACCTTCGGTGAAGGCCAGGTCGCTCACTGATGGCACTTGCGTTCCATGGGTGTTTCGTCAAATCTGTAATGGTTTTCCTGACTGGTGGCCGGTTTCTGACAACACCTTTTTGTTGTAGGTCGTTTGTGTATGGTGATGCGTCATCGTGACGGCGCGCGGGGAATGAGGCGATCATGGCCGGGGCCGATGTGCTGCGGAAGGGAGATCTCGTTCCTCGGAGCGCCGCTCTCGTCGGACGGCAGGCCGAGCTCGCGGAGCTCAGGCGGCTGTTCGGCACCGGGCGCATGGTGACGGTGACCGGAGTCGGTGGCGTCGGCAAGACGCGGGTCGCGCTGGAATGCGCGCGGGATCTGGAGGACCTATTCCGTGACGGCGCGTGGATGGTGCCCCTGTCGGGCCTGCGGGACGGCTCACTCTTAGGCCATGCGATCGCCCGCACTCTGCGGGTCGTCGACCAGACCGCGCGTCCGCAGCTCGACGTCCTGGCCGATCACCTGTCCGGCAAGCGGCTGCTGCTGGTGCTGGACACGTGCGAGCACCTCAGGGACGCCTGCGCGGGTGTGGCCGAGGTCCTGCTGAAGGCGGCACCCGGAGTGCACCTGCTGGCCACGAGCCGCCAGGCCCTCGGCGTCGGCGGCGAGCGGGTGCTGAAACTTGCGCCGCTGGAGACGGCGGATCCGGAAGCGGCGCCGGCGGACGCGGCGGCACGGCCCGCGGCGGTCGCCCTGTTCGAGGAGCGTGCCGCATCGGCCACGGGCGGTTTCGCCGTGGGCGATGGCAATTGGCGCACCGTCGCCCGGCTGTGCCATCGCTTGGAGGGACTTCCGCTGGCCTTGGAACTCGCTGCCGGCCAGCTGCGGCGGTTCTCCCTGGAGCAATTGTCGGACCGGCTGGACGACCGGTTCGAGATGCTGGTGGACGGAACCGCGGATGCGTCCAAGCACGTGTCGCGGCACGACGCGCTGCGCACGACGGTCGGCTGGAGCCATGAGCTGTGCACGAGCCAGGAGCGGCTGCTGTGGGCCCGGCTGTCGGTGTTCGCCGGCGACTTCGATCAGCGTGCGGTCGAGCACGTGTGCAGCGACGGCGTCCTGCCCGCGGACCGCGTCCCGGCGACGCTGGCGGGGCTGATCGACAAGTCGATCCTCTCGCGGGTCGGAGACGAAACGGGAGTCCGGTACCGGCTGCTCGACACCCTGCGTGAGTACGGTGCGGAATGGCTCGGTGAGCTGGGCGAGCAGGAGGAAGTGCGCGGGCGCCACCGCGACTGGTACCTGCGTCTGGTCGAGCAGTGCGAGCGGGAGTGGTTCGGCGCCGGGCAGAAGGAGATCTTCACGCGCCTGCTCGGTGAGCACGCCAACGTGAGCGCGGCCCTGGACTACTGCCTCACGGCCCCCGGCGAGGCGCGGACCGGCCTGCGGATGGCCGGGGCGCTGTGCTTCTACTGGGTGGGCTGCGGCTTCCTCGCCGAAGGCCGGTACTGGCTGGATCGGGCACTCGCCCTCGACGCCGCCCCGACCCCGGCACGGGCCAAAGCCCTCTGGGTGGACGGCTACATCGCCATCAAGCAGGGCGACACCGACGCCGCGACCGTGCTGCTGGATGCGGGTCGGGCGACGGCTCTGCAGACCGGTGACACGATCGCGTCGGCCAATGCGGTCCATCGGCTGGGCTGCGTCGCGCTGGTGACCGACGACCACGCGCAAGCGGCCACTCATTTCAAGGACGCGCTCGCGGCCTATGACTCCCTCGGAGAGCTGAACACCAGTGTGATCATGGCGCGCGCCGAGTACGCCATGACGGTCGCGTTCCAAGGAGACCTGCCCTTCGCCGTCGAGTTGTGCGAAGAGGTCCGTGCGATCTCCGAGGAGCATGGTGAGCAATGGGTCAAGGCCTACGCGCTCTACGTCCTGGCCTTCGCGGCCTGGACCGGGGGCCGGGTCGAAGAGGCGACCGACCTGGCCCGCGAGTGTGTGAACATCAGCCGGACCTTCCATGACCTGGTGTGCGCGGTGCTGGGCATCGAGCTGCTCGCCATGTTCCACGCGGCGGGCGGCCGTCCCCGGGACGCCGCCGCTCTGCAGGGAGCGGCCGAACGGATCTGGCGGACGGTAGGGCTCCCGCTGTTCGGTTCCGCGTATTTCAACGCCCCGCACGGAGAAGGGGAGGCGCTCGCCCGGCGGGCTCTGGGCGACGAGGCGTACGGACACTTCTTCGAGCAGGGAATGGACCTCGATCTCGACCAGGCCGTCGCCTTCGCGTTGGGTGAGCGCCCGAATTCCCTCCCGCTCACCGAAGCCTCTGACAGCCGCCGCTGAAATCCCCGGCAGAAGCGCCTGTTCCGCACCCCCCGAGGAGAAAGACCCATGACCCAGCCCCGTGAGCATGCCGTTGTCATCGGCGGCAGCCTGATGGGGCTGCTGGCGGCCAGGATCCTCGCCGACCACTTCACCCGGGTCACCCTGATCGAGCGCGACCGTTTCACGGAGGCCGTCGCGTCCCGTCCCGGTCTGGGGCAGGCCCGCCATCTGCACGTGCTCTGGAGCCGGGGGCTGGAGATCGCCGAGCAGTTGTTCCCCGGGCTGGAGGACGAACTGCGCGTCGCGGGCGTACCGGAAGTCCGGGTGCCCGCCGACATGCTGTGGCTGACCTCCGCCGGGTGGCGGCGCCGGTTCGAATCGACCCGCCTGCTGACCTTCAGCCGGGATCTCCTCGACTGGACCGTGCGCGCGCGGCTGGCCAAGACCGGGAGCCTCCGGCTGCTCGCGGGGCACGAGGTGACCGGGCTGCTGGCCGGCGCCGAGGCCGTCACCGGAGTCGAGGTGCGCGAGCGCGGGACGACCGGACCGGGCGAGCCGATCACCGCGGACCTCGTCGTCGACGCCACCGGACGCGCCTCGAAGACCCCCGCGTGGCTGGAGCGGCTCGGCTACCCGGCCGTCCGGCAGACCCTGATCAACCCCCTGCTGGGATATGCCAGCCGCACTTACGCCATTCCAGCCGGGTTCGACCCCGGCTGGAAGGCGCTCTACCTCCAAGCCGACCCCCCGCACGGCACGCGCACCGGCGCGCTCTTCCCTCAGGAGGGCGGACGGTGGATCGTCAGCCTTTTCGGCGTCGGGGAGGACTACCCGCCCACCGGGGACGACGGCTTCCTGGAGTTCGCCAAGAGCCTGCGCAGCCCGTTGCTCTACGAGGCGATCCGCGACGCCGAGCCGCTCACTCCCGGCGTCAGCTACCGGCGCACGGGCAACCTCCGACGCCACTACGAGCGGATGCGGGCATGGCCGAAGCGGTTCCTGGTCGCGGGCGACGCGCTGTGCGCCTTCAATCCCCTCTACGGCCAGGGGATGACCGTCGCGGCGAAGTCCGCGCTCACGCTGGACGCCTGCCTGCGGGCCGACGGGGACCTCGACGGGCTGGCACGGCGCTTCCACCGCAAAGTGATCAAGAACGCCACCGGGCCGTGGCTGGTGGCCACGGGGGAGGACCTCCGGTACGGCACCACCGAAGGCGCCACGGCCGGCGTGCGGACCAGGGTCCTCAACCGCTACGTGGACCGGGTCCAGCACCTCGCCAACGTCGACCCGCGAGTATGCGACCGGTTCATCGACGTGCTGGCTCTCACCGCCCAGCCCCAGTCCCTGTTCCTGCCTGAGGTGCTCTGGCGCGCCGCGACGACGCGCACGCGCCCGCCCGCCGGACCCGACGACCTCATCCCTTGAGCGGGATACGATCCAACCCGCGAGGAGCACGCGATGCCGCTGCCAATGCCTTCGGAGGTGGGAGGTGACCGTTGAGCGTCCGGGGTCGGGTCCGACGGTGCTCCGCATCATCCTCGGCGCACAGCTGCGCCGCCTGCGGGAGGCGTCCGGGCTGAGCCGCCAGGAGGCCGGCGACCGCATCCGGAGCTCGGAGTCGAAGATCAGCCGGCTGGAACTCGGCCGGGTGAGCTTCAAGGAACGGGACGTGGCCGATCTGCTCACCCTTTACGGTGTGGCCGACCGGGCCGAGCGGGACACGATTCTGGAGAAGGCGCGCGAGGCCAGCACGCCGGGATGGTGGCACCGGTACCACGACGTCCTGCCCAACTGGTTCCAGACCTATGTGGGCCTCGAAGAATCGACGTCGCTCATCCGGACGTACGAGATTCAGTTCATCCCCGGCCTGCTGCAGACCCCCGACTATGCTCGCGCGGTCATCCGGCTCGGAAATCCGGGCGCGTCCGCCGCCGAGATCGAGCACCGGGTCGAACTGCGGCTGCGCCGCCAGAAACGACTCTCCGGACCCGAGGGCCCTCGGCTGTGGGCCGTCATCGATGAGACGGCGCTGCGCCGGCCGCTCGGAGGACCCGAGACGATGGTGGGCCAACTCCAGCACCTCATCGCCATGTCCGCCCGGCCGGACACCACGATTCAGATCATGCCGTTCCGTTTCGGGGGCCACGTCGCGGAGGGCGGTGCGTTCACCATCCTGCGCTTCCCCGAGCCCGAGGTGCCGGACGTGGTCTACCTGGAGAACCTCACCGGCGCACTGTATCTGGACAAGCCCGAGGAGACCGAAAGCTACCTCAGGGCGATCGAACGACTGTCCGTGGACAGCGCCACACCGGAGTCCACCCCCGAGGTCCTCTTGGAGGTCCTTCGGAAGGAATACCGAACGCCAACGGCTACCACGACCTTCGCGCAGCACGATGGAGCAGTGCGCACGCAGAGTTGCCGGCTTCCGGCGGTACCGCGGACCCAGGGCGATTTCCACGCCGTCCTGCCCACGCCTTTCGGCACCCGGATCCTGATCGGGGATGTGCTCGGTCCAGGTGAATCGGGCCAGCAGACGGCGGCCGCCGCACTCGGCCACTTCCGCCGGCTCGCTCCCATCGAGCCGAACCTGCCGGGGTTGGCCGAGCGGATGCATTCGGTCCTCGCCCCGATGCTCGAGGACGACGAATTCGCCACCGCTCTGCTCCTCACCCTCCGCGAGGACACCGCGGAAATGGTGTGCTGCGGGAATCCGCCGCCCCTGCTCATAAGAGAGGGCCGGGTACTTCCACTCGACGCTCTGCCCTCCCATCCGCCGCTGACCCTGCTCGACCTCGGCGGCCAGTGGTGCGAGGCCACGAGCGTGCCGCTCCGGCACGGTGACCGGCTGCTGCTGCACACCCACGGTCTGCTGGAGGCACGCGACGAGCGAGGTCACGCATATCCGCATGCGGAACGGGCCGCCGCGCTCTGCGCGGACGATCCGGCTGCAACGCTGGAAAGCATCCAGGCCGACCTGCTCGATCACGCGGCGGACGCTTTCAGCCTCGCGACGACACTCCTGCTCGCACACCTCGAACGACCTGCTCCGCAACCCGGCACCGAACAGACGGCGGCACACTGGACGGTGCAGCCGAACGACTGACCCTTACAGGACCCTTTCGCCGTCGACCGCGAGGCGGCGGAGCAGGCGCTGCGGACCGCGCCTGCTCCGCCCGGACGCTAGGCGGGGAGTGTGGTCTTGACGCTGAACCACCGGAAGCGGTGGCCGGGCACCTGCTGCACACCGAGCCGCTGGCGGACCCGTCCACCGTGGTGGCGCCGGAGAGCGCGGCGGAGCCGGCGGCGCGACGCGGCGACGCTCCCGCCGCGGTTCGGCTGCTCCGGCGCGCCCTGGACGAGCCACCGCCCGCAGCGCGGCGGCCGGGGCTGCTCGCCGGCCTCGCCGCCGTCCAGCTCCGCGCCGGCGACCAGGACCGCCGGCGAGGCGTTGCGGCTGGCCCGTCTCCCGGCCGGACAGGCCCGCGCCCACGATCTGCTCGCCCAGGCCTGCCTTGCCCGCGGAGACCTCGCCGGGGCCAACGCGCACGGCGACGCGGCACTGGCCCTGCTGGAGACCGGAAGCACGGCCTGGCACGACACGCTGGCCCGGCACCTCAGCGCGGTGGCGTTCCGGCCCCGGCAGGCCGCGAGGCTGCGCTCCTGGCTCGCACCCGTCCTGGCCGACGCCGATCGCGGCCTTCCGCCCGCGCATGCCGGCATCCGCGTCCACCTCGCGCTGCACCTGGCTCTCCACGGGATGGCGACGTCCGGCGAGATAGCCGCCCACGCCGTCAGCGCGGGGACGGATCCGCAGGTCCGCACGTCATCGCCTACGCCAACGCCTCCTTCCATCGCGCACTCTGCCGGCACCAGCGCGGCGCTCTCACCGAGGCATGGGACGACCTGGAGCAGGCCCGTTCCGCCGGATGGCCCGGCGCGGCGGGCTGGATCGGGGAGCTCCTGGTCAACCTGGCCATCGACCTCGGTGACCGCGACGCCGCCGGGGAAGGAGCGCGGCTCGTCCGGCAGGCTCCGCGGGACAGCATGGAGCTGGCCCTGTGCCGCGGTGCGCCGGCTCGGCTGCACCTGCTCGACGGCCGGCCCGAAGGAGCGGCTTCCGCCGCGCTGGAGGCCGGCCGCCGGCTCGCGGACGACTTCGGCATCGACCATCCGGGGCTGCTGGCCTGGCGGCCGCTCGCGGCGGTCGCCCTGCACGCCGCCGGACGGCCGGAGCGGTCACGGGGCACTGTCGGCGCCGTATCATCATTCAAGATCGCGACCTGCCGGTACGCAGAGGTGCCGCCGGCCGCGTCCCTCGAGGGAGCACATGTGAACGACGCCTGGACCCCGACCGGGATCGACGTCTCCACGCCGAGCCCTGCGCGGATGTACGACTACTGCCTCGGCGGCAAGGACAACTACGAGATCGATCGCGCGGCGGTGATGGGCTTCGTCACCCAGTTCGGCGAGGGGCTGGATGTCACCAGGGCGAACCGGCTGTTCCTGTACCGGGTGGTGCGGTACCTGGCCGAGGAGGCGGGGATCCGGCAGTTCCTCGACATGGGCAGCGGCCTGCCGACGCAGGCCAACGTCCACGAGATCGCCCGGCGGTTCCAGCCGGACCCGCACGTGGTCTACGTGGACAGCGACCCCATCGTCCTGGCCCACGGTCGTGCGCTGCTGAGCGCGGAGGCCACCGCGGTGATCCAAACGGACATGACCGATCCCAGGGGCGTCCTGGCGCACCCCGACGTGCAGCGGATCATCGACTTCGACCAGCCGGTCGCCGCGCTGTTCCTGTCGGTGGCCCACTCCATCCCCGACGACGGCCAGGTCCGCGGCATGTTCGCCGCGACGGCCGATGCGCTGGCCGCGGGCAGCTTCCTGGCGGTGTCCCAGTTCGTCGGGCTGGACGGGGAGACCGCGCGGGCCCACACCCGCAAGGCCACCGAGATGGGCCTGGTTTGGAAGACCCGCACGATCGAGGACTTCCGGCCGCTCGTGCCCGATCTGGAGCCGGTGCCGCCCGGCCTCGTGGACGTCGCCGACTGGCGCCCGGACCCCGGCCAGCCGGCCCTGAGCACCGTCGACGAGCCGCTGCGGCCGTTCCTGGGGGCGGCGGGCGACGGCAAGCAGGTCACGGAGTTCGGCGGAGTCCTGCGCAAGAACTGATCGGCACGGGTTGAGGCGGTCAGGTGGTCGGCTCTGCCACGATGAGCTGGAATTGTTCGAATTTCAGTTTCACGGTGTTGTGCCGCGCGTCGACCGTGCCGAGCGAAGCCTGCGTGAAGGGGTCGGTCAGGCGGTACCTGCGCCGGCCCAGCCCACGCAACTCGACCGTGCCGTTCCATCGGGTGGCGTAGAAGGCGTAGTGCAGGGTTGCTCCCTTCGCTACGACGTGCGCCTCGGGCTTGTCGAAACCGATGTCGTAGAGTTCGCCCCTGTACTCGCCGGTGGACAGCATGTTCTTCTTGTACAGGTCCACCCATTTGCGCCAGAGAGCCTCCCTTTCCGGGGTGAGCGCGTTCGGATCGTCCGGGGAGTCCTGCGGGTAGGTGAACTTGGTCGACAGGACGGCCCCCACGCCGTAGCTGGAGGCGAAGTCGTCACCGCCGTCGCTCAGTTCGACGTGGTCTCCGGAGTAGCTGCTGCCCGAGCCCATCAGCGCCTTCATCGTCTTGCCCTTGGTCCGGACCTGGTAGGACGAGAGCGGGTCCGAGGCCGGGTACTGGTCGACGTAGGGCAGGTTGTGGAAGGCGAAGGCCGTGCCGCAGGGGCAGAGTTCGATGAGGGCGTTCCGGTTCGCTTCACGCGCGGCCTCGTGTACGGCCTTCCAGAACCGCGCCAGTCCCTCGGTCGATTCCTCGGGCCGGGCGTGCCGGTGCGCCGGGTTGTAGCAGGGGGTGACGGCATTGAGGTGCTGGCCGTCGATCTTGAGTCCTTCATAGCGCCAGTCGCCGATGAACCTCGTCACCTGCCGGACGAAGTAGTCCACGGTCGGCCGGTATGCCGGGCACAGGGTGTAAGCGTCCCACCAGGTCACTTTCTGCATGTTGCCGTCGCGGTCCAGCAGCAGCATCTCGGGGTGTTCCTTGAACAGGTCGCTCTCGGGATCCGCCGCCAGCGGGGCCCACCACAGGCGCGGCCGCAGCCCGGCGTCGCGGATCTGTCCGGTGAAGGCCCGCATGTCCGCTTCACCACGCGGGAACTTCTGCGGGTTGATGTCCCAGTCGCCTTCGTTGGTCTGCCAGCCGTCATCGAGTACCGCCCATTTGAGGCCGACTTCGCGCACCTTGGGAAGCGTCCCGATGACCTGCTCGGTGGTGAAGTCGCGCTCGTAGCCCCAGGCGCACCAGATGGGTTCGAAGGCCGATTCCGGCGCCTTGGGAGCGCGCAGCGAGTTGTCGCTCATGTAGTCGCGATAGCGCTGCAGCGGCACGAAGTGGTCGCCCGGGTCGGCGGTCAGGAACGTGGTGTCGGTGGTCAGCCTCTGGCCCGGCCTCAGAATGCGGTCGGTGTCGCCTTCGATGGCGATGCTCGCTCCACCGCCGGTCTTGCGGACCGGCATGCGCAGAATTCTCGCGACGGGTTCGACGTGCCCGACGGACAGGCCCGCGCCCCGGCGCCAGACGGTCGCCAGCGGTGTTCCACCGCCGTAGTCGGAGGCGTCCATCCCCAGCGAGTTGTCCTGGGCGAAGTCCTCCGTCACCGGCTGCACCCAGTCGCGGCGATCCTCGTGGGTGGTACCGGAGAAGGTGAAGAAGCCGCCCGGCTTCTCCAGGAGTTCATGGGCTCCATTGCGCCACCCGGTGACCTTCAGCGAGGTACGGGACCGGTTGGTGTAGGTCACCCTCATGACGACCATTCCGGTCAGGCGCTGGAAGGAGGTCAGTTCCACCGTCTTCCGCACGCCGTTCTCGGAGTCGCCCTGAATGGTCACATGGACGCCCGCGCCGTGCCGGGGATGGCGGATCTCGCGGGTCCGGTGTCCGCGGTAGGCGAACGCGTCGATCACCGTGTCGCCTGCCAGCAGGGCTTCGCCGGCGTCGAAGCGCGTGATGTCGGCGGCCTCCAGAGCCACCCGGCTGCGCAGTTCGTCGTCGAACTCCAGGGTGATGGAGGTGTCGCCGACGCCGACCACGTTGGGGCCTGGTGCGGCGGCCGCGGGTGCGGCGCCTGCGACCCCGGCCGCGGTGGGAAGGGCGGCCAGGCCCGCGCTTCCCAGCGCCACCTTGAGCACGGTTCGCCGCTCCATGCCGGTCATGTCAGGGTCCCTTCGGGCTCACCGCGCAGTTCCGCCGAGGAGGCCGCGCCCTTCTGCTCGTCGCTGTAGATCATCAGGGTCGAGCCGCCTATCGCGAGGACGATGCCGATCACGGCGTAGACCGACGGCACCGTCTGGTAGATCGCCAGGGACAGGATGACGGTGAGCACCGGGGACAGGGCGTTCGTCGACGGCGCCACGATCGTCGCCTTGCCCCGGCTCAGCGCCATGACCAGGAACAGCGCGCCGATCGCGTTGAGGACCTGCGTCGCGGCGGTGAGGGCTGGGGCTTTCCAGGAGAAGCCGCCGGGGAATCCGCCCATCATCATGAGCGCGACGGGGACCAGCAGCAGCCCGCTTATGGTCATGTAGGCGAAGGTCGTTCCGTCGTTGACGCCGACCGTGGCGGCCTTCTTCATGTAGAAGGCCTGGACGCCCCAGGCGATGAGGATGCCGATCGCCAGGACCAGCCAGGAGCCGGTGGTGACGTCGCCGCTTCCGTCCGAGATGTTGAACAGCAGAAGAGCCACCAGTGCCGCGAGCAGCCCGATCACCGACAGCGTGGTGAGCCGTTCGCGGAGCAGCGCGATGGCCATCAGTGCGGTGATGGCGGGGGACAGGGCGATGATGGGGAAGATCAGGTAGGCGGGGCCGATGGTGAGGGCGTGGAAGAGGATCAGCTGACCGCCCGCCCCGGTGAGTCCGATGACCAGTCCGTAGACGGCGGCGATGGGACGACGGTCGAAGGTGACGCCGCGCATCCCGAAATAGGCCGGGATGAGCATGGTCAGCGCCCAGATGATGTAGATCATCTCGTCCGGGTAGTCGTACCACTTCGTCGGCAGGTTCGACAGGGCGCCCCAGGTGCCCCAGAAAGCCACCAGGAGGGCGGCGTAGACCACCCAGCTTCTGTCGTTCTTCATCGTGTCCTCCTACGACGGGCTGGACGCGGATTGCAGGCGCTGGAGCGCGTCGGGGCTCAGCGGAGCGGAGCTCGATCTCGCGGCATAGATCGCGGCGCCGATGTCGGGTGGGAAGAGCGGGTCGCGCAGTTCGTAGGCGGCGTACCGTTTGTCGAGTTCGCTCCGGAAGGCGTCCAGGATCAGGGGCCCGGCCTTGAACACTCCGCCGGAGTACGAGACCGGCACCGGCTGCCCGGGGCGGAACCCGAGCTGCGTGCGCGTGGTGTCCACGGTTTCGGCCAGTTCCCGCGCGGCCTCGGCGAGGATGTCGCCGCATCGGCGATCCCCTTGGCCGGCCGCGGTGACGACCAGCCTGCCGAGGGCGGCGATCTTGCTCCGGTTGCCGTGCCAGCGGTTGAGGACGACGTCGACCAGGTCGAGATCGTCGTTGAGGTCCAGGTGCTCCCTGATCAGCGTGTGCAGCGGGCCGGCGGGAAGGCGGCCGTCGCTCATCCTGGAGAAGCAGCCGAGCCCGCGGACGGCGATCCAGTAGGCGGACCCCTCGTCGCCGAAGAGTTCGCCCCAGCCACCGACGCGGACGCCGCGCCCGTCGTGCTCGCCGTAGGTGATGGACCCGGTGCCGCTGACGATGTTGATCCCGTCCTCGCCGCCGAGAGAGCCGGCCCAGCTGCAGACCGTGTCGTTGCCGCAGGCGTAGCGGTCGTGGCCGAGGGCGTCGCGAGCGGCCGCGTTGAGGACGGGGACGTCACCGCTGGCCTCGCCATAGGTCGGCAGACCGAAGAACGCGTGCCGGACGTTCCCGGACGTGATGCCGGCTTCGGCGCACACCTCCGCGACGCCGTCTCGGAGGACGCGGCCGACCAGGTCGATGCCCACTGAGAAGTAGTCGGTGGAGGGCCCCTGTACCTGCGCGGCCACATCTCCGTCGGCGGTCACCAGGCAGAAGGCGGTCTTCGTTCCGCCGCCGTCGACTCCAAGGAACATGGTCAGGCCCCGGTCGTGGAAGCGCCGGCGGGGCCCGCCTGCGGCGGCTCAGCCGAGCGGATGGATGGTGACTCCTTGGACGACACGATTGACCTCCTGGGCGGGGAACGGATTGTCGGGCCGGTGTCCTAGGTGAAGGGATGCGTGCAACGCGATGACCTGGGCGAAGAGGACGTAGCAGAGCGCAACCAGGGCGTCGTCCAAGTCGTCGAGTCCGGGAAGGTGCCAGAGGTCCGCCACTGGCCCGCCGTCCTGGGCCGCGAGTGCGAGGACGCTGGCCGGCGCGAGCGACCGGCGCAGCTCCTCCACCAGGTCGAGGTCATAGCGCCGGGTGTAGGGGTCATTGGACACGTAGACCACGGCCAGCGTCCGGTCGTTCAGCACGGCCTTGGGTCCGTGGCGAAAGGCGAGTGGCGAGTCGGCAAGGGGCAGCACCTGGCCCGCGGTCAGCTCCAGCAGTTTCAGCGCCGACTCGTGGGCGAGGCCCCGCAATGGGCCACCGCCGAGGTAGACGAAGCGTTCGTAGCCCGCCGCGACCAGCGACCGGGCCCGGTCGGCGATGCCGGGCAGAGCGCGCTCAGCGGCCGTGGCGAGGTGGTGGACCATCTCGTCGGTCATGCCGTCGCCGAGCACGAGCAGGACGCCGAGCACCATGCACGTGAAGCTCGAGGTCATGGCGAAGCCCTGGTCGTTGGCCGCGGCGGGCATGCGGAGCACGGTGGAGGACTTCGCGCCGGAATGCTCCCGGCAGAGCCGTCCGTCCGGGTTGCAGGTGACCACGAGGTGGTGGCACTCGGTCAGGAGCCGGTCCGCGAGTTCTGTGGCGGCGACGGCTTCGGGGCTGTCCCCGGAACGGGAGAACGAGACCAGCAGCGTCGGTACGTCCTCGGCGAAGCAGCCGTGCGGGTCGGCCACCAGCTCCGTGCTGGCGACGGCCTCGACGCGGCGGCCGAGGCGGCGGCTCAGCACCGGCGCGAGGAGCTCACCGGCGTACGCGGACGTCCCCGCACCGGCGAGCACGATGCGCAGCCCGCGACGATCGAGCAGGGGGCGGAGCGCGGCCGTGTGCTCGCCGCCCAGCGCCGCGACCGTCTTCGCGACCTCCCGCCACAGGGCGGGCTGCTGCACGATCTCGCGGGCCGTCCGGCCTGCTCCGCGGTCGTCGAGTTCGCCGGCTGCGTATCCCAGAGTCCGATCCATGAAGGTCGAGGTCCCCCTTGCGAATCCATCGGTCGGCGGCGCCGGATCGTCCGCGCCGGCCATGCTGCCGTCCTGGCGCGGTGGCGCCGGACGAGACCGGATCGGGGCCCGGTCTGCCCGGAATGTAAGTGGTATGAGATTGGCTTGTCAATGGCCGTATTTTGGTTCTAGGTGGTTCAGTCAGGGAAGGTCTATAGGCGCGAGGGTGACGGGATGCCCGGCGGCCATCTGATCCGGCAACCGCTCCAACCGGTATGCTTCTGGTATGACTGTTGCGAGGACGCCGCTGCCCCGCGGCCTTTTCGCCGACGACGCACTCCCCTTGTACGAGCGCACGGCCGCGCGGCTGCTGGACGACCTGCGCGCCACCGCCGCGCGCACCGGCGACCGGCTGCCCTCCGAGCGGGCCCTGGCGACTCGGTACGCCGTCTCGCGTGTCACGCTGCGGACCGCCCTCGCCGAGCTGGAGTCGCGGGGGATCGTGCGTCCGGCGTCGTCACGCGGCTGGTTCGTCGCCGAACTCGACCAGGTGCCCGATCCGGCGGTACCGTCCACCGCGGCGTCCCCCCAGGTCCAGGGCTTCGCCGACTACGCCGAGAGCAACGGCCTGACGGCGCGCACCAAGGTCTTGTCCGCCACGGTCCGCCCGGCGACGGTGTCCGAGGCCGAACAGCTCCGCGTCGCCCCCGGCGCCGACCTCTTCGACCTCCACCGGCTGCGCTTCCTCGACGACCTGCTGGTCGTGCTCGAACACAACCGGCTCCCGTTGGCGGCCTGCCCGGCCCTGGCCGGAACCGACTTCAACAGCGCCTCGCTGTACGCCACCCTGCGCGCGGCCGACCCGCCGCAACTGCCGCGCGTCGCCGACTACGAGGTCGAAGCCCGCCATCCGACGCCGCGGGAGATCGAGACGTTCGGGATCGGCGACACCATGCCGATGCTCGTCGCGACCCAGTTGACCTTCAACCAGGCGGAGCGCCCGATAGAGCTGACCGTGCAAGTCTACCGGGGCGACCGCTACCGCTTCCGCGCCTCGATCACCAACTGATCCCCACTCTGGCGTGCGCGCGGCGGCTCCGCGGGACGGGCTCTCACACGAGCGCCTCGACCAGGCTGGCGTGGCCACCCGCCAGGCTGACCTCGGCCAGATGCAGCCTCTTCGCCGCCTACCTGGACTTCTCGGGAGGACCGTCGGTGGAGGGAGCGTCACACTCCGTCCACCTGGGGGTTTCCGGGCGGTGTGATCTGCGTAACCCTCGCCGCGGTCGCCGGCGGGGGGTCGTTCCGGCATATTCCCAGGTAAATCGGTAGGTTTTATCGGAAAACCGCTTTCCGGAGGGCGTCTTCGCAGGTGGAGGCGCGTTTTTGAGGGCTTCACACGGGACGGTGCCGAGGGCATGCTGGGAACATGAACGCAGCGGAGGTCCTGGTGGCGAGGCGCCACGTCGACCTCCTTCGCGTGTGCAGCGCGTCCTGTTGAACCGCTTTTTCGCACGCCGCGGCCACTGACCGGCCTCCTCGTCACTCCACTGGCGCCCCTACGGGGCCGACTCCTGCTGCCTTGCCTTCCGTTCCCCCTGCCCCGGAGGTTTCCCGTGTCCACCGACCTGCTCGATCCGCCCCGCTCGGCGATTCCCGCGGCGGCGCGGGGCTCGACCGTGACCCGTTCCGGTGCCGTGCTGGTGTCGCTGCTGCGCCGGGCGCGCAAGGTCATAGGACTGGTCGCCGTCCTCGCGCTGTGGGAGGCCGGGGCCCGCGCCGGCTGGCTGGGCAGCACGACCCCGCCGCTCAGCGACGTCGCCGTGCGCGGCTGGGAGATGCTCTCGTCGGGCGCACTGCTGGAGAACCTCGGGGTCTCGCTGGTGCGGGTCCTGAAGGGCCTGGCGATCGGGCTCCCGGCGGGCCTCGTGCTCGGGCTGCTCGCCGGGCTGTTCAGGGTCAGCGAGGACATCATCGACGCGCCCGTCCAGGCGGTGCGGATGCTGCCGCACCTCGCGCTGGTCCCGCTGTTCATCATCTGGTTCGGGATCGGCGAGACGTCCAAGGTCGGCCTGATCGCGGTCGGCGTGGTGTTCCCGCTCTACATCAACGTGTTCCACGGCATCCGGGGCGTGGACGAGCGGCTGGTGGAGTCCGCCCGCACCTGCGGGCTCGGCCGGATCGGGCTGATCCGGAAGGTCGTCCTGCCCGGCGCGCTCCCGCAGATCCTCGTCGGGCTGCGGCTGTCGCTCGGTGTCGCCTGGCTGACGCTCGTCGTCGTGGAGCAGTCGGCGACGGCCAGCGGCATCGGCTTCGTCATCAACCAGGCCACCCAGTTCCTGCAGATGGACACCGTCTTCCTGGTGCTCGTGGTGTACGCGCTGCTCGGCGTGTCGACGGACCTGCTGGTGCGGCTCATCGAACGGCGCGCCCTGGCCTGGCGGAAGGGACTGGTGGCCCGATGACGACGACGGTGCGGAGGGGAGTGCGCGTCCGCGGCCTCAGGCGGGTGTTCGGCGAGCGCGCCGTCCTGGACGGCGTCGACCTCGACATCGCGCCCGGCGAGTTCGTCGCGCTGCTCGGCGCGAGCGGCTCGGGGAAGAGCACGCTGCTGCGCGCCCTGGCCGGGCTGGACGGCGAGGGGAGCGGCGAGATCGGCGTCCCCGGCAAGCGCGCCGTCGTCTACCAGGAGCACCGCCTGCTCCCGTGGAGCCGGGTCTGGGACAACGTCGTCCTCGGCCTGCGGGGACGCGGCCTGCGCGAGCGGGCCGAGACGGCGCTGGCCGAGGTCGGGCTGACGGCCCGCGCCGACGCGTGGCCGCTCACCCTGTCCGGCGGCGAGGCGCAGCGCGTCGCACTGGCCCGGGCGCTGGTGCGGACGCCCGATCTGCTGCTGCTCGACGAGCCGTTCGGGGCACTGGACGCGCTCACCAGGCTCAACGCGCAGGCGCTCGTCGCCGACCTGTGGGCCGAGCACCGGCCGGCGGTCCTGCTGGTCACCCATGACGTCGAGGAGGCGCTCCTGCTCGCCGACCGCGCACTGCTGCTCGCGGACGGCCGGATCGAACGGGAGTACGCCGTCGACCTTCCCAGGCCGCGGTCGCTGGACGACCCGCGGTTCATCGCACTGCGCCGCGATCTGCTCGGCGGACTCGGAGTCCGGGCCGTCGCGACCGCCAAGGAGGCATCATGACCGAGTTGAACGCCGATGTGCTCGTCGCGGGCGGCGGACCCGCCGGCGCGTGGGCCGCGATCAAGGCGGCGGAGGCCGGCGCCGACGTCGTCCTCGCCGACAAGGGGTACCTCGGGACGAGCGGCGCGACGGCGTCCGCGGGTACCGGGGTCTGGTACGTCGAGCCGGAGCCGCAGGCCCGGGAGGCCGCCATGGCGAGCCGGGAGAGCCTCGGCGGCTACCTCGCCGACCGCGACTGGATGGCGCGCGTCCTCGACCAGACGTACGCGAACATGAACGAGCTGGCCGAGATCTCCAGGTACCCGTTCCCGGTGGATGACAACGGGCGCCAGATCCGGCGCGGCCTGCAGGGCCCGGAGTACATGCGGCGGATGCGGGTGCGGGTCCGGCGGGCGGGCGTGCGGGTCCTCGACCACAGCCCGGTCACCGAGCTGCTCGCGGACGGCTCGGGGTCCGTCGCCGGAGCCGCCGGGTACCGCGTCCGAGACGACCGGCCCTTCCGGGTGCATGCGGGCGCGGTCGTGCTGGCGACCGGCGGGTGCGCCTTCCTCAGCAGGGCGCTGGGCTGCGACGTCAACACCGGGGACGGCGCGCTGTTCGCCGCGGAGGCCGGCGCGGAACTGTCGGGCATGGAGTTCTCCAACGCCTACGCGATCGCGCCTGCCTTCACGTCCGTGACCAAGACGGCGTTCTACTCGTTCGCCACCTTCTACCACGCGGACGGCACAGTGCTGGAGGGCGCGGGCAGCCGGAAGGGCCGGTCCGTGATCGCCCGGACGCTGCTGAGCGAGCCCGTCCTGTGCCGCATCGACCGGGCCACGCCCGAGGACCAGCGGGCGATGCGCCTCGCGCAGGCCAACTTCTTCCTCCCGTTCGACCGGCAGGGCATCGACCCGTTCAAGGACCTGTTCCCCGTCACGCTGCTCGCCGAGGGGACCGTGCGCGGCACCGGCGGCATCCGGCTCACCGGTGCCGACTGCGCCACGTCGGTGCCGGGCCTGTACGCGGCGGGGGACGCCGCCACCCGCGAGCTGGTCTGCGGCGGCTTCACCGGCGGCGGCAGCCACAACGCCGCCTGGGCGATGTCGTCGGGCACCTGGGCCGGGCAGGGTGCCGCCCGGTATGCCGCCGGACTGGGCGGACGAGCCGGGGAGCGGGCAGTGCACGCGCTCGGCGAGGCGGGCCTGCGGCCTGCCGGCCCGGCGACCGGCGGCCACGCCGAGTACATCGCCGCCGTCCAGGCCGAGGTGCTGCCCTACGACAAGAACCTGCTGCGGCACGGCGACCGGCTCACCCCGGCGCTGGACGTCCTGGACCGGACGTGGCGTGAGCTGCGCGGCACGCTCCGCGAGGAGGGCGCCGGCGTCGTCCGGGCGCGGTCGGCCGCCGCGATGACCGCGCACGCCCGCTGGATGTACAGCGCCGCGCTCGCCCGGACCGAGACCCGCGGCATGCACAAGCGCCTGGACCTGCCGGAACAGGACCCGGCCCAGCACCGCAGGCTCGTCACCGGCGGCCTGGACGAGATCTGGACGCGTCCCGAGGCCGGGGCACTGGCGGTGGCATCGTGATCGAGATCGTCTCGCGCGAGCGGTGCATCGCCTGCGACAAGTGCGTCGACGTCTGCCCGACGAACGTCTTCGACCGCGGCGCGGACGGCATCCCGGTCATCGCCCGGCAGAGCGACTGCCAGACCTGCTTCATGTGCGAGGCGTACTGCCCGGTCGACGCCCTGTTCGTCGACCCGCGCTCGCACGCGCTGCCCGAGCCGCCGGACGAGGCGGTCCTCGCCGCGGACGGCACGCTCGGCGGCTACCGCGCCCAGATCGGCTGGGGCCGGGGACGCACCCCCGGCGCCAGGCTCGCGATCGGTCCGTCGCTGGACCGCGCGGGCGCGCCCCTCACCTCCTGAAGCACCGCGAACCCCCTGCGAAAGGCGGCAACGTGAGAATCCCCCGACTTCTGGCCGCCGGGCTGCTGGTCCTCGCCGCGACGGCGTGCGGCTCGTCGGAGGCCGACAGCGGCTCCGGGACGCTGCGCGTCGGAGTGATCGGCTCGGGCGTCGGCAACAAGCTGACCCGCGCCGTCGGGTTCCTCGACCAGCGCGGCGAGCTGCTCCCGGAGCTGACGGCCGCCGGCGTCACCAGGATCAAGGTCGCCACGTTCCCGAACGGCCCCGACCTGAACCAGGCGCTGGCCGGCGGCTCCCTCGACATCGGCATGTACGGGGACACCCCGGCGCTCATCGGCCGCGGGCAGGGCCTGCCGACCCGGCTGCTGTCGCTCAACTCGGTCCGCCTGGACGCCGCGGTCCTCGCCAAGAAGGACGGCGGCCCGGCGTCCCTCAAGGACCTGGAGGGCAAGCGGATCGGCGTCCAGACCGGCTCCTACATCCACCGCTACCTGCTCGGCGCGCTGGAGCAGGCCGGGGTGAAGCCGAAGGAGATCATCCACATGTACACGCCGGCGATCATCGCGGCGCTGGAGAAGAACTCGATCGACGCGGGCGGCCTGGTCTCCGCCGACCAGGTCGCGCAGGAGCGGAAGGGCTACCGGTCGATCGACGTCGCGTCCCGCGACCACCCGGACCTGCTCGGCACGTCCGTCACGGTCGTGACGGAGAAGTACCTGGCCGCGAACAGGAGCATCGTCCAGGTGTGGCAGAAGGCCGAGACGAAGGCCGTGCGGGTCGCCAAGGCCGACTGGGCGAACTACACCCAGTACGTCGCCAAGACCGGCGGGTACGAGCCCGAGATCACGATCAAGACGACGCTGAAGGAGCAGCTGCCGGATGAGCCCTTCTCCGCGGAGGGGCTCAAGCTGCTCGAAGGGACAAAGGCGTTCCTCGTCCAGCAGGCGCTCGTCAAGAAGGACTACACGCTCGACTCCTGGCTCGCGCCCGGGGCCAGACCCTAATTCAGAACTAAATTGATAGGAAAAGTTGCGTGACGGTGCGAGGCGGGCTACGTTCGTCCGCACCGGCGCGCCGGACCTCGGCGAGGTCCGTGGTGCGGCGCCCCGCGATCCGGGGCGTCCGGGCGAGAGAGGCTCCCATGAGGAAGAGACCGGCCGTCCTGCTCGGCGCCGTGCTGCCGGCGATCGCGTCCGCCGCCGTGGCGTGCGGCTCCGGTTCCGGCGCCGGCTCCTCGGCGGCGTTCGATCCGAAGACCTGCCAGGGCGGCACGCTGACCGTGCTGAACCAGAGCGGGCTGACCGAGTTCGACCCGGCGCGGCTGTACACCTCCGGCGGCGGCGCGTTGCCGACACTGGTCTACCGCACGCTCGCCACCCGGCAGCGGGCCCCCGGCGAGGCGGGCACCAAGCCCGTCCCCGACCTGGCCACCGATCTCGGGAAGCCGAGCGACGACGCCAAGACGTGGACGTACACCCTGAAGGACGGGCTGAAGTTCGACGACGGCACGCCCATCACGTCCAAGGACGTCAAGTACAAGGGCCCCTACAAGGGCGGCGGGTTCGTCGAGCTGGCCGGCACCGACGCGATCTTCGAGAGCCCGCAGCACCCCTACACGCGGCGGCTCCTCGACGCCGTCCCCACCCTGGCCCCGCTCACCGCCTGACCGCTACCGCCCCTTCGCCGCGGGGCTCACCCCTTGACGGATCCGGCGGTGAGGCCGGCGATGAGGAGCCGCTGGGCGAGCATGACGCAGGCGACGACCGGGAGGGCGAGGGAGACGCTGGCCGCGGAGATGACGGGCCAGTCGGCGATGTTCTCGGTCGAGAACTGGGCGATGAACACGGGCAGGGTGACCGCGTTGGACTGGCTGAGGATGAGCGGGATCAGGTAGTCCTGGTAGGCGAGCAGGAAGGTGAAGACGCCGGCAGCGGCGATGCCGGGGCGCACGAGCGGGAGGATCACCTTGCGGAAGGCTTCGAACCGGGTGCATCCGTCGACCATCGCCGACTCCTCCAGCGCCTCGGGGAGCGCCGCGAAGAAGTTGCGCAGCAGCCAGATGGTGAACGGCTGGTTGACCGCGACGAGCACCACGATCAGTGTGATCTTCGAGTCGTAGACGCCGAGCTCCCGCGAGATGTAGTAGAAGGGCAGGACGACCGACATGCGCGGCAGGGCCCGGAAGACGAGGGCCAGGATGAGCAGGCTGACGGCCGCGCGTTTGGTGTAGCGGGCCAGGGCGTAGGCGGCGGGCAGGCTGACCAGCAGCGAGATGACCACCGTGGCGACACCGATGACCAGGGTGTTCATGAAGAAGGTGCCGAAGTCGTGCTCGTACCAGAGGATCCGGTACGCCTCGATGTTCGGCTCGAAGTGCCACAGCGGCGGAAGGGTGAAGGCGTCGATCGGCCTCTTGATCGAGGCGAGCCCGACCCAGACGAAGGGCGCGAGGGCGAAGACGGCGGCCAGGGTGAGGAACCCGTAGGCGGTGAGCGTCGGGAGCCACCGGGACCGCTTGCGCCGTGGACGCGCCGGAGCCGGCAGGCTCCGGCGCCGCGGCCGGGCGGCGGGGCGGTCGGTGGTTTCGGCCGTCATGGGATCACTCACCTCGGAACTGCCGCCGGGTCTGGCGGATGAACGGGATCATCAGGAGGACGATGGCGCCGACCGTCAGCACGCTGATCGCGCTGCCGAGTCCGAGCCGCTGCTGCTGGAAGGCGACCTGGTAGTTGAGGTACATGAGGCTGGTCGTCGCGCCCGCCGGGTTGCCCTTGGTCATCACGGCGATGTTGTCGAAGATGCGGAACGCGTCCATGACGCTCATCAGGGCGACGAACGCGAACAGGCCCCGCAGGCCCGGGATGATCACGTGCCGGACGCGCTGGAACCAGCCGGCCCCGTCGACCATGGCGGCTTCGAGGGGTTCGTCCGGCAGCCCCTGGAGGCCCGCCAGCAGGATGAGCGCGCCGAAGGCCGCGTCCTGCCAGGTGTTCTGCAGGATCAGCAGGAACCGCGCCGGCCAGGGCTCGGAGAGCCAGTGGACGTGCACGCCCGTCTCCGAGAGCGCGTAGGTGAACAGGCCGATCCCGATGTCGTCGCGGAACATCCACCCGAACACCAGGGCACCGACGACCGGGGGAACGATCATGGGGACGAGGAGCAGCCCGAGGAAGAACGACCGGGCCCTGATGACATGGTTCAGCGCCAGCGCCAGCGCGAACCCCACGATGATCTTCAGGATCGTGGTGCCGCCGGTGTAGACCAGCGTGAAGGCCGTCGCGTGCCAGAAGGTCGCCTGGGACAGCACCTCGGTGTAGTTGCCGAGCCCCCGGAAATGGAGCGGCGAGCCGTAGCTGAAGTCGTTCAGGCTGAGGTAGACGGTGAGTGCCAGGGGCGCCACCATCAGGACGGTCATGAGGATCAGGCTGGGCGAGGCGAACGCCAGGAACGTCCGGCGGTTCATCGGAGGTACCCCTTCGCCTTGAGCGAGCTCTCCAACTGGGTCGCCGCCGCGCGCAGTGCCCGGGCCGGGTCGGTGGATCCGGTCAGCGCTTTGGCCAGGTACGGATTGACGACGGATTTGGTGAGCGGGTCCATGTAGGGCACCCGGGGCAGCGGCTGGACGCCGCGTTCGCCCGACTCGCGGACCGCGGGCCAGTACGGCCGGGCGGTGGCCGGGTCGTTGATCATCGACATGCGCGGCGGGACGGCGACGGTCGCCGCCTGCTTCATGACGTCGGGCGATGTGATCGTCGACGCCATGAGGCGGAAGAGCGTCTCCGGGTCGAGCCGGGAGTTCTTCGGAATGACGAATCCGTCCTGCGAGGTCTCGCTGGCGGGCGGACCGCCGGGGACGGCGGCGGGGGCGGCGGCGAATCCGATCTTGCCCGCGACCCGGGACTGGTTCGGATCGCCGATGGGCTGGGCCCGGCTGGCCCAGATCCTGGTCATGCCGATCAGTCCCTGCTGCATCAGCGCCATGACGTCGCCGTTGCCGAACGCGAGGGAGCCGGACGGCATGTAGGGGAGCATCCCCTTCATCTGCTGGAGCGCTTTGAGGCCGGCGGGCGAGTCGAAGGCGGGCCGTCCCGTGTCGTCGAACCAGCGTCCGCCGTTGGCGGTGAGCCAGGAGTGGAATCCGTCGGCCAGCGCGTCGTCGCTGCCCCACACCATTCCGAGCGGATACTTGACGGCTTTGGCGGCCTTGAGCCGCTTGGCCGCGTCGAGCATCTCCGCGTACGTGCGGGGCGCCTTCAGCCCGAGCTTGGAGAACAGGTCCTTGCGGTAGATCAGGATCCCGGCGTTGGCCTGGTCGGGGATCCCGTAGATCTTGCCCTGGTAGGTGAATCCGTCCCACGCCTTGGGATCGATGTCCCCGAGGCCGTACCGGTCCTTGTACTTGGCGATGTAGCCGTCCAGCGGCCGGATCCAGCCCTTGCTGGCGTACTCGTACAGGGTGCCGTTGTAGCTCTCGATGAGGTCGTACGGTGAGGAGTCGCCGGACGACAGGGCGAGCGCCGCCTTCTGGATCTGGCCGCTGAAGTCCACCGGCAGGTGCTTGATCTCCAGGTTCCGCACGCCGCCGCATCCCTTGACGATGGCGTCGGTGAAGGGATCGATGGCCGGGCCGCTGTAGGCGAGGACGTTGACGGTCGTGGGCTTGGCCGGGGAAGGCACGTCGCACGCCTTCCTGGCCGCCTGTTCGACATCGACCATGCCCGCTGGGGCACCGCAGCCGGTGACGGCGAGGAGCCCGGCCGCCAGGCCGGCCAGGGACCTCCGTCCGCCTGCGGGGCGGCTTCGGGCGGAGAGCAGGGCCACCACATCACTCCTTCTCGATGACCGGGCGTGCGCGTCGTCGCCGGGCTCGGCCCGGCTCGCCGGTGATGAGGCCGGCGTCGACCGGCTCGAACGTGGGTCCCAACCATGCTGACATACGTATGATTTGTCAATAGTGCTGGTGGCGGGTACAGGCTTGCAGTGCTATATGTGCATGGATGGCTTCCATCCACCTTGTGTCGCCAGTAGGGTGACGAATGCAGACATACGTATGTAGAGGAGGATCATGGTTGGAGAGCTCCGTGCGGCGCACGCGGCGGTCCACGACACCATCGAGCGGGAGGAGGAGGCGTGCGTCGAGGAGATCCGCCGCTACCTGCGCATCCCCGGCTTCTCCGCGTCGGGGGAGGGCATTGAGGGCTCGGCGCTGGCGACCCTGGCGTACCTGCGCGAGATCGGCGCCGCGGACGCACGGCTGATCGACACCGCGGGGAACCCCGTCGTGTTCGGGACGCTCCGATCGCGGCGGCCCGGTGCGAAGACGCTCATCCTCTACGGCCTCTACGACATGACGCCCACGATCGAGGACGAGTGGGCCGTCGACCCGCTGGGCGCCCGGATCGTCGAGTCCGCAACGATCGGGCTGGATCCGGCCATCGGCCCGGTGATCGTGAGCCGGGCCGCGCACAACCACCGCGGGCCGACCCTCAGCGCGCTGTTCGCCATCCAGCGCATGCTGCGGGTGGAAGGCGACGTGCCCTGCAACCTGGTCTTCGTCATCGAGGGCGAGGAGGAGATCGGCAGCCCGAACCTCCCCGCGTTCGTGGAGGCGCACCGCGATCTGCTGGCGGGCGCGGACGGCGCGTGGCTGCCGTGCATGTACCAGTCGGGCGACTCCATGCTCACGCTGCGCGGCTTCAAGGGCGGGCTGTGGACCGAGCTGCGCTGCGACGGCGGGGCATGGGGCGGCACGGTCGACGGCAACCATCTGTGGGCCGGCCATTCCGCGTGGATCGACGCGCCGATGATCCAGGTGGTCCGGGCGCTGGCGTCCCTCATCGACGCGGACAACAAGCTGGTCGTCGACGGGGCCGGGGACCTGGAGTTCGACCTCAGCGCCGAGGACCTGAAGGACGCCCAGGAACTCGTCCGGCAGGTCCGCGCGGATCCGTCGGTCGAGGCGGCCATGCTGCGCACGCTCGGCGTCGCCCGCATGCGGGGCGGTGCCTCGCTCGACCGGCTCTTCGAGCAGTTCATGTTCGGGTTGAACGCGAACATCCAGGGGATGTCCGGGGGGTACGAGGGGGAGTCGTTCTACTCCATGCTGCCGGGCCGGGCGGGAGCGAAGATCGATATCCGCTTCCCGAAGGGGACCGACCACCTCGAGATCGCCGGGCTCATCCGCGCCCACCTGGACCGGCGCGGATTCGAGAACGTGCGGCTCGTCGGCAGCCGGGGGTATCCGGCGGCCCGCACGGCACGCGGCGACCCGCTGCTCACCTCGGCCGCCGACGCGGCCGCCGAGTACGGAGTCGCCACCGAGGTATGGCCCATGTACAACGGCTGCTGCCCCGCGTCGCTCTTCCAGTCCCTCGGCGAGATCCCGTTCAGTTTCGCCGGCCTGGGCGAAGGGGAGCGCCCCCATGCCCCGAACGAGTTCATCCGGCTCGACGCCATCGGCCGGCTGATGCACTTCACCGTCAGCTACCTGCACGCGTGGTCCGCCGCGTGACCCATACGACCGAAGACCCCGGTGCCTCGCACGCACCGGCCGACACGAAGGTTTTCCGATGACGGAACTGATCAACCCGTACGGGGCCGGACGGGAGATGCCCACCGGGTTCGAGATCTCGCTCGGGGAGAAGGGCGGCACCGAGCGGATGCTGGCCGGGCCGCCGGCCGAGCGGCGCCAGAGCATGCGGGGGTTCGAGGAGCAGTACGCCGACATCGTCGACTACATCGTCCGGATCACCCACCGGATCTGGGAAGACAAGAACATCGGCTACATCTACGACACCTACCGCCACAACGCCCGTGTCACCGACGACTCGGGGCTGCAGTACGGGCGGGACAAGATCGTCGCGGACACGGTGCACACGATCAACGCCTTCCCCGACGTGCGGCTGTACGCGGACGAGGTCGTCTGGGCGGGCGACGACGTCACCGGCTTCCACACCTCGCACCGGACGGTCATCGTCGGCCACAACACCGGCTACTCCAAGTACGGTCCGCCGACGGGACGCCGGATCGTCGTCTGGTGCATCGCCAACTGCGTGGCCCTCGAGAACGAGATCTTCGAGGAGCACGTGATCTACAACAACTCCAGCATGCTGGCGCAGCTGGGGTTCGATCTGCGGGCGAAGGCCCGGGAGATGGGCAACCAGGCCGCGGCCCTCGACGCGCTGATGGACCCGCGCTCCGGCGAGGCGGAACGCGTCCTCGGGCAGGGCAAGCCGCCGCACCTGCCCGACCTTCCCCGGGACGATTTCGCGGTCGAGCCGTTCCTGCGACGGATGTACCACTACGTGTGGAACTGGCGCGACATCGGGCGCGTGGACGACGCCTATTCGCCGAGCCTGCGGTACCACGGCCCGTCCGGGCGCACCTACTACGGACGCGGCGAGTACAAGTCCTTCCTCCTGTCCATGATCGCCATGTTCCCGGACATGGCGTTCTCGGTCGACGACGTCTACTACATGGGGAACGAGGCCGACGGCTATCTGACGTCGGTCCGCTGGAGCGCGGTCGGCACCCACCGGGGCCACGGCATCTACGGCCCCCCGACCGGCCGGCACGTCTACATCTGGGGCATCTGCCAGCAGCGCATCAGGGGCGGCCTCATCCAGGAGGAATGGATGATGTTCAACGAGTTCGCGCTGATGCAGCAGATCTACCGCGACGAACCCTTCCAGGAGTCCTGACCGTCCGGAGACACGAGAATCCCGGCCCGCCGTCGGCGGGCCGGGATTCTTCGCGGTCCGGCGCCGCGCGCTCAGCGGACGTTCAGGCCGCGGAACGTGGTCAGCAGGACGTGCGCGAGGTTGTAGACGATGAGGCCCGGCGGGGCGGCGGCGGCCTGGGGGGCGCCGCCGACGATCGTCATCTGCGCCCGGCCGGCCGCGGCCGCCGCGGCGCGCACCGCCTGGATCGCCTCCCGCACGGCGGGCTCGGACGGGCCGCCGGTGAGGCCCATCGCCACCGACAGGTCCGCGGGACCGGGCATGACCGCGTCCACGCCCTCGACGGCGAGGATCTCCGCCGCGTTCGCGCAGCCCGCCGGGGATTCCAGCATGACGACCACGAGCGTGGTCTCGGCCGCCTCCGCCAGATGCCCCTTGATCGTCGCCGAGCCGTAGCGGCCGGCTCTGCTGTAGGTGGCGAACCCGCGCCCGCCGAGCGGCGGGTAGTGCGCCGCGGCCACGGCGCGGCGCGCATCGCCGGCCGTGTCCACATGGGGGACGATGATGCCGGCGGCGCCCAGGTCCAGCACGCGCAGGACCAGGTCGGGATCGTCCGGCGCGACCCGGACGAGCACATCGAGACCGCGGGCCTCGGCCGCCACGATGTGGTGCTGGAGGTGGACCAGGTCGGCGGGGCCGTGCTCGCAGTCGATGACCACGTAGTCGAGGCCCGCCACGCCGGACAGTTCCACCAGCATCTCGCCGGGCATCCGCAGCAGCCCGCCGAGGAGGGTCTCGCCGGCCCGGACGCGTGCTCGCAGCCGCCTCATCGGGCCACCATCCCCGCGGACAGGTCGATGTCGGCGGCGCACAGTCCAGGCATCCCCAGCATGGCGACCAGAGCCGAACCCACCTCCTGGGCGGTGACCATCCTGCCGAGCGCGGCACGGGACACGAAGGCCCGTTCGGCCTCCGCGTAGTCCACCCCGGTGCGTTCGGCCTCAAGCCGGAAGTTGCGTTCCATCCGCGGCCCCGCCACCGGGCCGGGCGACAGGGTGTTGACGTTGACGCCGTGCGGGCCGGCCTCGGCGGCGAGCGTCGCCGTCAACCCGATCACGGCCATCTTCGAGGCGCAGTACGGCGTGCGGCCCGGCAGCGGCCGCTTGCCGCTCACGGAGGCCACGTTGACCACGTCGCCGGTTCCGCGTTCGAGCATGGCCGGCAGGAACGCCCTGCACATCAGGTAGACGCCACGGACGTTGACGTCGAAGACCGCGTCCCACTCCGCGGGCTCTATGCCCACCAGAGTCTGGACCGGCCCTGGCACGCCGGCGTTGTTGACCAGGATCGAGATCTCCTCGTCGGCCAGTTCAGCGGCAAGGTCCCTGACGCTCTCCGCGTCGGAGACATCGCACACGGCCGCGCAGCCGGGGACCGCGAGCGAGGCCACGACATCCTCCAGCCGGGGACGGTCCCGTCCCACGGCGACCACGCGCGCGCCCGCATCGGCGAGCGCGACGGCCATCGCCGCGCCGAGACCGCTGCCGCCTCCCGTCACGAGCGCGGTGCGGCCCGCCACCCCGGCGGTCATGCCAGCGGCCGTTCGAGCGCATCGCCGTCCCGCCACGGCAGCGCGGTTCCGCTGTGCGCCGCGGCCCGTACATCGCCGGACCTGGCGTGTCCTTCGAACAGTTCGACCCTCGCCGCGCGGCCGCACACCTCTCCGAGCCGTGCGCTCGCCGCGGGATCGGTCACCTCCTGGTAGGTGACGGTCTTGAGGTACTTGCCGACCCACAGCCCGCCGGTGTACCGCGCCGCCCCCCGCGTGGGCAGCACGTGGTTGGTGCCGATGACCTTGTCGCCGTAGGAGACGCACGTACCGGCTCCGAGGAACAGTGCGCCGTAGTCGCGCATCCGCTCCAGCGCCCGCCGGGGCTCGGCGGTGAGCACCTGGACGTGCTCGGACGCGTAGGTGTCGGCGACCGCGAACGCCTCGTCCACCGAGCCGGTCACGACGACCTCGCCGTGGTCGCGCCAGGCCGGGGCGGCGAAGTCGCGGGTGGGCATCCCCGGCAGGAGCCGGTCGATGTGCTCCATCACCGTGCGGCCGAACCGTTCCGAGGTGGTGACGAGAACGGCGGGGGAGTCCGGGCCGTGCTCGGCCTGGGACAGCAGGTCCACCGCGGTCACGAACGGGTCGGCGGTCTCGTCCGCGATGACCAGGATCTCGGTCGGCCCGGCGAACAGGTCGATGCCGACCTCGCCGAACAGCTGCCGCTTCGCTTCGGCCACGTAGGCGTTGCCCGGACCGGCGATCAGGTTGACACGGCCGATCGTCTCGGTGCCGATCGCCATGGCCGCCACCGCCTGGACTCCGCCCAGCATGTAGATCTCGTCGGCCCCGGCCATGTGCATGGCCGCGACGGTCGCCGCCGGCACCTCGCCGCGGATCGGCGGTGTGCAGGCCGAGACCCGCGGCACACCGGCCACCTTGGCGGTCACGACCGTCATGTGGGCGGACGCGGTGAGCGGGTAGCGGCCGCCGGGGACGTACGCACCGGCGGCCGCGACGGGAATGTGCCGCTGGCCGAGCCGCACGCCGGGCAGCGTCTCGGCCTCGAAATCGGCCATCGAGTCGCGCTGCCGCTGCGCGAATCCGCGCACCTGATCCTGGACGAACGCGATGTCGTCCAGAACCTGCCGCGGCACGCCGGCGACGATCCGCTCGATCTCCTCCCCGGGCAGCCGGAACGAATCGGGCGACCAGCGATCGAACCTTTCCGAGTGGTCGCGCACGGCGGCGTCACCGCGTTCGCGGACGTCAGCGATGATCGTCGTCACTCGGTCGCGAACCTCGCTGAGGTCTTGGGCGACCTGCTCCTTGGGCATCGGCTTCTTGAGTGCGTACGTCATTGCACCTTCCAAATGGACGGATCTGCTGAATGGGTGGGGACGCGGCCCGTCATGGCCGGTTCTCAGGCGGCGGCCGCCGCCAACCACGTGCGGAGGAGTTCTGATGTCTCGCGTGGACGTTCCATGGGGAGCAGGTGGCCGGCGCCCGGCACCACCCGCAGACGGCCGCGGGGGACGGCGGCCGCGATGCGCCGGTGGAAGTCGACGGGGCAGAGCGCGTCGGCGTCGCCGCACATCACCAGCGCCGGGCAGCGTGCTGCTTCCAGGACGGGGAAGGCATCGGTGCGCGTCGCCTGGGCGGCCAGTTGCGCGCGCAGCCGCGCGGGACCGACCCGCCGCGCCATGTCCGTGAACCGCCCGGCCAGCGCGTCCAGGGCGCCGGGGGAGTACATCGCCGGAAGGATGTCTTCCTGGACGGCCTGCTCGAACTTGCCGCGTTCGAGCCGTCCCGCCGCCGCCCGCCAACCGTCCAGCTGCGCGGGAGTCGGCGCGGCCGCGTTGGTCGAGATCGCGCAGAAGGCCCTGACGCGTTCGGGAGCGATCCGCAGGACCTCGAATCCGACGATCGCGCCGAGGCTGAGCCCGATCAGCGCGAACGGCCCGGCCGTGGCGGACAGCACCTGCGCGGCCATCTCCGCGATCGTCGGCGCGGTGATGGCGGCGGTCAGCGCCGTCGTACCGAGCCGGTCCGCCACGCCGGTCCAGAGATCGTCGTCGCAGAGCATGCCGGGCACGAGCACGGCCGCGGGCGCCGGTGTCATCGAGGTCCCGGAACCAGTGCCGCCGAGCCGAGGTAGCCGTCGTGGTCGACGGCGACACCGGCGGCGGCCGCCTCGTCGACGACCTCCGGTGCCCATTCCGGGCAGACCCGCCCGTCGCCTCCGGTGATCAGGACCATCGACGCGTCCTGCGCGCCGGTGCTGCGGATCCTCCGCCAGGCGCCAGGCGGAACCGAGAGCATGTCCCACGGTCCCAGCCGGACGCTCACCTCTTCGCCCGGGGCGTTCAGCGTCACCTCCCACTCGCCGTCCCGGGCCAGGAGCACCTGGGAGGCGCCGTGCCGGTGGCGCGACACTCCCTGGCCGGGCAGGCCGCTCAGCCAGGCGATCGTGTGGCCGTGGGGATTGCCGATCACGGGGTGCTGGAACCTGTCCTGCGTGAGCCCGTACCCGATCACGCAGGCCAGGCGGGCGCCGCCACCCGGCAGGCGGCTGTCCAGGAAAGGGGTGTCGCTCCAGCTCAGATCCTCGCGGCCCGCGACGCGGTCGCGCATCTCCTCGGCGGAGTAGACGCGAAGTTGTGCGATCTGCTCCGCGGTCAGCGGGGGGATCAGTTCGTCCTCGGGGGGCAGGACGTCCCCCGCGACCGTGTCGACCAGTTGGTTGCCGGAGGTGAGGTACAGGCCGTGGCCCGCGGCCTCGCGAAGCACGGACGGAGCCCAGATGATCCCGCCGGTGGCGTCCCGTCCCAGCACGGTGAAGAGCCATCCGTCATCGGGACCGACGTTGGTGAATCCGCGGAAGGTCCAGCTGGGGATTGAGGCGACCTCGCCTTCGCGCAGCCGCAGCTCGCCGTCGGTTCCGTCGGCCCCCCAGCGCAGCAGGTACTCACCGCGGAAGCACAGGAAGACCTCCGCGGTGAAATGCAGGTGCAGGTTGTTGGTCACGCCGTTCGGCATGGCCGCGGCGCCGATGTTGAACCCGTGCGGCTCGCGGAGGTTGACGAACTGCCCGGAGCTCTGGCTGACGCCGGGGCCGATCATGGCGTAGTTCTGCTTCTGGTCGGAGCCGGGCGTCCGGCAGTCGATGAACGCCTGGTCGCAGGAGACGAAGTCGGCACGCCGGATGGTGCGGCGCCGGACCTCGTCCTCGCTCAGCGGTGCTTGGGCCATGGTCACACTGCTCCCGTCCTAGATTGACATACGTATGCACATCATCAGAGGGGAGTCCTTCCTGTCAAGGTCGGATCCATCGACCGGCTAGGGGATTTCTCCGTTCTGCGCGGGGTCCGCAGGGCGCTCAAATGACTATGATCCGTATACACACGGGAGATCGGGTCAAGGGGGTGGGGAGACCGCATGGCGATCACGAGCCACGACGTGGCGCGGCTGGCCGGGGTGTCGCAGCCGACGGTCTCGCGCGCCCTGCGCGGCGACAAGCGCGTGTCGGAGGCGACGCGCCAGCGTGTCGTCCAGGCCGCGACCGCGCTGGGCTACGTCCCCAGCGAAGCCGGCCGGAGCCTGTCGACACGGACGACCAAGCGGGTCGGCGTCATGGTCACGGACCTGACCAACCCGTTCTACCCCCACCTGATCGGCCCGCTCCACGACGAACTCGAGCGGCGCGGCTACCGGATGATGCTGTTCGCCGAGCGGTCCGAGTCGGCCGCCGCGGACGAGCGCCTGCTCGACCGGTCGATCGACGGCGTCGTGCTGGCGACCGCCACCGTCGACACCGCCCTGCCCGGCGAGCTCAGCCGGCGGGGAATGCCCTTCGTCTTCCTCAACCGCGAGGCGGCCGGCGCGGGCAACGACGCGGCCGTCGTCGACAACGAGGCGGGCGGCCGCGTGGTGGCCGAGGAACTCGTCCGCCTCGGCCACCGCGACATCGCCATCATCGCCGGGCCGCAGAGCACGACGACCGGACGCGACCGGGAGCTGGGGTTCCGGTACGCGCTCGCGGAGGCGGGCATCGGGCTGCCCGCCGGGCGGGTCCGGCGCGGGCCCTTCGGCTTCGAGACCGGATACGGCAACCTCGCCGCTCTGCTGAGCCAGCGGCCGGCGCCCACCGCGGTCTTCTGCGGCAACGACGTGATCGCCATCGGCGCCCTCAACGCCGCCATGCGGGACGGGGTACGGGTGCCGGACGACCTCACCCTGATCGGCTTCGACGACCTGCCGATGGCCGGGTGGGAGTCCTTCGACCTCTCCACCGTCCGCTACGACCTGAACGCGATGGCCACGGCCGCGGCGGGGCTGCTGGTCGAGCGGATCGAAGGCGCCGACGGGCTCGACGGCAACCGCCGGCTGGTCTTCCCGCCCGTGCTCGTCCTGCGCGGCACCCACCGCGCCAGGTGACGTCCGGTCTCACTCGGGCCTGACCCTGGGCAGGGCGCCGAGGACGGTCAGCTGGCCGGTGCTCTCCCGGAGCGCTTCGAAGATCAGGCTCAGCAGCGGGTGCCGCTCACTGCCCCGGCGCATGGCCGTGAACACGCGCCGGACCGGTGCCCGGCCCGCCACCGGGCGGACCACCACACCCGCCGGCCTGAACGTGTGCAACGCCGAACGCGGGACCAGGGCCACGCCCGCATCGGCCGCGACCAGGGCGCACACCGCCCGGAAGTCGTCCGAAAGGCACAGGACCTCGGGTTGGAAACCCGCGTCCTCGCACGCACGGAGCACCACGTCGTGCACCGGGTTCCCCGGCCACGGGGTGATCCACGAGTCGTTCGCGAGCGCCTTCAGCTCGGCCGCCGTTCCTTCCGCGAGAGGGTGGCCGGGCGGAAGCAGCGCGTCGAAGGGCTCGTCGTAGAGCGGCCGCCGGAGCAGGGAGCCGCCGCTCCGGCCGAGCGTGTCGCGGTGCTCGACCGCCACCGCGATGTCGGCGTCACCGTCCAGCACGAGCCGCTGCCCGGCCGGTCCCTCGGCGTCCTTGACCCGGACGCGCACCTTCGGCGCGCGCGACCCGAGCACCGCCATCGCCGGGGCGACCACTTCGGTGATCGCCGTGGAGAACGCGGCCACGGTCACCGTCCCCGCCAGCCCTTCCGTCACCGCGGCCAGGTCGGCCTCGGCCTGTTCGAGCTGGGCGGCTATCCCGGCGGCGTGGCGCGCGAGCACCTCGCCGGTGGCGGTGAGCCGCACCATGCGGCCGCGCCGTTCGAGCAGTTCGTGACCGGTCTCCGCCTCCAGCGTGGCGAGCTGCTGGGAGACGGCCGAGGGGGACATGTAGAGGATCTTCGCCGCCGCGGTCACCGTGCCGTGGTCGGCCAAGGCCTTGAGGATGCGCAGCCGGCGAGGGTCGATCATGACGCCCATCATGGCTCATCGTGAAGCGCGGCTTCACGATCGACCCCGGATAATGCCGATGGACTGGACGAGAGCCGTCGTCGCACAGTGGTCGACCATGAGAGCTCTGATGAAGACCTCGGCGGGGCCGGGCCTCGAACTGACCGATGCGCCGATGTGCGAGGCGGGACCCGACGAGGTACTGATCAGGGTCCTGCGGACCGGCATATGCGGAACCGACCTGCACATCGACGGCTGGGACCCCTGGGCCTCCCGGGTCGTGCGCACGCCGCTCATCCTCGGCCACGAGTTCGTCGGCGAGGTCGCCGCGACCGGGCCGGGAGTGACGGGCGTCCGCGCCGGCGACATCGTCAGCGGCGAGGGGCACCTCGTCTGCGGCCGGTGCCGCAACTGCATGGCCGGGCGCCGCCACCTCTGCATCCGCACCATCGGGCTCGGCGTGAACACCGACGGGGCCTTCGCCGAGTACGTCGTGCTGCCGTCGTCCAACGTGTGGGCCCACCGGGAGCCGATCCCGCTCGACGTGGCGGCCATCTTCGACCCGTTCGGCAACGCGGTGCACACCGCCCTGGCCTTCCCCGTCCTCAACGAGGACGTGCTCGTCACCGGCGCCGGCCCGATCGGGGTGATGGCGGGCGCCATCGCCAAGCACGCCGGCGCCAGGAACGTGGTCGTCACCGACGTCAGCGGCTACCGGCTCACCCTGGCTCGGACCATGGGGGCCACCGTCGCCTGCGACGTCGGCCGGGCGGACGTCGGCAGCGTGGCGGCCGAGCTCGGGATGAGCGAAGGCTTCGACGTGGGGATGGAGATGTCCGGGAACGCCGACGCGCTGCGGAACATGATCTCGCAGATGCGGTCCGGCGGCCGGATCGCCCTCCTCGGCCTTCCCGCGCAGGACGTCCCGGTCGACATGGCGACGATCGTCACCCGCATGCTGACCCTGCGCGGGATCTACGGCCGGGAGATGTACGAAACCTGGTACGCGATGTCCGTCCTGCTGGAGGGCGGGCTGGACATCGCACCCGTGATCACTCATCGGTACGGCTACGAGCAGCACGCCGACGCGTTCGCGACGGCCAGGTCCGGGCGATGCGGCAAGGTCGTCATCGACTGGACGCGGCCCACCGGGCCCGGCGTTCTCTGACCCACGAAACGAACGGAGTCATTCGTGTACGACGGCATGCGACAGGACCTGCGGGCCCGGCTGGACGACATCCGCGACGCGGGGCTGTACAAGCCCGAGCACGCGCTCGGCGGCCCGCAGTCGTCCGAGGTGCGCGTCGGCGACCGGAAGGTCGTCAACCTCTGCTCCAACAACTACCTCGGGCTCGCCGACCACCCGGACGTGGTCGAGGCGGCCAAGCGGGCACTCGACGCATGGGGATTCGGGATGGCCTCGGTCCGCTTCATCTGCGGTACCCAGGAACCCCACCGCGAGCTCGAGTCCCGCCTCTCGTCCTTCCTGGGAACCGAGGACACCATCCTGTACAGCTCCTGTTTCGACGCCAACGGGGGTGTCTTCGAAACGCTGCTCACCGATGAGGACGTGGTCATCTCCGACGAGTTGAACCACGCGAGCATCATCGACGGGATCCGGCTCTGCAAGGCGGCCCGCCTCCGCTACCGCAACCGGGACATGGCCGACCTGGAACGATGCCTCAAGGAGGCGGCGGGAGCCCGGCACGTCCTCGTCGTCACCGACGGCGTCTTCTCCATGGACGGCTACCTGGCCCCGCTCGGGGAGATCTGCGACCTGGCCGACCGGCACGGCGCGCTGGTCATGGTCGACGACTCGCACGCCGTCGGCTTCATCGGCGAGAGCGGTGCGGGCACGCCGGAGCTGTTCGACGTCGCCGGACGGGTCGACATCATCACCGGCACGCTGGGCAAGGCGCTCGGCGGCGCGAGCGGCGGCTACGTCTCCGGCCGGGCCGAGATCGTCGAACTGCTGCGCCAGCGGTCGCGGCCGTACCTGTTCTCCAACTCGCTGGCACCCGCCATCGTCGGGGCCTCGCTGAAGGTGCTGGACCTGCTGGCCGTCTCCGGCGAGCGCAGGGAGCGGCTCCGGGCCAACACCGCGATCTTCCGGAGCGGCATGACGGCCGCCGGGTTCGACCTGCTGCCGGGCGACCATCCCATCACCCCGGTGATGGTCGGGGACGCGGCGCAGGCGGGCGCCATCGCCGCGGCCCTCCTCGACCGCGGGGTCTACGTGACGGCGTTCTCCTACCCGGTGGTGCCTCGGGGGCTGGCACGCATCCGTGTCCAGTTGTCGGCCGCGCACAGTGCGGAAGAGATTCGCTCCGCTGTCGACGCGTTCGGCAAGGCGCATGACGAGGTGGAGGCGCGGAAGGTGTAGCCGGCGCGTTCGGACCGCATTGCCGGGACGGGCAGTGGTCGCTAGTCTGGTCTGACATACGTATTCAAGGAGGGCGCGACGTGTCGGTGCCGGGGGCGGTCCTGGACGGGGTGCACGAAGAGATCGGCCGGCGAGAGCGGGACAGCCTTGAGGCGGTGCGGGCCTGGCTGCGGGTTCCGTCCTTCTCCGACACCGGAGAGGGCATCGACACCTGCGCGGCCTTCACGCGAGACCTGCTGGGCCGCATCGCCGCCGACGCCACCGTGGTGCCGACCGCTGGGCATCCCGTTGTGGTCGGAACCGTGCCCTCCGCCGATCCGGACGCTCCGACCCTGCTCGTCTACGGGCTGTACGACGTGACACCGACCATCGCCGCGGAGTGGACGGTCGATCCGTTCGACGCACCCCTTGTCGATGCCGGCGATATCGGCCTGCTTCCGCACCTCGGACAGGTGCTGGTGGGGCGCGGGGCCAATAACCACAAAGGGCCGGTCCTCGCGGCCATTCTCGCCGTCAAGGCGCTCCTCGACAGCGGCGCGTCGCCGCCGGCGAACCTGGTCTTCGTCATCGAAGGGGAAGAGGAGATCGGCAGCCCCAGTCTCCCGCACTTCCTCGAAACGCACCGAGATCTGCTGGCGCCCGTGAAAGGCGTCTGGCTGCCCTGCATGCAGCAGAACTCCTCAGGTGTGATGACCTTGCGGCGCGCCTACAAGGGAAGCCTCTGGACCGAACTGTCCTGCGTCGGCGGCCGCGACGGCGCCGGCGGGCCGCGGGACGGCAGGCACCTGTGGGCCGGGCACTCCGCCTGGATGGACGCGCCGATGATGCGGCTCGTCCGGGCGCTGGCGTCGCTGTTCGACGACCGGCAGAGGGTGACCGTCGACGGCCTGGCCGAACGCGTCAGGCCGCCGATGCCCGAGGACGCGCCGGAGGTCCGCCGGCTGACCGAGGCGTTCGACGCCAATCCGCAGTGGGAACGCAACATGCTCGCCAATCTCAACGCCGCCGGCTTCATGGGCGGGCAGCGGCTGTCGGCGCATCTGGCCCATTACATGCTCGGAACGACGCTCAACATCCAGGGCATCACCGGCGGATACCAGGGCCCTGACTACTACACGATGATGCCGGGCCGGGCCCACGCGAAACTCGACTTCCGGTTCCCGCCGGGCATCGAGCCGGCAGAGCTGGCCGGACTCGTCCAGGCGCACCTCGACCGCCGGGGCTATGCGGACGTACGCGTCGCCGAAACCAGGGGGTACCCCGGATCGCCGGGAGTTCCCGACGATCGGGACACCCTTCTTCAAGCCGCCCGGAGCACCGCTCAGGCGCGCGGCGTACCGGTGGACGTCTGGCCGATCGCCAACAACTGCTGCCCGGCCGCCATGCTCACCCGACTGGATCGCGACGTGCCGTTCAGCGTCGCCGGCACCGGTCACGGCGACCGCGCTCACGCGCCCGACGAGTACATCACCGCGGGTTCGGTCCGGTCCCTCATGGATTGGACGGTGGACTTCATCCACGCATGGGCGCGAATCGCCGGAAACTGATCAGTGTATGCGTATTCATTTCCGGCGATGGCCGTGCCGGATGATGCGTGCCGGATGATGCGTGCCGGATGATGCGTACAGGAGAGGAAGGTGCATGGCGGAGGAGTTGGGCGTCCGGCCATTCGGGTTCGCGGACGCGCCGGACTACATCGAGAAGATCACCTATGCGATCTGGAACGGCCCGGATCGTGATCCGGGCCTGATCGCCAGATACTACGGCGCCGGCACGCCCATCCACATGGACGCCGGTGACCTGCGCGGCGCCGATGCGGTCATCGCCAACACCGAAGCCAGGCTGACGGCGTTCCCGGACTTTCACGGGCACATCGACGACACGATCTGGACCGGCGACGAGGAGACCGGCTACCGGACGTCCATGCGGTGGACCTGGACGGGCACCAACACCGGGCCGTCGGTGTTCGGCCCCGCCACCGGCCGGAGCGTGACGTTCACCGCGATCGCCAACTGCGTGATCCGCGGCGAAGTGATCGTCGAAGAGTGGCTGGCCGCCGACCCTGTCGACCTGGCACGCCAGCTCGGACTTCCCGGACAGGAGGCATTGCGGAGCGATCAGCCGCCTCCAGCGGACGCGACCACGCCGCGTCCGCTCGTCTCCGGGGCATGCGGTGACGCAGGCCAGGTCGTCGCGAACAGCTGGAAGACCCGGCTGGACGGCCCGAGCGGATCCGAAGTCGACGATTACGCCCAGGACGCGGTCGTCTCAGTGGGGCCGCGGCGGACACTGCGCGGCCGTGCCGCCATCGCCGGATGGGCGAACGGATGGCGCGGTCTCGCCACCGGCCTGACCTGGTCCCTCGTCGACCAGTACAGCCGGCCGCCACGGGCTGGGGAAGCGGAGCGCGTCGCCACCCAATGGACGCTCACAGGTAGCGGACTGCGCCTCTCCGGCATCAGCCACCACCACGTACTCGACGGCGAGATCGTGGCGGAGTGGACCCAGTACGACACTCACGCGGTCGGGATGGCCGGTTCGTGCTCGCTGCCGTGACTTCAGGAACCGGGCAATTCGGGAAGCGGATGTACCTGGAGCCAGTAGGTGACGGCGGCCTGGTATTCGAGGTTCCGGTCGGGCTCGCGGATGGCGGGGCCGAACGCCTCGTCGAGCTGGCGCATGCGGTAGCGGATGGTCTGCGGATGCATGTGCAGGATGGCTGCGACCTCGGAGGCGTTGAACCCGGTCTGCAGGCATCGCAGAAGGGTCTCCATGAGCGCTTCACGGCTGCGCCGCAGTCCGGCGAGCGGGGCCAGCAGCCCTGCGGTGAGCTGGTCCATCATCTCGGCACCGTGCAACAGCACGAGGGGCATGCCGTGGTCGCCCGCGTGGACGGGCCGGCCGGTGTCCAGGCCGCCCCGGGCGGCTAATTCCAGTGTCCGGCGCGCCCAGCGCAGTGAGCGGCCGGCCTGGGTGACGGGCACGGTGGGGCCGACCGCGGCGGTCCAGTCCTTCAGCTCGGCGGCGAGCCGGTCGCGCCGGCCGGGGCCCGCGGGATCGGGAATGATCAGGCACGGCTCCGGCATGTGCAGGCCGGTGAGCGCGTCGGCGGGGACACCGGGCCGCAGCACGGCCGCGTCGGCGCGCAGCGAGAGGGCGACGGCGGCGATGGTCCGCGGGACGGCCCAGCCGGCGTCGGCGGCGAGGCGGCGGACGGTGCCGGGCCGGGGATCGTCGCTGATCAGCAGTTCGAGGAGCTTGCGGCGGTGGTGCAGGACGTCCGCGGCGGAGCGGGCGCCGGCGTACCCCTCGGCCGTGGCGCTGGTGATCTGCTCCAGGTAGTACAGGACGTCCTGGGCGACCTTGGCGACGACGGTCGGGGTGACGCCGGGCAGGGATCCGACGGCCTCGGTCAGCCGGTTGATCGCCACGCCGGTGCTGACCCGGAAGCCGGCCTGCCAGGTGTCCTGGGCGATGCCCTCCTCGGCGATGAGCACGCCGAGGTCGCGGTAGAAGTCGCAGAGCTCTTCCAGATGGCCGTCCCCGCCGGTGAGGACTTCGACGAACCGGCCGATGCCCTCGTGCACCGCCTGGGTCAGGAACGTGGCGTAGCGCGGATCGTGCGGCCGGACCAGGGCGGGCAGCTGCGCCTGGATCTCGCCGACCGCCTCGGCCGCGACGTCCGGGAGGCGCCGGCGCAGCACGTCGCTCAGTCCCGTGACTTGGGCTTCGGTCAGCCCCAGATCGCTCAGCCGCATGACCCTCACCCTTGTCGCGTAACCCAGATCACACCATAGGGGCGAGCCGGCATCTGGATCGTCCGTGCCGGCGGATCGGCAGGGAGCCTGCCGATCCTCCGGCGTGCTCAGTTGAGGGTGTCGAGGAAGGCGTTGACCGCGGTGGCGAAGCCTTGGGGGTCGGTGGTGTGGACGAAGTGGTCGCCGTCGAGTTCGGCGCGCCGGGTGCCGGCGCGCCGGGTGACGATCTGGTGGGCTTGCTCAGGGGTGATGACCTGGCTGTCGCGGGCGTGGACGAACAGGGCGGGGCACTCGGTGGCGGTCCAGTCGGCCCAGTGGTCGCCGTGCGTTCCCTGCTCTGAGGTGATGGTGTCCTGAGGGTGGAACGGCAGGCGCCAGCCGCCGTCGGCGGTGGGGCGCAGCTTGTCTCCGAGCATCGGGGCCAGCGGGCCGATGGCGTCCAGGAGCGCTTGCCGGCCGGGGGCGGTGTAGGGCATCGACAGCACGAACGAGAGTGCGCTGGGGCCGTCGTCGAGATCGCAGACCGGGCCCTCGACGTTGACGATGGCGGTCACGCGCTCGGGGTGGCGGGCGGCGATCTGGTAGGCGGTGATGCCGCCGCCAGAGTGGCCGAGCGTCACGGCCTGCTCGATCCCCAGGTGGTCCAGCAGGGCGATCGCGTCGGCGACGTAGTCGTCGCGGGTGTAGGAGGCGGCCCGGTCGGAGTCGCCGTGCCCGCGCTGGTCGGGTGCGATGACCCGCCACCGCGGGGCCAGCGCCTGGGCCAGTTGCTCCCAGGTCTGCCCCTCGTAGAGGTGGCCGTGCAGGGCCAGCAGCGGTCGGCCGGGCCCGCCGAAGTCCAGGTAGGACAGCCGGCGGTCGCCGATGTGGAGCTCGCCGCGGATTGCGATGGTGCTGGTGCCGTTCATGATCGAACCTCCGTCAGGTGTCCGTCTCGATGAACAGCACTCTGACCGCGCCCGCTGACCGTGGACGCACCGGCCGCTGACGGCCCGCCGGCCATCCCCAGAGGTGTCGCGCTACGGCCGTATACGGGTGCGCTGGTTGATGCGGTCGGCTATGGCCTGGCCCAGTTCCGTGGTGGTGCCTCGGCCTTGGAGGTCGGGGGTCAGCGGGGCCTCGTCCGGGCCCGCGGCCAGGACGTCCTCGATCGCGCTCAGCAGGTGCGCGCCGGCGTCGGGGTGGCCGAGGTGGTCGAGCATCATCGAGGCGCACCAGATCTGTCCGACCGGGTTGGCGATGCCGCGGCCGGCGATGTCGGGGGCGGAGCCGTGGACGGGTTCGAACAGGCTCGGGCGGGTGCGGTCCGGGTTGATGTTCGCGCTCGGGGCGATGCCGATCGTGCCGGTGCAGGCGGGGCCGAGGTCGGAGAGGATGTCGCCGAAGAGGTTGCTGGCCACGACGACGTCGAACCGGTCCGGGTGCAGGACGAAGTCCGCCGCCAGCGCGTCGATGTGGCTCTTGTCGTGGGTGACGCCGGGGAACCGCTCCGCCATCGCCTCGACCCGTTCGTCCCAGTAGGGCATCGAGATCGAGATGCCGTTGCTCTTGGTCGCCGAGGTGAGGTGGCGGGCGGGTCGCCGTCCGGCGAGTTCGAAGGCGTACCGCAGCACGCGGTCGACGCCCACACGGGTCATCACCGTCTCCTGCAGGACGGTCTCGCGCTCGGTGCCCTCGAAGATCCGGCCGCCGATGCTGGAGTACTCGCCCTCGGTGTTCTCCCGCACGACGAGGAAGTCGACGTCACCGGGCCCGCGGCCCGCGAGGGGGCTGCGGACGCCCGGCATCAGGCGGCAGGGACGCAGGTTGACGTACTGGTCGAACGTCCGCCGGAACTGCAGGAGGCTGCCCCACAGTGAGACGTGGTCGGGGACGACGGCCGGCCAGCCGACGGCGCCGAAGAAGAGGGCGTCGTATGAGCCGAGGATCTCCTGCCAGTCGGGCGGCAGCATCGCACCGTGGCGCTGCCAGTACGCGGCGCTGGCGAAGTCGTAATGGTCGAACCGCAGATCCACGTCGAACCGGGCGGCGGTCGCCTCCAGGGCGCGGAGTCCTTCCGGGACGACCTCCGTGCCGATCCCGTCGCCGGGGATCACGGCGATCCGGTACCGGGCCGTCATCGGGAGTCCCGGGGGCGTTCTCTGAGTGCGGCCAGGCCGCCCTGGGCGTCCTGGATGACGAGCTGCTCCGCGGTCTGCGAATCGCCGGCCCGCAGGGCGCGCACGAGGGCGCGGTGGCCGGAGTAGCGGTCCAGTCCGAAACGGTCGTCCTCGGCGATCTTCTCCAGGCGCAGGGCGCGGCGCTCGGGCCGCGAGAAGACCTGGGACTGCTCCAGGAGCCGGATCAGCACCGGGTTGGCCGCGCAGGCGTTCACCGCGTCGTTGAAATCCTGCATGCGGTCGAGCAGCGCGGCGATGTGCCGGTCGACGTCCTCGCCGTTGCGGTGCCGGGCGGCGATGACGATCAGCAGGTCGTCGGCGGCGTCGAGGATCGCGTCGAGGGCGTCGAGCTGCTCGGGCGCGGCGTGCCGGGCCGCGAACCGGGCCACCAGGCCGCGCAGGCCGACCTCGACCTCGGCGAGGTCGTCGATGGCCCGCTCGGCGATGTCGGCCACGACGACCGTCCGGGGCCCGGTGCGCTGGATGAGGCCGTCCTGTTCGAGCCTGCGCAGCGCTTCGCGCACGGGAGTGGGGCTGACGTCGAGCTGTTCGGCCAGCCCCCGCTCGGTCACCTTCTGGCCGGGGCGCAGCGTCCCGGACCCGATCGCCTCCCTGAGGGCCTGGTAGGCGGAATCGGCGCGGGTCTCGGCGCCCGCGCCGGTTCGCTCCGTCGTCGGCTTGACCATCATGCCGTCACCCTAACAGAGGCCATGGCAAGACCAGGATGCTGTGTCTTGACATTTTTGCTATAGCAAGTACGGTGACTTCCGCCACAGTGGAGGAGGACGCCATGGCCACCAGCGCGACACGGGCCGAGACACCGGCCGGCACCTGGAGGATCACGTTCTACGTGGCCCTGGCGGTGTTCGCCCAGGAGTCGACCTGGAACTTCTACGACAACCGGGTGCCCGAACTGCTGCGGGACCACGTCGCCAGCGCGGCCGTGGTCGGGGTGCTCATGGGCATGGACAACCTGCTGGGCGTATTCATCCAGCCGTACATGGGGAACAGGTCGGACAACACCCGGACGGCATGGGGCCGCCGGATCCCCTACCTCGCCGTCATGATGCCGCTCGGCGCCGTGCTGTTCCTGCTCATCCCGCACGCGACGTCGCTGGCCTGGCTGGTGCTGGTGATCTTCCTCTACGCGCTGGTGATGAACAGCTTCAAGCCCATCAGCGAGTCGCTGATGCCCGACTTCATCGCGCCCGAGCGCCGCAGCACGGCCAACGCCGCGGTGAAGACCGCGGCGGCGCTCACCATCATCGTGGCCTCGCTGGTCAGCCTGCTGCTGGTCGACGACCATCCGAAACTGGCCTTCGCCGTTCCGTCCGGGCTCATGCTGGCGGCGGCGGCCGTGCTGGTCTGGCGCGTGCGCGACAGCCGCTCGGCGGCCTACCGGGCGGCCGTCGCCGAGGACGAGGCCGACCGCGCGGACGGTAAGCCGGCCGCGGCGGCCGGCGGGACGCGCGACGCGGAGGTCAAGATCAAGATGAGGGACGTCATCGGGGAGATGGTCCGCGACCCCGATCGGAGCCGGGTGCTGGTGGTGGTGGCCGTCTTCGTCTTCGGCGGCGCGTGGTTCGCCTCGCGGTCCCTGCTGACGCCCTACGGCGTGGAGGTCCTCGGCCTGTCCGACGGCGAGGCCGGCGGGCTGACGCTGCCCAGCGGGGTCGCCTACATCCTCGCCGCCTTCCCCGCCGCCCGGCTCGCCGAGCGCTTCGGGCGGCTGCGGGTCATGGCCGCCGGGGCCGCGGTCTTCGCCGCCGCCATGCTCCTCGGCGCCGCCGTCCAGACGCCGGCGGTCACCGTCGCGACGATGTGCCTGGCCGCCGCCGGCGCCGCCGGGTTCGTCATCAACGCCGTCGTCGTGCTGTGGAACCTCGCGCCGTCGCCCCGCGTCCTCGGCACCTACAGCGGCCTGTACACGGTCGGCTGGATGTCGGGCGGCATGGCCGGCCCCGCCCTCGTCGGCCTGGCGGTGGACGTCACCGGATGGCATCTGATGCTCCTGCACATCGCGGTCCTGACCGTCGTCGCGGCCCTCCTGGTCCTGCGGATCGACCGGCTCCGCCGCAGGGCCGACACCGCGGCGAGCGCCCGATGAGCACGCCGCCCACCGTCCTGATCACCACTGACCACCTGGCGCCCGGCGACGAGGCCGACGGCGTCCTGCGCGACGCCGGCTTCGCCACCCGGCACCGTCCGCGGAAAGGGGCCCGCGACCGCGACGACCTGATCGCGGCCCTGGACGGTGCCGTGGGCGCGCTGATCGCCAACGAGCCGATGACCGCCGAGGTGTTCGCGCGCGTCCCGGCCCTGCGCGCGGTCGTGCGGACGGGCGTCGGCTACGACTCCGTCGATGTCGAGGCCGCGACCCGGGCGGGCGTGTCGGTGAGCAACCTGCCCGGCGTCAACGCCAACGCCGTCGCCGAGTACACGATGGCCCTCCTGCTGGCCCAGGCGCGCCGGCTGGTGCCGGTCGCCGCCGGCGTCCAGGCCGGCCGCTGGCCGCGCCGGGGCGGTCACGAGCTGCGCGGCAGGACGCTCGGACTCGTCGGGTACGGCGCTACGGCCCGGGCCGTGGTGCCGCTCGCCCGCGCCTTCGGCCTGACGCTGCTTTGCACGACCGGTGTCCCCGCGAGCGAGCGGCGCGACGCCCCCGTGCGCTTCGTGGACCTGCCCGCGCTCCTGGCCGCCGCGGACTTCGTCTCCCTGCACACGGCCCTCACCCCGGCCACCCGGCACCTGATCGACGCGCCCGCGCTCGCCCTGATGAAACCCACCGCGCACCTGATCAACACCGCGCGCGGCGCCATCGTCGACGAGCCCGCCCTGGCCGCCGCGGTGCGCGCGGGCCGTCTCGCCGGAGCCGCCCTCGACGTCACCGGCACCGAGCCGCTGCCCGCGGCCAGCCCGCTGCGCGGCGTTCCGGGCATCACCGTCTACTCCCACCTGGCCGGGCAGACGGCCGAGGCCCGGCGGGCCGCCGGACTCGACGGCGCCCGCGAGCTGGTGGACGCGCTGCGGGGACGTCCCCGCTCATCGCTCAACGCGCACCTGATCCCCCCGCACGAGCCGAAGATCACGACAGAAACGAGGACGAGATGACCACGACGCCCGCGGGCCCCGCTCCGGACCGGGCGGTCAGGGTCCTGTCTCCGACCGGGATGGTCGGGGCGGGATTCCCGCCCGAGACGGTCGACCGGGGGATCCGGCTCGGCGCCGACGTGATCGCCGTCGACGGCGGTTCCACCGACTCCGGTCCCTACTACCTGGGCTCGGGCACGGCGAAGACGACCGCCGCCGCCGTGGCCGCCGACCTGCGGATCCTGCTGCGCGCCGCGGCCGGCGCCGGCATCCCGCTGATCGTCGGCTCGTGCGGCACGAGCGGCGCCGACGCCGGCGTCGACTGGGTCGCCGGGATCGTCGACGCGATCCTGCGGGAGGAGGGCCTGGCACTGACGGTCGCCCGCGTCTACAGCGAGCAGACCGCCGCCGCTCTCAAGGAGAGACTCGGCCAGGGACGGATCCACCCGCTGCCGCCGATGGGCGACCTCGACGCCGCCACCCTGGAGGGCTGCAGCCACATCGTCGGCATGATGGGCCACGAGCCCATCGCGGACGCGCTGCGGGCCGGCGCCGACGTGGTGCTCGCCGGCCGGGCCACCGACACCGCCGTGGCCGCCGCGTACCCGCTGATGCGGGGCATGCCGGCCGGCCCCACCTGGCACGCGTCCAAGATCGTCGAATGCGGCGGGCAGTGCACCACCGACCCGCGCGCCGGAGGCGTCCTGGCCACCATCGACCAGCGGGGCTTCACCATCGAGCCCCTGGACCCCTCCAACGCCTGCACACCGGCGTCGGTGGCGGCCCACATGCTCTACGAGACCGTCGACCCGTTCCGGATGCGGGAGCCCGCGGGCACGCTGCTGGTCTCGGACGCCGTCTACACCGCGCTGGACGACCGCCGCGTCCGCGTCGAGAAGTCACGCTTCGAGCACGCCGGCCAGCACACCATCAAGCTCGAAGGAGCCCGCGTCACCGGCTACGAGACGATGTCGTTCAGCGCCATCCGCGACCCGCACATCCTCTCCCGCATCGACGAATGGGTCGCGCTGCTGCGCGAGATCCTCACCGGACGCGTGCGGCAGACGCTGGGCCTCGGCCCCTCCGAGTACGCCGTGGACATCCGCCCGTACGGGTACAACGCCGTGCTCGGAGACATCGACCCGGCGGCCGGGCCGCCCCGCGAGGTCGGAGTGCTGCTGCTGGTCAACGCTCCCGACCAGGCCACCGCCACCGCCATCGCCAAGGTCGCCAACCCGCTGATGCTCCACCTGCCGACCCCCGACATGGACCACCTGCCGAGCCTGGCCTTCGCCACCTCGCCGGCCGAGACCGAACGCGGCGCGGCCTACGAGTTCGTGCTCAACCACGTCGTCGACGTCGACGACCCGTCCGAGATGTTCCGCATCGAGACCGCCGGAGGCCCCTCCCGTGACTGACGAGCATCGGCCCACCCTGGGCGAAATGGCCCTGGAGGTCCGCTCCAAGAATGCCGGCCCGTTCTGGATCACCATGGAACTGTTCATGCGATCGGCGCAGGACTACGCCGTCGTCGCCGACGAAAGCTTCATCAACGCGGACGTCATCGCCGCGCTGTACGACCTGGACCCGGCGAACATCCAGATCTTCCACATCCCCGCCCTCAACGTCGTGAAGATCTCCTTCCCCAGGCCGGTGGCCCAGGGCGGCCTCCGCGACCGAGACATTCACGCAGGCCAGCATCACGTCCCCCTGGCGGCCCTCGTACCCGCCTGACGCCGCGCGATCGGCTAGCGATCCGTTCCGATCAGCGCGGCGATCTCGTCAGGCGTCCAGGGCGGGGAGGTGCCATGGTCGCGCCAGGTGAGGTACTGCTCGACCGGACGTGGGAACTCGCCGATATAGCCGCCTGCGCCGACGAACACCCGCCCCGTGACCTCGGCCGACTCCGTGAGGGCGAGGAAGAGGTAGAGCTGCGCGACGTACTCGGCGGGAGGAGGCGCCAGTGCCCCGGCGTGCATGAGGTCGTCGAGGATGCCCCGCTGGTGCAGCCGTTCGATGCCGGCCTCGTAGTCCGCGCCGCTCGACAGGCGCGTCTCGGCTCCGGGGCAGACCGCGTTCACCCTGACGCCGTGTTCGCGAAGCTCGGCCGCGAGCGCGTAGGTCAGGCTGTTCACGCCTCCCTTGCCCGCCGGGTATCCGGTTCCCCCGAAGGCGCCGGTGAACGCGTGCGAGCCGGTGTTGACGATCCAGCCCCGCCCTGCCTCGACCATGAGCGGAGCGAAGGTCCGGCACGTCATGAAGGTCGCGTGGAGATGGACGTCGATGAGCGAGCGCCAGTCGTCCAGCGTGATGTCCAGGATCGAGGACGCGGCGGGTTCGGCGATGCCCGCGCAGTTGACGAGGGTGTCGGGAGTCCCGAGCTCCCGTGCCGCATCGAGCAGCGAGTCGACGACGCCGGGATCCGCGGCGGAGCCGGCCACGCCGACGACTCGTGCCGATCCGCCCAGCGCGGCGACGGCGTCGTCGAGGACCGTCTGATCGCGTCCGTTGATGACGACGGACGCTCCCGCGTTCGCCAGTGCGCGGGCCACCTCCAGGCCGATGCCGCGGGACGACCCGGTGACGACGGCGACGCTGCCGTCCGCGAGCGACCTCATGAGGCCCCGCCCCTGGACATCGAGGAACGCCTCCTCCAGGCGCGACCGCGCCGCAAGATACATAGCAGCATCTATGTGCTCGCCTGCTGTGGTGAGCCGTCGCCCGTCCCCGCAGCCGGCTGGACGAACACCCCGTCGGCCTCGACGGTGACCCCGCCGGCGGCGGTGATCGACCCGGCCACGAAGATCTTGCGCCCCTCTTCGCGGACGATGCCCGCTTCGAGGCGGAGAGGGCCCAGGGGAGTGCCGCGCCGGTACCGCATGGTGAGCGTTCCGGTGAAGGCCGTCCGGCGCATCGCGGACGCGGTTTCGCCCATGATGTGGTCGAGGAGCATCGCCGACACCCCGCCGTGGACCAGTCCAGGGGGTCCCTCATACGCCGCACCGAGGACCAGGTCAGCGTGGCATCCCGACGGGCCGTGGACGACACGGAGAGGCGGAGCGATGGCGTTCGCCGCGCCCATCACCGCATTGCCCCAGTTCCAGGACCGGAGTTCGGCGTTGTACCTGATGCCGGCGGGACCGGGCAGCTGGGCGGTCCGCAGCCGGGCGACGAGCGCGTCGAGGTCGGCGCGGATCCGGTGCACCTCCGCGTCCTCGACGGTCGTGCGAATCGCGGCGTCGATCAGTTCCCGAACGGTTCCGGCCAGCGACTCCAGCACCGCTTCCCGGCGGTCCACCTCGTCGGTCGGCGTGTCGTCGCGGACGACGCCGCCGACGTTCACCGCGGACGCTTCGGGGGAGGGACGGCGGCTTGTCATGCGCCGACCGTATACCGTGACGACCTGCACCACCACATAGACATGTCTATGTTCAGCCCGGCCGATGGACGTCTTCGCGATGCCGCTCGAACTACAATCGCACCGTGACTGAGCCGTCGTCCGCCCAGGGCGCGAAGCCGGAGGACCCGCCGAGCCGCAGTGTCACCGGCCCTCCGCTGAACGCGAGGGGCGCCCGGCTCAACCGGCGCGGTCTGGAGACACGGGCCCGGGTGATCAGGACGGCGATCGACATGCTCGCCGACAGCGAGCACGGTGGTGAGGCCAGCGCCAACCTCATCGCGAAACGCGCCGGAGTCACCTGGGGCACGGTCCAGCACCAGTTCGGCGGCGTCGACGGGCTCTGGGCCGTAGTCCTGGAAGAACTGGGAAGCCAGGGCGACATGCTGCCCTGGAAGGAGACGGACGACGGATCCGTCGCCGAACGGATGAGCCGCATCGTCGACGCCCTCTGGTCGGGGCTCGACTCGCCTCCCGGCCGGGCAGTGGCGACGCTGCGGAGCCTGCTGCCCCGCAACACGGCCGAACTCACCGAGACGCACCCGCGAACGGCCGAACAGCTGAACCTCTGGGACCGCCGGTGGCGACGCGCCTACGCGCGGGCGTTCCGCGGGCTCGTCGTCGACGCCTACCGGCTGGAGCGCGTGCGTCACCTCCTGCCGGCCGCCGTCCACGGCCTTTACCTGGAACAGCGCCTGAGCACCTGGACCGACATCGACGAGGCGCGCGCCGTGCTGGCCGAGTCGATCGCCGGCTACCTCGATCCCGGCACCGGGAGCACAGGACGCCCTAGGGCCGCCTCCGAGTAGACCGTCGGCAAGATCGTTTGGACGCCCTCGCCCTCTCCAGGGCGCGGCATTATTTTCACAAGCGACTCTTATTTGTACAAGAAAGCCTGCGCAACTGGCCCGCCCCGACCAGCACCTGGTCTCCAACGAGCGGTACAACCAGCTGTTCACGATGCACGGCACGATCATGCTGCTGCTCTTCGCGACCCCGCTGTTCGTCGGCTTCGCCAACGTGATCAGGCCGCTGCAGATCGGTGCGCCCGACGTGAACTTCCAGGTCACCGACACCTATTTCGTCGTTGCCCACTTCCACTACGTGGTCTTCGGAACCGTGATGTTCGCGATGTTCTCCGGCTTCTACTACTGGTGGCCCAAGATGACCGGAAGAATGCTGCGGGAGGGATGAGGGAGTCCACTTCTGGCTCACATTCGTCGGATTCCACACCACCTTCCTGGTGCAGCACTGGCTCGGTGCCTCAGGCATGCAGCGGCGGATTCCCGACTACGCCTCCCAGTTCGCCCCGCTCAACCTGGTCTCCTCCATCGGTTCGGTCATCCTCGCCTTGTCGACCCTTGCATTCTTGTGGGACGTGTTCACCAGCCGCCGCGCACCGGGGGTCACCGCCGACGACCCCTGGGGTTACGGCAACTCGGTGGAATGGGCCACCACTGGAATGGGCCACCAGTTGCCCCCCGCCCGGCACAACTTCACCTCGATCCCCAGCATCCGCTCCGAACGCCCTGCGT
>NZ_SMKY01000279.1 GCF_004349235.1 Actinomadura darangshiensis | reverse complement strand
TGTATAAGAGACCGCAACCAGCCCGTCCGGGCCTCGTCCGAGCCGCCCGCGCCCCACAGCGTGGCTCCTGCGCATCAACCCCACACTTCTACCTTCGGAGCACAGCCGCGCCCCGGTTGCCCGACTCCCAAAGGTGCGAGCGAGAACTACGACTGCACCGCCCTCAGTCAGCGCAGACACATCATCAATAGACCCCGCCCATAGGACGGCCGAGCACCCACCGGAAGGCTGGTCGCGAGATCCACACGCTGCAACCGCTCAGCCCGGCCCCGCCCGGGCCGGTGAGAGGCCGTCCGATCACGCGGGCGGGCGGCGGCATCATCGCCCTGATGTACGGACGCCGCCCTTCCTGCAAAGCGGCCACGTCAGGGGACGACTATGGCGACCACCGCGATGAGCGCACAGACGAGGGCCACCGCGATGGCCATGCCGCCGATGAGCCCGGCCATCAGCCGCAGGTACTCATCCTTTATGGTCATCGGGCACCTCTTGTCGTCCTGGTCACGGTCACCGAGCCCGGGGTGAGAGCCGGCGCCGCGAGGGCGGCGGAGAAACGCCGTCGGGAGACGGCGCTTCCTTGAAACTTCGCGGCCGGGTACAGCCTCAGGGCCTCTCCGGCCGCCGCCCGGCGCACCCCATTCCCCTTGTGCGCTCGGTCAACCCGACCTCTCTCCCGCATGACCGTGTCGGGGGTTCCCGGACCATCTGCTGGACGGTCGCGCTGGCGGGGCCGACTCGTTCGATGTTGGCGATCAGGCGTTCCTCACCGATCTGTTCCCTACCGGCGTTGTGCTCTTCGACGAGCGGTCGGTGTAGGCCAGGACACGGTCGCCGGAGCGGAGCTGTTCGCTTTTGATGACGCTGGTAAATGAGCCGTCTATCTGGAAGGCGACCACGGTGCCGAATATCGCCAGGAGGGCGTAGACCATCAGTCTGGGAGGCGATGCTCAGGGGGCAGGTCTGCGTGACGACCTACGCCCCAATCCCTGGCACCCGTGATGACACGCCCGCAGTGGGGGGACGGCGTGGAGGCATGATCGTCAGATCCGGAACCCGGAAGCGTCGAGCCGAAACGTCGGCCCCTCTCCGGTCTGGAACCGATGCCGGTGGTGAAGCCATGCACGTCGATGAGTGTGTGGGATTGGTCGTACGGGGTAGATAGGAGCCCTCGGTGGCCAGGCCCGCTTGAGAGAGCTGGTCGGTGGTCATTGGGGCGACATCATGAAAGGGCCCCCGGACCCTGGGTCGACATCCGCACCGTGCGCGGCTGGTAGCCGGTTTGTCACGGATCGCCCGGACCAGGGAGGGTGAATGCCCGTCCATGATCAACACGTGGGCGATGTGCCCGACGAGGCGCCTCCGGTACGGGGACGGAGGAGGCTATGACATCGACCGGTGACGTGCGGCAGCGTGCTGCCGGGGGCACAGGGACGCGAGGTGTGCGGGCCGGTAGCGACTACGCCGAACTGTCCCGCCGGGTCAGGAATGCGGGATTGCTGCGCCGGCGTCCGCTCCGCAGCGCCGTCACGTTGACCGGGACTGCGGTGTTGACGGCCCTGGGCTGGATGCTCGTCGTCGTGGTCGGCGACTCATGGTGGCAGCTCGCCGTGGCTGCAGTGCTCGCCTTCGCCTTCACCCAGTGCGGTTTCCGCGGCCACGAGGCGGGCCACCGGCAACTCTTCTCCAGCAAACGTGCCTGCGATCTGTCCGGGCTGCTCTTCGGGAACCTGCTGATCGGGCTGGGCTACAGCTGGTGGGTGAGCAAGCACAACCGCCACCACGCGCATCCCAACGACGCCGAACGCGACCCTGACGTCGGCACCGGCGCCCTGGTCTTCATCCCGGCCGCCGCGGCGGCCCGGCGGGGCATCCGCGCCTGGTGGACCCGCCAGCAGGCAGCATTGTTCTTCCCGCTGCTGCTGCTGGAAGGGTGGAACCTGCACGCAGCCTCGGTCCGCGCCCTGTGGCACCGGCGCCCGGGGGCTCCGGCACCGGTGGCCGTCGAAGCGGCATTGCTGCTCCTGAACGCCGTTGCCTACTTCACCGTGCTCGCGCTGGTCCTCTCCCCCGCCAAACTGATCGTGTTCACCCTGGTCCAGCAGGGTTTGTTCGGCTTGTATCTGGGGGCCTCGTTCGCGCCCAACCACAAGGGCATGCCGATGTCCTCGGCCGACGACAAACTGGACTTCCTGCGCACCCAGGTCCTCACCTCACGCAACGTGCGCGGTGGCCGCGTCACCGCGTACGCCTTGGGCAGCCTGAACTACCAGATCGAACACCACCTGTTCCCGAGCATGCCCAGCCACGCGCTGCCGCAGGCCCGGGACCTGGTGCGCGAGCACTGCGCAACACTCGGTCTGCCCTACGCCGAGACCGGCCTCTTCGACTCCTACCGACAGGCGTTGGAACATCTGCACGCAGTCGGCACCGGCGTTCCTCCACCGGCCACAGACCCTGCCTGACTCTCTGAGCACCCCGTTGCCGACAGATCCCGACCGCATCCAAGACCGAGCGGCCCGGCCGGTAGCCGTAGGAGCCCGGGTGGAAGATCGGCTCGACCTCCGTCTCCAGCACCCCCGCCACCACCGTCTGCGCGATCCGATCAGCCACAGTGGGCACACCCAGCATTCTCATGCCTCCACCATGCGGTTTCGGATCTCGACGGCCTGGACCGGCGGCGAAAAGTACGTCCCCGAGGACATTCGGTTCCAGATCTTGTACAGGTTGTTCTTCAGATCCTTCTCGAACTCCTCGACGGACATTCCGTCCACTCCGGCCACACCTTTGTTGGCCTTGACCTTCTTCCATGCCTCCAGGACGGCCAGCTTCGATATATCGAACGGCTTACCTGGTGCTTTCAACTCGTTCACGCGACTCCTCCCAGACGTTATCCGGTTGATCGAGCAAACGGGTCACGAACAACCCGGCCCCTTCGCTCCAGCCCTATTACCAGGCTTTCGTCACTACTACGGGCCGATCCGCCGGCATGCATGGCAACGGGTACCCTGGCGCCGTTCTCGAATCTTCCCGCGCACGGCTCTCCCCTGGCGCCCACCCTGGTGGGCAGTGTCCAAACACCGCAGACCGAGCTCGCGCCGCCTCCATGCCGGACACCGCCTGGCCAGTAAGCGGACTCCCGCCAGGCTCCATCCCGGAGTCGTATTCACTCCCCGGTTTCGATGTCATCTGTTCTGATTTCGACACGTCCAAAGCGGTTCACTTGCGTTCGCCTTCTCGGTCCCCACCTGACGCCCTACCGGCGCCTTTTCCCCATCGCTCACCACGACGGTCTTCAGCCAACGCAGGATGAGGTGGTTTGGAGCCTCCCTCCGCAGGGCGACTCCAAAGGGCCAAACCTTCATCGTCCGAGCAGCATCGATCCAGATCATTCGCCTACATCGAACTCTCCTTCACGTTCAGGACACACGAATACGCCAGAAAGCAACGCACCCACGTAGGCATGGCGCTGGCCAAGAAGAACGGCAAGCTCAAGGCAAGCAGCCCAAACTCCCCGCGCCTGCCTGCTCCATCCGCCGCCGCTGCGCCGAAGGCGAGGTGTCCTTCGCCGACCTGGCCACCGAGTACAGCGTCGGCCGCTCCACTGTCCACCGGGTCATCCACGGCCCCGACGCCTGACAGTCCGGCGGCTCAGCGCTACGCGCTAATACCGGCCGGGCCTTCCCGGACCCCGGCTACTTGCCCTTTGGTCGGCCCTCCGCTCCCGGATGCGTCCCCCGACCGCAAGGTAAGCCGGGTGAGAGGTCGCGGTTCGTAATCGTTGCGAGTCGGGGTACCGCCGGGCGTCAGCGAGGTCGGCCTTCGGACCGTGGGCGAGGCCGGCCTTCGGACCGGCCTCGACCACGGTGGCCGGGTCAGTCGTCGATGGCTTGGTAGAGGGTGGTCCAGAAGTCGTGGATGGCGTGTGCCGAGTCGGGGGTGGACATTCCGGTCTGGGTGAGCAGGATGCCGATGAGCTGGTTATGGGGGTCGGCGTAGGTGGTGGTGCCGGCTCCGCCGTCCCAGCCGAACTGGCCGATGGGCGCGTAGTCGCCGCGGTCGGTGCGTACCGTCATCCCGAAGCCCCAGCCGCCCTGCTGCCCCAGGCCGTAGCCCACATGGACACCCTTGCGAGCCCAAGCCTTCCGGGCGGCCAGCTGGTCGGAAGTGAGACGGTTGGTGGTCATCAGCTCGACGACGGGCCGGGACAGGATCCGCTGGTTCCCGTGCATCCCGTGGTTGAGCAGCATCCGGAAGTAGGCGTTGTAGTCGTCGGCGGTCGAGTCCAGGCCGCCGCCGCTGGAGGGGAACGCCGGCGGCTTGCAGTGGTGTCCCCCTTCGGCCTGGTCCTCCACGAGGAACTCGCCGGTCTGGGGGTCGGGGGCGTACAGGGGCGGCAGCCGGTCGATCTTGTCGGCGGGGACGTGGAATCCGGTGTCGGTCATGCCGAGGGGGTCGAAGATGCGTTCGCGCAGGAACGTCTCGAACGGCTGGCCGGTGACCCTGGCGACCAGGACGCCGAGCACGTCGTCGCTGAGGTTGTACAGCCACCGCTGCCCGGGTTGGTGCATCAGCGGGAGCGTGCTCAGGGCCCGCATCCACTCATCGGGCTCCGACCCCGGAAGCAGCCATCCGTCCTCCTGGCCATAGACCCCCTGCTCGAAGAACGCACCCATGATCGGAGCGGTCCGCGCCGTCAGGTCCAGACCGAGGCCGAAGGTGGAGGTGAGCAGATCCCGCACCGTGATCGGCCGCGACGCCGGGACGGTGTCGTCCAGCGGGCCGTCCGGCCGCTTGAGCACCTGCCGGTCGGCGAGTTCGGGCAGCCACTGCTCCACCGAGTCGTCCAGCCGCAGCCGGCACTCGTCCAGCAGCACCATCGTCGCCGACACCGCGACCGGCTTGGACGTGGACGCCATCCGGAAGATGGTGTCCCGGCGCATCGGCGCGCCACCGTCGTGGCGCATCGTCCCGAGCGCTTCGACGTGCGTCTGGCCACCTCGGCTGACCAGGGCGACCAGTCCGGGAATCTTCCCGGACCCCACATGCCGCTCCAGTACGTCGCGCAGCCTGCGCAGGCCTGCTTCAGAGAAGCCGCTGTCGTGCTGTCCCATCATGGAACTCCTTACCTACAGTGTTCGATCTTGAGAGCAGTGTTCGATCGTGCGAGCCCGTCCCGGCTTGGTGTTCATGGGCGACGCCTCCGCGGCAGGGGCGAGTCCGGCGCGGCCCGTTCGCAGCCCTGAGGGCACGATCGATGAACCGGCCATGGCCGATCGTTGGGGATGCCGACTGCCGCCAACCGCCGCCGCTGACAGGCCGGGGGCGATCAGCCGGGCACAACCCGGTGGCGGCGCGGTGCGGACACCCGACGAAATGCCTTCGCAGGAGCGAACCGACGGTGCTTGTCGGCGGGCGATGGCAGCGCCCTGCCGGAGGCAGGCAGGTCGTTGGCGGGATCAGGCAGCGACCTCCGCGTGCCGCCGACCTGCCTGGTGCCGCCGCGGTCTGCTCGAACAGGTCGGCCAGGTCCTCGAACCCTGGCGGCGCCGCCGCCGGCGTCGGTCGGCACGAAGTGCATCATGTACCTCTCGATCGCTTCGACCGCCGTGCGGTAGTTCTCGGGTAGCCGCTCCACGCCTGCCCTGTACTACCGCCATCGCTTCTTGGGGCCGATCATCATGGAGATGAAGCCGACCTTCTCGTCATCGGACATGGTCACTTGCCTCCTTCGCGGAGCTGTTCGAGCCGTTCTGCCAGGAAGCTCCAGGCCCTCCAGATCTCTTCGAGGTGCCGCTGTCCCTGGGCGTTGAGGGAGTAGACCTTGCGCGGCGGCCCCTTCTCGGAGGGGACTTTCCGCACTTCGACCAGGCCGTGCTTCTCGATCCGGACCAGCAGTGCGTAGATGGTGCCCTCGGCGATGTCGGAGAAGCCCTGATCGCGCAGCCACGCGGTGATCTCGTAGCCGTAGGCGGGTCGCGGGCCGCAGGGTCGACGTCCAGGCACCCTCCTCCGTTATCGGCACGGGCCGTGCTGATAACGAGAGTGCCGGAGTCGCACCCTCCTGTCAAGTAACGGCACGGGGCGTGCTGATATGGTGGGCGTCATGACCAATACGCGTCACCGTCGCGGTGCCGTGCGGACCGAGGCCATCATGCGGACCACACTGGAGCTGGGGCAGGAGATCGGCTACGGCAAGCTCAGCATCGAAGCGGTCGCGGCCCGCGCCGGCGCCAGCAAGCACACCATCTACCGCCGGTGGCCCTCCAAGGGCGCCCTGCTGCTCGACTCGCTGCTGTCACTGCACGAGACCGACCTGGAGTTCCCCGACACCGGCGACCTCCGCGCCGACCTGCGCGCGCAGGTGTACGCGGCCGTTGACCTGCTGGGCCAACCGCCCTTCGGTCACCTGTTCCAGGCCCTGGTGGGCGAGGCCCAGTACGACCCGCAGGTCGCCGCCTCGCTCAACGAGCGCTTCATCGCTCCGTACACCGACAAGACCGTCGCCCGGCTGAAGACGGCACAAGACCAGGGCCAACTGTCGCCCGATTTCGACCTGGACCTAGGGATGACACTCCTGTCCGGCCCGCTGTACTTCCAGTTCCTGATCACTCAGGAACCCCTGACCCGTGAGCGCATCGACCGGCTTCATCACGCCCTCTTCACCGGCCTGGCACCGGATCCGCGGGTACGCCGCGACCCGTGAGGAGCACCAACGCCCCTGACAGCCACGCCGCTGACACCACTCAACATCGAGGACCTGATCCCGGTCGACAAACGCAGCCGCGTGGTCGCCAGGGCGGCGCCATCGAATGGATCCACTGGCAGTCCGGCACCGCCCAGCTACTTGCCCCGCCTCACCGGCGGACGCACCCGCGGCCCGCTGTTCCTCACCACCCGCCGCGCCCCAACCCTGGACATGTGCCCGACCACCAAACGCGCGCGGCTCAGCCTGACCAACCAGGGCCGCACCCCCGAGGAACTGCTCGCCCACCCCGAGCACTACGACGCGTGGACCCTGCACCAACTCCGCCACAGCGCGCTCACCCACGAGGCCGAGGACGGCACCAACACCCCACCCTGCTCGCCCGCGCCCTCCACGCCACCGTCCGCTCCCTGGAGCGCTACACCCGCGTCGACACTGTCGCCGCCTGCGACCCCGCCGCCCGCCGACACCGCTAACGGCTGCTCCCTGACCTCGAGCAACACGGCCAGCCGCGATCCACTGCCGCGCCACCGCCTTCAACAGCTCGAGCTCGTCATGCGCGGAACCGATGTGCTCGATTTCCCGCGATCCACGTTGCGAGGAGCGCAACGGCGTCGACCCGCTGCCTCTGCCGGTCAGTAGCCGGACCTGCACGGTTCTGACGTCGGGCAAACCGAGCCGTTCGTAGGCCCCCTTGGCGAATGGTTCGGCGATGTGTCGAAGCGCGCGCAGCGCCGTTCGTCTAGAGGGGTGTAGAGCCTCCAACAGGGGGCGGAGGGCTTACGCCCACGTGAAGGAGGATCGTCATGTACGCCGACGAGGAACTCACCTCAATCCCGGTCCCACGCAGTCTGGCCGTGCGGCGGGCCGATGCTCGAAACCGGCTCGAAACCAGCTTCCAGATGTGGCTGGCCACCGGCAGCGACGGCCGTGGTGCGCATCTGATCCCCGTGGCCTATGCCTGGGATGGCTCGGCTCTGTATACCGCAACCTTTGCTAAGAGCCGCACTGTCGCCAACATCAAAGGCCACCCGCGAGCGCGGGTCGCTCTCGGCGACACCGCCGACGTCATCGTGATCGACACCAGTGCGTCGCTTATGGACGTGCCCGACATCGACGCTGACATCGCCGAGCGCTACGCCAAAGTTTCCACAGACCCCCGTACCTACCCGGAGGGCACGTTCGCCTACCTACGCCTGCAACCCAGGCGCATCCTGGTCTGGAACGGCTTTCACGAATTCGTTGGGCGCACGGTCATGCGGGACGGCCGATGGCTAGATGACCCAGTCGACTGATGTGATCTGTCCACAGTGACTGCGAGGGTCGGGCTTCCCAGGCGCTCGTGCAGCAACCGCCGGATCGTGGCGGCGCGGGACTCGCTCGCCTGCCGACCTGCGTCCACACCCGCGATCAGGTCCGCACCGAGCCTGACCGGGATGGGCTTGCCGATCTCCGGCAGACCAGCGCTGGGCTTGGTGTCTGCACGCCCAGCAGGGTGGGGGATCGGGTTGTCGTCGGGCCCGGCTTCGCGCGGCGCGAGACCCGCTCACGCGATCACGAAGTATGTTAGCCGGCCATGGGTTGTTTCACGTTTCTCGTAGCCATGTCGACGATGCTGAGGCCGCGTCAATAGCAATCACGGGTGAAGCCACCAGTGCCGCATTCGGTACTGCCCCGTCATCGACCGAATCAGGGCCCGGACACCGCGCGTCCCGGGCAGATCAGCAAAGCGCCGCGTTAGAACGCCGGCGTGGCCCGGCGCGTTGGTATGGCCGACGTGCGGAGGCACGCGCGAACCCGATGCTAGGAATGCGCAGAGCAACCATCGGCGCGCCCGCCGTACGGGGCATTCATTGCACATCGCACCCAACCTTCATGCGGGCGGCTACGAACCCCCTGGAGAGGAAGATCCACCAGCGCCTCCAAAGGAGGAACGCAATGGCGCTCCGCACATCCCTGCTCGCGGTGCCCGCAGTCGCAGGACTCACGGTCTTCGCGGTACCCGGGACGGCTAGGGCCGACGGGGACTACCGCATCAACCTCAAGGACACGATGGGCAACGACAGCGGATCCAGCGGCACCGCGCACGTGTCCATTCACGGCGACGAGATGACCGTGCGGATCAAGGGTTCGGGTTTCACGCCGAAGTCGCCGCACGCCCAGCACTTCCACGGCTCCTTCAGCGACAACAAGAACTTCACCTGCCCGACCAGCGCCGCCGACAAGGACGGCGACGGGCAGGTCACCACCGAAGAGGGCCTGCCGGCCTACGGCGACATCATGATCTCCCTGACCGCCAAGGGCGACACCAGCCCCAAGAGCGGCCTGGCCGTGGACCGGATGCCCAAGGCCGACGCCGAGGGGAACCTGTCCTACAAGCGGACGATCAAGCTTCCCGACGGCGCCGGGGACAAGATCCGCAACCTGCACATCGTGCAGCACGGGCTGGACGCCAACGGCAACGGCAAGTACGACGCCGACGCCCTCGGGGAGTCCGGGTTCGCCAAGTCCAAGGGCGTCGACGGCATCCCCGAAGAGGCCACCAACCCCGCCACCTGCGGCACCGTCAACGGAGCCGCGGCCGGCGCCCCGCCCACCGGCGGCGTCGAAACCGGCGACGGATCCACCGCCGGCATCGAGTCCGCGGGCTTGTTCGCCGTGGGCGGGCTGGCGCTGACCGGAGCCGCCGGGGCGGTGTTCCTCAGGCGGCGGCTGGGCACCAAGTGATCCACCGGATCCGACGACACCGCCCAGGCGGCCGCCACGCACTGGCGGCCGCCGCGGCGGTGCTCGCCCTGGCCGGCGGCGGCGCCATCGTCAAGGCGGCCGCCGACCAGGAACCGCCTCCCCCCGCACCCCAGGCGTCCAGCGGCCTCCGAGCCGAGCCATCGGCCGAGGACGGCGGCGCACCCGAACCGTCCGGCCCGGCGCTGGCGGCCTCGCCCCCCGTGCGGATCACCATCCCCGCCATCGATGTCGCCGCCCCCACCACCGGTCTGGCGTTGAAGGCCGACCGGTCCTTGGAGGTTCCGCACGGCGCGACCAAGGTCGGCTGGTACACCGGCGCACCGACCCCCGGCGAACTCGGCCCGGCCGTCCTGGCCGGCCACGTGACCTGGGACGGCGACCCAGCGGTGTTCTTCCACCTCGGCGACCTGCATCCCGGCGACACCGTCAAGGTCGATCGACGGGACGGCGTGACCGCGGTGTTCCGCGTGACCGGCGTCAAGCAGACCGCCAAGAACGCCTTCCCCACCAAAGACGTCTACGGCTACATCGGCCATGCCGGGCTGCGGCTGATCACCTGCGGCGGAACCTACGTGCAGCAGCAACGCCGCCACCTCGACAACGTGATCGTCTTCGCCGAACTCGCCTCTTCTTACTAAAGGAAAGAGTTTACGTAATCCCTGGCCGTTGATCCTTTACCTGCCACAGACTTGCGAAACGCATTAATGCGGTTTTCGTGAGGGAAGCCCCTCTGCGGAAATGCAATTGATCCATCCTCGCAAAAGGGGGCAGGTATGTCGAAGGACTGCTCGGTACGGCTGTGCCGTGGAGCGGTGGGACTGGCGTTCGCCGGTACGGCGGGCCTCATGCTGGCGGCACCGGCCATGACCGCGCCGGCGTCGGCCGCGGACACCGTCACCTACCAGGCCACGCTGGACCCGCTCAACCACGCGACCGGCTCCGGCTCGCTCACCCTTCGGCTGGACGGCGACCGCGCCACCATCACCGAGCACTTCGACGGCCTGGCCGCGACCTTCAAGGACATGCCTTACCCGCACGTCCAGCACATCCACGGCGGCGCCAAGGGCATGTGCCCGACCATGGCCGCCGACAAGAACGGCGACGGTGTGGTGAACACCGCCGAAGGGAAGCCGTCCTACGGGCCGATCCAGACCACGCTGTCGGTCAAGGGCGACACCTCGCCGAAGGCCGGCACCAACGTCAAGATCGCACCCGCCGGTGCCAGCACCGACTACAACCGCACCATCACCCTGGACGCGGCCACGCTGAAGTCACTGCGTTCGGGCATCGCCGTCATCGTCGTGCACGGACTCGACCCCACCACGCTCAGCCCGCGCGCACAGAAGGAGAAGAGCGAACTGGTGCCCTCGCTCCCCCTGGCGGCGACCTCGCCCGCCCTCTGCGGAGCGCTCAAGACCATGCCCGCGGGCGGCGCCGCGACCGGCACCGGCTCGACCGCCGGCAGCAGCATGCCGGCCGCGTGGATACTGGGCACGGGCGCGGGCCTGGCCGGAACCGCCGCACTGGCCCGGATCCTCCTCCTCCGGCGCCGAGCACAGGCACCAGAGTGAGAACCGCCGCACCCTGGCACGGTGACCGTCAGGCCCGAGTTCTGGGCCTGACGGCCGCCGTCTGCGGGGTGGCCGCCGCAACAACAGCGATCACCAGCGCGCGCGGGCAGGCCCCGCAGGCACCGCTCGCCGCCACGCCGGGCACCTGGTCGGCCCCCCATCCCGCACCGTCGCTCTCCCCGCTGCCCGCGGCACCGCCAACACACCTGGCGATCCCGACGATCGGCATCGACACCAAAGTCACACGGGTCGGACTACGCCCGGACGGCACACTGCAACCACCCCGGCCACCACACCAAGACCAAGCCGCCTGGTACGCCGGCTCAGCCACCCCCGGGCAGACCGGAACCGCGATCATCGAAGGACACCTCGACTCCGCCTCCGGCCCCTCGGTCTTCTATCGGCTCGGCGAGCTACGCCCAGGGCAGCGCGTAAAGGCGGGCCGGGCCGACGGCACCACCGCCGTGTTCACCGTCGACGTCGTCCGCCGCTTCCCCAAACGCCACTTCCCCACCCGGGCCGTGTACACCAACACATCGACACCCTCCCTCCGCCTCATCACCTGCGGCGGCGACTTCAACCCCCGTATCGGCCACTACCGCGACAACACCGTGGCATTCGCCCACCTGACCGACATCCTCCGTCAATGACACACCCACTCGGGCCCCCAA
>NZ_SMKY01000278.1 GCF_004349235.1 Actinomadura darangshiensis | reverse complement strand
GGCCAGGGCGCCTGGGAGGTTGGGCGAGCCGGTGCTCAGGACCGACGCCGCCTGGGCCGGAGGCGGGACGGGGCCGCGGGGGGCGTTGGCGGCGCCTCGGACGTTGGTGCCGGTCGCAGGTGATACCGCGCAGCGGGCGGCCGTGTTGAGGGCCGGGCCGGGCGAGGTGTCCAGGCCGTTGCGGTACTTCGTCCCGCCGTAGCCGGTCGTGCAGTTCGGCGGGTTGAAGAATGTCGTGACCATGCCGAAGTTGAGCTTGCCGTCCTCTACGACCGACATGCCGGACGAGACCGCCGCCGGGAGTTTCGCCAGGAGCTGCTCCATGCCCGCCGACCGGGGCTCCAGCAGTTCCGACGTCGTCAGCAGGTTCGCCACCAGGACGCTGAGGGACGGGTCGAGGTCGCGTATCAACGTGCGGAACTCACCGGCGGCGCCCGGCGCGGTCGACACGAGTTTCCGGAACGCCGGGTCGGATTTCCGGAGTTGCTCGGAGAGGAGCCGCGCGTTGTGTCCGAACGACTTGAGCGACGCGGCCTCCTCGTTCTGGGTGCGCAGGACGGTCTCGCCGTCGCCGATCAGGGAGGTGGTCGGGGCGGCGTTCTCGTTGGCGGCGTGCGTGAGCGACCGCGTGCTGTCCAGGAGGACCTGGAGGTTGGGGCCCTGGCCGGCGAACGCCTGGCCCAGTTCGCCGATGACCGTCCGCAGGGAGTCGGTCGGCACCGAGGCCGCGAGGTCGTTGAGGCTGGTCAGGAGGTCCGTGACCGGGGCCGGGGTCGCCGTCGACGTGCGCGGGATGACCGAGCCGGACGCCAGATAGGGGCCGGAGGCCGTCGCGGGGCGCAGGTCGATGTACTGCTCGCCGATCGCCGAGCGGTTCGCGACGACCGCCTGGGTCCGAGACGGGATCTTCGGGGCCGACTTCTCGATCTTCAGGTCGGCGAGCACGCCGTCGCCGGTCAGGCGCAGGCCGCCGACGCGGCCGACCGAGGTGCCCCGGTAGGTGACGTCGGCGTTCTCCGCCAGGCCGCCCGCCTCGCCGAGGTCGGCCTGGACGGTGTAGTAGTCGCGGTATCCGACGTATCCGCCCAGGTCGGCGTAGTTGAGCCCGACGTAGCCGATCGCGAGGATGCCGGCGATGAGGAAGACGAGGTTCTTGATCCTCGTCGCGGCGGTCAGCATCAGTCCCCCTTCAGCGGCGCGATCGGCGGGATGACCTGGGTGCCCGGACGGGCCGTGACCTGCAGGTACACGTTCAGGTAGTCGCCCTTCACGGCGGGCAGGACGGCATCGGTGAACGGGTACGTCAGCAGCACCTGGAGCGCGTTCGGCAGGTCGCGGCCGGCGTCGGAGAGTTTCCGGAGAGTCGGTTCCAGGGCGCGGAGGTCGGCGATCATGTCGTCCTTGCTCTGCCGGACGGTCGTGACGGCGGCGCGGGAGAGGTCGTCCAGCGACTTCAGCATCCGGACGAGGGCGCCCCGCTGTTCCGCCAGGACCGCGAGGCCGGGTTCGAGGTCGTCGAGCGCGACGCCGATCTGCGATCTGCGGCCGCGGAGAGTGGCGGAGAGGCGGTTCAGGCCGTCGATCGCGTCCGTGATGCCCTTCTTGTTCGCGTCCAGGTCGCCGACGAGTTTCCGGGCCCGCTCCAGCAGCGACCGGACCTGCGGCTCGTTGCCGCCGAGCGCCCGGTTCAGCTCCACGGTGATCGTCCGCAGCTGGGCGATGCCGCCGCCGTTCAGCAGCATCGACAGGGCGCCGAAGACCTCCTCGACCTCCGGATTCCGGTTCGTCCGGGACGCCGGGATCACCGCGCCGTCCGCGAGCGTCCCGGTGCCCGCGGGCGGCCCCGTTCCGGTCGGCGGTCCCGCGCTGAGCTGCACGAACTTCTCGCCCAGCAGGCTCGACTGGCGCAGTTCGGCGTAGGCGCCGGCGGGCAGCTTCACATCGCCGTTGACCTTCATCGTGACCTCGGCCGTCCAGCCTTCGCGGGGCAGCGCGACGTCCACGACCCGTCCGACCGCGACGTCGTTGACCTTCACCGCCGACTGCGGGACGAGGTTCAGCACGTTCGCGAACCGCGCCTTCACCGTGTAGGGGTGGTCGCCGAGGTCGGCGCCGCCGGGCAGCGGGAGGTCCTGCACGCCGGAGAAGCCGCAGCCGGCGAGGGCCGCGGACGCGAGCGCCGCGCAGGCGATGTGCCGGATCATGGCGCCGCCTTCCGCTGTCCCGCCACCGGGAGCGGCGGGGTCAGCTCGCTGAGGTTCTGCCGTCCCATCAGCGACCGCGTCGCCGGGTCGTAGGCGTTCAGGATGTTGGTCGCGTTGAGCGGCTGGACGTCCAGCGCCTCGGCCAGCGACCGGCGCTGTTTCACGAGCAGCCGCGTGATCTCGGCGAGTTTCCCGACGTTGCCGGCGATCTGCTCCCGGTTGTCGTGGATGAAGACCTTGACCCGGGCGAGCGCCACCGTCAGGGCCTTCAGGGCGGCGTCCAGTTCCTCCCGATCGTCGGCGAGGAAGCCCGTGACGTCGGCGAGCTGCCGTTCCGCCTGCCTGACCTGCCCGTCGTTCGTTTTCAGCATGGTCGTGAACGTCTGCAGGCCGCGGATCGTCGCGAACAGATCCTGCTGCGACCCGGACAGCGTCTTCGCCGCCTGCGCCATCCGTTCGGTCGTCGTGCGGATGTCGCGGCCGTTGCCGCGCAGGTTCTCCGCACCCGTTTCGAGGAGCCGCGACACGGCGCCGTCCTTGTTGAGCCCCTTCGGCCCGAGGTCGGTGGCGAGTTTCCGGATGCTGTCGTAGACCTTGTCGAGTTCCATCGGCGTCGCCGTCCGGTCCGCCGGGACGACGGTCCCGGTCGTCATCTTCGGGCCGGACGTGTAGGCGGGCGTCAGCTGGACGTACCGGTCCGCGACCAGGCTCGGCGCGACCGCCACGGCCTTCGCGGCGGCCGGGACGTCCACGCCGTGGTCGACGGTCATGACCGTCCTGACCTGGGTGCCCTCCGCCCGGACGGAGTCGACCGTGCCGACCTTCACGCCGAGGACCCGCACGTCCGAGCCCTTGTAGACGCCGACCGCGCTCCGGAAGTAGACGGTGACGCGGGTGCCGTCCGGCCGCTGCACGGCGACGAGCACGACGGCGGCCGCAACAACGGCGACTCCGGCGGCGATCAGCGGGATGCCCAGCTTGCGCAGCATCAGCGGCCGCCCTTCTTGGGTGGCATGCACCCCTTGTCGGGTGCGTCCGGCCGGTACTCCTTCGGGACGAGCCCGCACAGGTATCCGTCCATCCAGCGGCCGTTGCCGAGGGAGTTGCCGAGCAGCCGCGTGTACGGCCCGGCCGTCTTCAGCGCCTTGTCGAGGTTGTCCTGGTTCTTTCGCAGCAGGTCGGTGACGCTGCCGAGCGCGCGGAGCGTCGGGTCGAGCTGCTTCTGGTTGTCGTCGACGAGCCCGACGATCTGCCGGGAGAGCGACTGCGTCCCGGTGAGCAGCGCGTGGATCGCCTCGCGGCGGCGCCGGATCTCGCCGAGGAGCAGGTTCCCGTCCCGCAGCAGCGCCTCGACGTTCGCGCTCTGGTCCGCCATCGTCCCGCTGACCTGCCGGGTGTTCGCGAGCAGCCGCGACAGCTCCGCGTCCCGCGACGAGACCGTCTTGGAAAGCGCGGAAACTCCGTCCAGCGCCTTGCGGACGCTCGGTGCCGTCCCGGAGAACGTCGTCGAGATCGCGTCCAGGCTCGCGGCCAGCTTCGCGGAGTCGACCTGCCCGACCGTCCCGGCGAGGTCCTCGAACGCCTCCGTCACGTCGTACGGCGAGGTCGTGCGGGCCAGCGGGATGCGGTGGCCGGGGTCCTGGGCGTGCGCGCCGAGCGGGTCGACGGCGAGGAACTTGTCGCCGAGCAGCGTCTTGATCGCGATCGCGGCGGTGCTGGCGTCGCCGATCCAGGTGCGCCGGACGCGGAACGCGACCGTGACCTTCGCGCCGTTCAGCCGGACGCCGGTGACCTCGCCGACCTTCACCCCGGCGACCCGCACCTCGTTGCCGGGACGCAGCCCGGCCGCCTCGCTGAAGTCGGCGGTGTAGCGGGTGCCGCCGCCGATGACGGGCAGGTCCTTGGCGTTGAACGACAGCAGCCCGACGGCGGTGATCAGCGCGAGCGACACGATCGCGACGCCGATCGGGTTCCGCTCCCGGACGGGCTTCCACCGTGGCCGTCTCATTTGCCGCACCTTTCCGCCGTCAGCGGGACTCCGGTGGGCGGCGGATGCTCCTCGCCCGGGTACTGCTTGTAGGTCACGCCGCTGAGGTCGGCTTCGCAGAGGTAGAGGTTCATCCACGACCCGTACGAGGCGATCCGCCCGATCGCGGCCATCTTGACCGGCAGCAGCCGCAGGAACGAGTCGACCTTCGGGGAGTCGTCCGACAGGTTCTCCGACAGCCGCCCCAGCTGCTCGATGTCGCGTTTGAGCGGCTCGCGGCCGTCCCGCAGCAGGTCGGTGGTGGTGCCGGCGAGGTCGTCCAGCGCACCGATCGCCGCGCCGATCGCGGTGCGGTCGGCGGCCAGCCCGGACACGAGCCGGCGCAGCGTGCCGATCAGGGTGCCGAGGTTGTCGCCGCGCCCGTTGATCGTGTCCAGGACGGCGTTCAGGTTGTCGACGACCTGCCCGATCACGCGGTCCTTGTCGGCGATCCCGCTGGTCAGCGACCCGACGGTGGACAGCAGCCCCTCGACCGTCCCGCCCTCCCCCTGCAGTACCTGGATGATCGACCCGGCGAGCTTGTTCACGTCCTCCGGCGACAGCGCCTGGAACAGCGGCTGGAAACCGTTGAAGAGCTGGGTGAGGTTCAGCGCCGGAGTCGTCCGCTCGACGGGGATCGTCGCCCCCGGGGAGAGCGTCCCGCCGCCGCCGGCGCCGCGCGCCAGCTCGACGTACCGCTGCCCGATCAGGTTCAGGTACTTGATCGTGGCCGTGGACGAGGCGGGCAGGTGGTGCCCGCGCTCGACGGAGAACGACACGAGCGCGACCCGGTGGCCGACGACGTCGATGCCGCCGACCCGCCCGACCTCGACGCCCGCGATACGGACGCCGTCGCCCTCGCGCAGCCCGGACGCATCGGTGAACCGCGCCTTGTAGGAGACGGCGTCGCCGCCGCCCACATGCGTGATGCTGAGCGCCAGCAGCGCGGTCGCGACCACGGTCACCACGACGAACGCGACCGACTTGACCAGCGGCCTGGCCAGGCTCTTCCGGCTCATCCCAGCCTCACCTCCGTGCCCCGGTAGACCGGCCCGGCGAGGACGCTGCTCCAGTCCGGCAGCGACTCCGGGACGTCCTGGAGGCCGGGCGCGAGCAGCTCGTTGACCAGGCGGTTCTCCTCGGGCGAGTTCGGCAGGCCGAGCGCGCCCGGGGCGACCGCGACGGGGGTGTCCGCGTCCGCCGGCGCCGACTTCATCGAGGCGGTGCCGCCGACCGGGTAGCAGTGCGGGCCGCTCTTGTCGGTGTAGCGCGGACGGTCCCTGCCCGGCACGTAGCGCCCCTTCGACGGCAGCGTCTTCACGTTGACGTGCAGGCCGGGCCGCTTCGTGCCCTTGCCGAGCACCTCGTCCATCACGGGGACGAAGTCGGACAGCATCCGCAGCGTGCACGGATACTCCGGCGAGTACTTCCGCAGCAGTTCGAGCGTCGGGCGGCTCGCCGCCGACAACCGGATGAGGTTGCCGGAGTTCTCGTGCAGGAAGTCCGCCAGGTCCTGGGACGCGTCCGTCACCGCTGCGTACAGCGTCGCCAGGTTGTTCTTCTGGTCGACGAGCGACCGGCTCGTGTAGGTGAAGTCGTGCAGCGCCTGGATGATGTCGGGTGCGGCCTCGTCGTAGTTCCGGCTGACCTCGACGAACTGCCTGATGTCGCGGTTGAGCGCGGGCAGGCTCGGGTTGATCTTCTTGAGGTAGGCGTCCAGCTCGACCATCGTCTGCCCGAGTTCGGTGCCGCGTCCGTCCAGCGCCTGCGAGACGGCGGTGAGCGTGGCCGCGAGCTCCGCCGGCTGGACGGCGGTGAGCAGCGGATACAGGGTGTCCAGCACCCGCTGGAGCTCGATCGCGTTGGCCGACCGGTCCTGGCTGATCACGCTTCCGCCGGTCAGCCGCGCCGGGCTCGGCCGCGCGGGCGGGATCAGCGCGACGAACCGGGCCCCGAACAGCGTCGTCGGGAGGAGCTGCGCCGACACGTTCCGCGGCAGCAGCTCGACCTTGTCCGGCTCGATCGCGAGCTTCAGCGTCGCGACGCCGCCGTCCGACGAGATCTCCCTGACCTCGCCGACGACCACCCCGCGCAGCTTCACGTCCGCGTGCGGACGCATCTCGCTGCCCGCGCTCGCCGTCTCCAGCGTCACCCAGCTGACCTTGGTGAACGCCTTGTCGTAGACGGCGACCGACAGCCAGATCAGCAGCACCGGCACCAGCAGGAACGCGACCCCGGCGAGCCGCCGCGAGAGCATCCCCCGGGCGTTCACCCGGCCACCTTCACCGTCGTGTTCGTCCCCCACAGCGCGAGGCTGAAGAAGAAGTCGCTGACGCTGATCAGCACGATCGACGTGCGGACCGCGCGGCCGACGGCCTGTCCCACCCCGGCCGGGCCGCCGGCCGCGCGGTAGCCGTAGTAGCAGTGCGACAGGATCACCAGGACGCTGAACACCAGCACCTTGAAGAACGACAGGACGACGTCCACCGGCGACAGGAACAGCCCGAAGTAGTGGTCGTACGTCCCGGCCGACTGCCCGTTGAACACGACCGTGACCTCGCGGGACGCCAGGTAGGCGCACAGCAGCCCGATCGCGTACAGCGGGACGATCGCGACGGCGCCCGCGATGATCCGGGTCGTCACCAGGTACGGCAGCGACGGGATGCCCATGACCTCCAGGGCGTCCACCTCGTCGCTGATCCGCATCGCGCCGAGCTGCGCGGTGAACCCGGCGCCGACCGTCGCCGACAGCGCGAGCCCCGACACGACCGGCGCGATCTCGCGCGTGTTGATGTAGGCGGACGCGAACCCGGTGAACGCCGACGTCCCGATCTGCTGGAGCGCCGAGTAGCCCTGCATGCCGACGACGACGCCGGTCGCGAGGGTCATCGCGACCATCACCCCGATCGTCCCGCCGATCACGCCGAGGCCGCCGCTGCCGAACGCCACCTCGGCGAGCAGCCGCTGCACCTCCTTGCGGTAGCGGCGGAGCGCCCGCGGCATCCACAGCAGCGCCCGGACGTAGAAGGTGCCCTGGTCGCCGGGCTGGTCCAGCCACGCGAACCACCGGGTGGGGCCCGCTCGCAGCACGGCCATCACTCACCCTCCCTTCGGCGGGACGACCTGGAGGTAGATCCCGGTGATGACGAGGTTGAGCATGAACAGCAGCAGGAACGTGATGACGACCGACTGGTTGACGACGTCGCCGACGCCCTTCGGGCCGCCCTTGGGGTTCAGGCCCCGGTAGGCGGCGACCACGCCGGCGATGAACCCGAACAGCAGCGCCTTCGCCTCGCCGACGTAGATGTCGGGGAGCTGGGCGAGGGCGGAGAAGCTCGCGACGTACGCGCCGGGCGTCCCGCCCTGCATCATGACGTTGAAGTAGTAGCCGCCCGCGACGCCGACGACCGACACGAGCCCGTTGAGCAGCAGCGCGACGGCGACGCACGCGAGGACCCGCGGGACGACGAGCCGCTGGACGGGCGAGACGCCGAGCACCTCCATCGCGTCCAGCTCCTCGCGGATCGAACGGGCGCCGATGTCCGCGCAGATCGTCGAGCCCGCCACCCCGGACACCAGCAGCGCCACGATCATCGGGCTGGCCTGCTGGATCACCACCAGCACGCTGGCCGCGCCGGTGAACGACTGGGCGCCGAACTGCTGGGTGAGGGAGCCGACCTGCAGCGACGTCACCGCGCCGAACGGGATCGACACGAGCGCGGTCGGCAGGATGGTGACGCTGGCGATGAACCAGAACTGCTCGACGAACTCGCGGACCTGGAACGGCCGCCGGAACGCCATCCCGAGGACGGTGGCGCCGAGCGCGAACATCCGGCCCGCCTCGCGCAGCGCGCTCAGCGGGTAGGAGACGACGGGCGTCACTTCTTGCACGCCGGGGCTTTGCCGAACGCCGCGTTCAGCTTCGGGTTCTTGCGGAGGTCCTGTTCGGGGCCCTGGTAGGTGTTGTACTGCCCGAACGCCTTGCCGACCCGGCCGACGGCCTGCTGCAGCGACCGCTTGTCGTTCACCTTCGCCTTCGCCAGCTGCCGGGACGCGGTGGTGACCGTCGAGTGCGTGCGGGTCAGGTTGCTCATCGTGGTCCTGAGCAGCGCGTCGCCGCCCTCGACCGGCGGCGCGCCGAGTCCGGACAGCTTCACCTCCAGCGTCCGCATCCGGTCGGAGATGCCGTCGAGCAGCTGGACGAAGGACGCCTTGGACTTCAGCACGCTCGCGTTGTCCAGCTTCGGCACCGGGAGCGGGCTGCTCTGCGTCATGACGCCGCACGCCCGTCCCGCCCAGGCGACCTCGGGGGCCTCCTTCTTCTCCGACCCGCAGCCGGCCACGGACAGGGCGGCCGCCGAGGCCAGCGCAACGAGCGCGATGGATCGCCGAACCATGTTCATCTCCTTCTCGGGGGCGGGCCACCGGGTCAGGTGGGGCCGCGTTCAGGTGGGAGCCGCGTTCAGCAGTTGGAGGTGGCCGGCTTTCCGGCGAAGCGGTCCGCGAGGAACGCCATCGCGTCCTTGTCGCCGCGGTAGACGAGCGTGATGTGGCTGATCCCGTCCCACGTCCTCCAGGTGACGGGCACGCCGAGCTTGCAGTAGTTGTCGCGCAGCTCCTTCGCCTGCCCGAACGCGACGATCTCGTCGGCGGTCGAGTGGTACTGGAAGACGGGCACCTTGACCGGTTCGAGCCCGAGCTGGTTCTGCGCGACCCGGTCCAGCCACGCCTCGGTCGCGAACGGGCTGGCGGTGAAGTAGTCCGGGATCGTCTTGCCCCGGTAGTCGAGCAGCAGCTCCAGCGTGCAGGCGCCGCCCTCCATCCCGGTGACGGCGGCGCGGCCGGCGTCGTTGAGGTAGGAGTCCAGGTCCAGCTCCGGGTAGGCGTGGTCCATGCCGATCATCGAGTAGAGGAGGAACCCGAACGGGTCCTTCCCCTCCAGCGGCAGGCCCACGGCGGCGAGGTCGGACGGGACGCCGCCGCCGACCACCCCGGCGAGCTTCAGCTCGGGCGCGTAGCCGGGCTGCTTCTGCCCCGCCCACATCGCGGCGGCGCCGCCCTGGGAGTAGCCGCGGAACGCGACCTGCGCGTCCGCCGACAGGCCCGTCTCGGGCAGCCGCTGCGCGGCGCGGACCGCGTCGATCACCGAGTAGCCCATCGAGTCGACGACGTAGGTCGTCGCCGGGTCCTCGTGGTAGCCCTCGTAGTCGGTGACGGCGACCGCGTAGCCCTGCGTGAGCATCTCGTTCAGCGCGGCCTGCTCGTAGAAGGCGCCCTGGTCGATGAACCGGGACGGCGCGCAGCGGAACGCGGGCCCGCTCGTGCCGGGCCCGAACCCGACGATCGGGGCCGTGGCCGGGTCCGCCTTCTTCGGGACGAGGACGATCCCCGTCACCGCGACGGGCTTGCCGAGCGCGTTCGTCGACAGGTACATGACCTGCCACGCGTTCGCGAGGGACCGCGCGGTCGGCGGGCCCGCCTTCGCCGGACGCGCCCGGATGACGTCGCCCGGCTCCCCCGCGGGCAACGGCGACGGCGGCGCGTAGAACGCGTCCCCGGCGGGGCCGGGATCCGCGGCCGGCGCCGCGGCCGCTGGAACAACGCTCATCCCGGCGAGCAGCAGCCCCAGGACAAGGGCCACCACGGCTCGGCGGCGGGTGCTCCGCATGCGGGGGGTGGCCGGGCGGTCGTCGTCGGTCGGCATCGCCGGCTCCTAGCTCGTCTTCTTCGGGGTGAGCGCCACGGTGATCGCGTTGTCCGGGCCGGTGAGGGCGTCGCCGAGCACGCCGGTGAGGACACCGCAGCCGGTGACGGACGCAAGCTCGTAGGCGCCCTTCAGCTCGCCGCCCGCGTCCCGGTCGAACCCGGCGGCCGAGGTCAGCGTGATGCTGGACGGCTCCGACGTCCGGCACGTGTCCCCGCCGCCGATGGGGATGGCGCCGAACGCGTTGAACGCGGGGAAGCCGGTGGCCACCTTGGTCGTGGTGGTGAGGACGCCGTCCTTGTACGTCCCGGTCGTCCCGCCCTGGGCGGTGAACGCGACGTCGGCCGTCACGGGCAGGAAGCCGAGCAACTGGAACTGGGCCTTGGACGGTTCGAGCGTCAGGGCGGCGGTGACCGTGCCGGCGTCGAGCTTCGCGTCCAGGGCGCCGGTCAGCGGGATCGTCCCGCCGGACGCCTTGATGGTGGACGAGCCCGTCAGCGCGTAGGTGTACTCGGCCGGCTGCCCGGTCTCGCCGACGATGTCGAAGGAGGCGAGGACGTTGTTCTGCCCCGGGTCCTGCGTGCACTCGGACTCGAACGTGCCGAGCCCGGACTCGCCGCCGTCGTCCGTCCTCGGGGTCAGTTTCAGGACGAGGTTCCCGACGGTGACCTTGCCCGGTCCGGCCTGGGTGAACGTCAGGTCCGGCGACGTGCCGCGCCCCTTGACGGTGAAGCCGCCGGAGGCGGGGATCGGCGTCTTCTCCAGGACGGAGTCGACCTCGACGGGCAGGCCGTCCGGCATCTCGGGGACGGTGAGGGTCGCGTCCGCCAGCGCGTGGCCTTCGAGGCTCGTCGCGTACAGCGCCGTGAGGCCCCGCGCGGACTCCGCGTTCACCGTCGAGACCGAGTCGACGGTGAACCCGGGCATCACCTCGCCGACCGCGACATGGTCGGGGACGTCCGTGCTCAGCTCCACGTGCACCGGCTGCGGCCCGAGCAGCGGGAACGTGCAGTGGTAGTCCAGCCCCAGCGTCGCCGGCGCGGCGGCGGCCGGGGGCGCGCCCGCGACGCCGGCGAGGCTCGCGGCGACCATGGCGCCGGCCACGGCCAGCGCGGCGCACGCGCCGCCTGTCGTCTTCTTCGTTCTCACGTGTGACCTCTCGGGCCCGATGCGGGACGGGCCCCCGCCGCATCACCGGCACGGCGGGGGCCGCCTTGCTTGACCGTCAGCTCATCGCCGCCGTCACGCCTTGGGCGTGAGGGTCAGGTCGATGGTGTTGCCGTCACCGGCGGTGAACATGTTGAGGATGCCGGTCAGCGGTCCGCAGTCGTCGATGGCCGACAGCGAGTACTGGCCGCTGATCTTGCCGCCGACGTTCGGGTCGAAGAACTCGCCCGCGGCCGACTGCAGCTGGATGTCGGACGGCTCGGTCGTCTGGCAGTTCTCGCCGCCGCCGATCGGGATGGACCCGAACGCGTTGAACGCCGACATCTTGGTGATGACCTTGCTGTTGGTCGTGAGCTGACCGTCCTTGTACAGGCCGGTCGTCGGGCCCTGGGTGACCAGTCCGATGTCGGCGGTCACCGGCAGGAAGCCGAGGATCTGGAAGTTGCCCTTGGTGGGCTCGAGCTGCAGATCCGCGGTCACGTTGCCCGTGTCGAGGTCGAGGTCCGCGCCCACGGTTCCCGTCAGCGGCGCCTTGCCGTTCGGGGCCTTCACGAAGGTCTCACCGGCGAGCGTGAAGTCGTAGTGCTCACCGCCGCTGGTGGGAGGAGTGGGGG
>NZ_SMKY01000277.1 GCF_004349235.1 Actinomadura darangshiensis | reverse complement strand
GTGTCAGGATCCGGGGCATGATCTTTGAGAGGGGCGTTGCCGCCCTCGGCTGGTGAGCGAGTTCGCGCAGCGGGAAGCTGCGCTCATCCGTGCGGAGTGGCTCGGGCATCTGCTGTCCACCGAGCCCGCCGACCGTCCGGCCGCCGAAGCGGCCATTTCTGAGCTGTACGGGCTGATCGGGCTCGATCCACCGCGTTTCCACTGGGTCTCTTCGCCTGTGGCGGCTTTGGAGACTCTGCCGCCTGGGTTCCGGCCGCGAGCGTCCGAGGGCGCGGACCGCCTTTCCGAGTGGCCTCTGCCGTCCCGTTTCCGCAGCCTGATGAGCCAGGTGTCCGCGCAGCTGGACGTCCGGGTCATGCGGGGTTACCGGCCGCTGGACCAAATGATGGGGCAACTGGTGCGGGCACCGATCCTGGCCTCCTCCCGGAACACTCTCCGCATGGCGCTGCGCTCGGCCAACGAGTTGGTCGAGCAGGGCGCCGTCTGGTACGCGGCCCTGTGCGTCTCCTGGGCCGCGCATTACGACGGGGTTCGCCGGACGTCCGGTGTGGTCTTCACGCCCGAGCAGAACCGCCTGCTCGACCTGTGGGCGACGCTGGGCAGGTCCTGCGGCTGGTGGTGGCCGCGCGAGAGCGTCTGCGTCGTCTCCGAGCGGCCCGTCGAGGTCCACACGGAGGTCTGGGGCGACGACGGGCGGGTGCGGTTGCACCGCTCGGACGGGCCCGCGATCCGGAACGCCGACGGCTGGGAGGTGCACGCCTGGCACGGGACGAGGGTGCCGTCCTGGGTGATCGACGATCCGGACGTCGAGCGGATCGCGCGGGAGACCAACGTCGAGGTCAGGCGGTGCGCCATCGAGAACATCGGCTGGGGCGCCTACATCGACCGGGCCGGGCTGCGGCTCGTGGCCGCCGCGCCGGACCCCGGCAATCCCGGCTCCGAGCTGCGGCTGTACGACCTGCGGGAACGGACCAGGGTGCTGCTCGCCGTCAACGGGTCCGCCGAGCGCGACGGGCACCGCCGCCGGTACGGGCTGACCGTGCCGGGCGGCATCGAAGACCCGGTCGCCGCCGCCGGATGGACCTACGGGCTGTCCGCGGACCAGTACGCACGACTCCTCCGACGAACCTGAAGGTGATTCCCATGACCGTGACCCTCGCGTCCCTCTCCCGGCAGACCGGGCTCGCCGTGCTCGACCATCTTGAGCGGTCGGTGCGCATCCCCGTCGTCGACGGCCTCCAGGCCCAGGGCGACCTGATCGTCGTCCCCATGTCCGAAGTGTCCCTGTCGATCCTGGCGGACGCCCCGTGGACGGACGTCCCGTCCGAGGGCGTCGAGCTGCTCCGGGGCGCGGCGGGCGGCAACCCGCACACCCTCGTCGCCGACCCCGGCACCTGCCGCTGGACGACGTACGTGTCGGACTCCACCCGCCTCGCGATCGGCGTCTTCGAGGCGTCGGCCCCCGTCTACCTGCTGCATCCCGAGCACGGTGCCTCGGGTTGCACGCCGGGCCGCTACGCCGTCCGGCGCCAGCGCGAGTACACGGTCGACGGCTGGGGCTCGCGCCTCGTCGCCGACTGAACCGCGGCCCCGTTCAGGCGGCGGCGGACCGGTCCACCCAGCCGGTGGTGAGGACGAGCCCGGACGGGCGGTGGACGGCGAGGAACCCGAACGGCGCCTCGAACGTGACCGCGACGCGCCGAGCGCGATAGGTCTCGGTGGGCGGGGCGCTGCCGGCGAGCATGCCGAACGAGGTGACGGCCGCCGCCTCGAAGCCCTCCGCGTCGAAGCGGGCGAGGGCGTTCTGCCCGGCCTGGCCGATCGCCAGCGGGAAGGCGCCGATGCCGGGGAAGTGGCCGCGGGTCTGGTCGGTGACGGTGTCCAGCCCGAAGACGTCCGGCAGATCCAGGAGGTCATGGGACGCGGTGACCGTGAAGGCCGGAAGCGTCAGCCGGAGCGACGCACGGGGGGACCATGCCTCTTCGAACCAGACGGTGACGCCTGGGCCGGTGGTCCCTTCGGGAAGGTCGTCGGCGTTGGTGACGGGGTGGCGGCCTTCCAGCGTCCCGAACGCGGCGGCGAGCACCTGGCCAGGGGGCTGATCGCCCTGGACGAGGTGGACGTCGATGTCCTCCACCCCGGCGACGCAGGCCATGGTGACGGGGCCGTTCGGTGTGCCGGCGACCAGCGCACGAAGGTCGTGGGTGGTGCGGGACAGGACGGTGTCACCGTCGAAGGGGTCGGCCCAGGCGGTCCGTGCGGTGAGCGCGGACGCCAGGACCAGCCGCGTGTCCCGGGTCACCCTCGTGGGGATTTCCTGGATGAGGCCGTCGGTCTTCTCGGCCGCCCAGGCGTCGAGGCGGCGCTGGTCGTCCGCCGGTTCGCCGGTCAGCGTGCCGCGCGTGCCGGCGGGCGGTGACCAGGACGGATCGAGGTCGAGGTCGCGGCGCGTCCACAGCCCCAGGGCGCACCGGACGGCGTCGGCGTCGTCGAGCAGCGCCAGCAGTTCCGCTCCCGCCCCTGCGGCAGCGGCGGCGTCCAGCCCGACGGCGGTCGCCAGCTCGTCGCGTCCGGGGCCCGTCGCGGCGGTCGCCAGCAGCGCGAGGAGCGGCCAGGCGCCGGGGCCCGCCATCACGGTGGACGTGCCGTCGCACGTCGCGGCCCAGCGTTCCGACATGGCGTTCGCGGCGGTGATGGTCTGCTCCACGAACGCTGGATCATGCCAGGGCACGCCCTTCGCGGCAAGGCGCTCGTCCTGGAAAAGAAGAACGCCCCCGTCGGCTGACGGGGGCGTGGGCTTCCGCGGACGGGCCGCGGGCGTCACCGCTTGAGGGCCTTGGCGATGCGGACGCGGCGGGCCTTCTTCGCCTCCGCGCGCAGCTCGCGTACTCGGTCCTCGATGACGGCCTTGCTGAACTCGTGGCGTAGCATCTGCTTCTCCTTGTTCCTGCCGGTCCCTCTTGGCCCGACATGTACAAGGTTCGCCCTAAGCCCCCACTCCCCACATGGGGATGACGCCTTATCTAAGCCGCCTAGGACCGCCTTAGTCCCCGTCGATCGGCTCACGGGCGGGTAGGCCGCGTAGGAGGACGTCCAGGAACAGCTCGAACCGTGGTTCGCCGTCGCCGAGGTCTAGGGCCTGTTCCTGAGCGGCCAGCCAGCTCACCAGTGACGTGCCGAAGATGTACCAGCTCTGCTCGGCCAGCTCCGGTGGGACGCCCGACGCGGTGAAGGCTCGGACGACGCCGGCTCTGAGCCGTCCGAACGACTCGGCGTTGTGGCGGTGCGGGCGGGACGTGCGCGTCGCGTAGCCGGGGACGGCGAGGAACTCGTCGTGCATCGACCAGGCGAGCCGGCGCAGCCAGGACCGCCACTGGCCGGGACCGGGCTCGTCCACGGGCAGGATCCGCTCCACCATGACCTCGCTGACCATGTCCATCAGCTCGTCGCGGGCGCCGCGCTACTGCTTCCCGGACGCCCGGGTCACGCGACCTCGACGAAGCCCAAGTGGCCGTAGAGGCGGCGGGCGCGGTGGTTGCGGCGGGTGACGGCGAGGGTGAGGGTGTCGTGGCCCTGTTCGGCGAGGGCGTGCATGACCGCCTGGACGAGACCGCGCCCCAGGCCGCGCCCGGCGTGGGCGGGGGCGGTGAAGAGGAAGGCGAGCAGCGGCAGGTCGCGGTAGAGGGTGACCAGGGCGGCTCCCACTGGACGGCCCTCGTATTCCGAAACGAAAGAGGCGGTGCCGAGGAACGTGCCGTATTCGCCGGCCAAGGTGAGGTGGACCTCACGCACGGCGCCTGGGAGGTCTCCCACGTCGGCCTCGTCCGGCGTGCCGCGGTAGGCGTCCCACATCAGGGCGGCAAGGGCCGGGACGTCGTCGCCGGTGAACAGGCGGAAACCGGGCGGCGGCGGGGGCGTCGGGCCCAGCGTCGCCTGCAGGCGGCTGCGTACGGGGGCGCCGGAGGTCATGGTGCGAGTCTAGGCGGCGCCCCCGCCGCGCCCTCGGTCACCGCTTGTAGCGGCGGCCGTGGATCATGTTGATCATGCCGAGGACGCGGGCCATTTCCTTCTCGGTGCGGGCGAACGTCGTGAGGTTCATCGTCGCGAACCGCTGCCGCGTGATGGCCTTCGGCCGGGTGAACTCGCGCAGGCCGTCCGCGCCGTGGATGCGGCCGAAGCCCGACTCGCCGACGCCGCCGAACGGCAGCGCCGCGACCTGGGCGAACGCGGCGAACGCGTTGATGGACGTCATGCCGGACCGCATCCGGCGGGCGATGTCCAGGGCGCGGGACTTGTCGCCGGAGAAGATCGTCCCGGCGAGGCCGTAGCCGGTCTTGTTGGCCTTCTCGACCGCCTCGTCGAGGTCCTTCACCCGGTGCACGGTGATCGTCGGCCCGAACGTCTCCTCGCACACGGCGGACGAGTCGTCCGGCACGTTGGTCAGCACGACCGGCTCCACGTACGGCTTGCGGACGGACTCGGCGCCGCCGACGACCGCCTTGCCGCCCTTGTCCAGCGCGTCCTTGATGTGCCGTTCGATGATGTCCAGCTGGGACGGCATCGTGATCGGCCCGTACGCGGCCTCCCGATCGAAGCCGGGACGCAGCTCGGCGGCCTTCTCGGTCAGCTTGCCGAGGAACTTGTCGTACGCCTCGTCCACGACGTAGATGCGCTCGACGCCGATGCAGGTCTGGCCCGCGTTCGACATGGCGCCCCACAGCGCGGCGTCGGCGGCGGCGTCGAGGTCGGCGTCGGAGTCGACGATGCAGGCGTCCTTGCCGCCGCACTCGGCGACGATCGGGGTGAGGTTCTCGGCGCAGGCCGCCATGACGCGCTTGGCGGTGCGGGCCGAGCCGGTGAAGGCGACCTTGTTCACGTGCGGGGACGAGGCGAGCGCCGCGCCCGTCTCGCCGAGTCCGGTGACCGTCTGCAGGACGGGGTGCTCCGGGATCACCGCGGCGAACAGCTCCTCCAGGAACACCCCGACGCCCGGGGTGTACTCGGACGGCTTGAACACCACGGCGTTGCCGGCGGCGAGCGCGTAGGCGATCGAGCCCATCGGGGTGAAGATCGGGTAGTTCCACGGCCCGATGACGCCGACGACGCCGAGCGGCTGGTACTCCAGCACGCACTTCTGGTTGATCGCCATGAGCCCGGGGTAGACGTTGCGCGGCCCGAGGGTCTTCTGCGCGTTGCGGGCGGCCCAGTCCAGGTGCGTGATCGCCATGATCGTCTCAAGCTGGGCGTCCTGCACCGGCTTGCCGGTCTCCTGGTGGATGAGCTCGGCCATCCGGTTCAGGTTGCGGGCGAGCGACCCCTTGACGTTGAGCAGCCGGAGCCTGCGCTCCTTCCAGCCGAGGGCACGCCACCACCCGGCCGCCTCCTGGGCACGGTCGACCGCCGCCGCCACGGCGGCGCCGTCCCGCACCGGATGCTCGGCGACGACCTCGCCGGTGGCCGGGTTCAGGGACGCGAACGTCTCGGTGTTCTCCGTGGCCACGGACATGAGCGACCTCCCGGGAGGAGCCTGGTAAGTGATTGCTTGCGCGGTTGTACCGGCTAGTAAATCACCCTAGGCCCCGATTCGGGTGTCGGGGATCCAGCTTCCGTGGAATCCGGCCGGCACGCGGCGCGGCAGCTGGACGCTCGCGGTGTGCGACAGGTCGGAGGCGTCCAGCACCAGCAGCGCGGACGCGGACCCGCGGGTGACGATCGACAGCAGCCAGCCCTCGTCCTCGCCGCGGGCGTCCGCCGCCGGGACGAACACGGCCTCGCCGACGTGGGCGTCCGGCCCGCAGTCGTGCTCGGACGCGCCCCTCCCGCCCAGGTCGTACTTCACGATCGAGTTCTCGGCCACCGTGTAGAGGTAGCGGTGCGCGAGGCCCGTCCGGCCGTCGTGGTGGGTGGGGAACTCCACGTTCCGGTCGTCGAGCGGCTCCTCGGCGGCCTGCCCGGTCGCCGGGTCCAGGACCCAGCGGTGCAGGTGGGCGTTCTCCGACTTCGCCGCCTCGGTGGCGGGGTCGACCGTCCCGCCGATCTTCTGCCAGAGGCGCGCGAAGTCCTCGGGACGGTAGCGCGCCGCGTCCAGGACGATCCGCCCGGCGGCGTCCTCGTGCGCGTTGCCGACGTGGAACACGTAGCAGGGGCCGGCCTCGAACCACTGGACGCCGCCCGCGCCGTCGCGCCGCATCACGCCGAGCCGGGCGCCGTACGACTCGTCCCAGCGGTAGGGCATGTTCCGCCCGGACATCGCCAGGTCGAGGTCGAACACCACCGGCAGGTCGAGCCACACGACATGGTTCTCGGTGATCGCGAAGTCGTGCATCATCGTCGAGCCGGGCACCTCGACCTCGCGGCTCTCGACCAGCTCGCCGGCCGCCGACAGCCGGTGGTAGGTGAGGAAGGGCTCGAAGATCCCGTAGCCGAAGAACAGCAGGTCGCCGGTGACCGGGTCCTCCTTCGGGTGCGCGGTCATCGCGGTCTTGAGCCGCCCGCCGAAGTCGCAGGCGCCTGCCGTCGCCAGGTCGGGCGTCACCTCGTAGGGGAATCCCGCCTCGACCAGCGCCCAGATCCTGCCCGCGTGCGGGACCACGTGCGTGTTGGCCTGCACCGAGCGGCGGTCGAACGTGAGGTCGTCGCGGACGTACGGCGTCCCGTGCAGGTAGGCGTCCGTCCGGACCCAGCGGTTGCGATACCACTCGGCGCGGCCGGCCCGCAGCCGCACGCCGTGGATCATGCCGTGGCCGCTGAACCAGTGCCCGCTCGGCTCGCCCGGCTTCGGGTTCGGGCCGTTGCGGAAGTAGCGGCCGGCCAGCTCGGCGGGCAGCGTTCCGGTGACCTTGAGGTTGTAGGCGTCGGTCTCGTCGGGGACGGGCGCCAGCTGTCCGTCCAGCCAGGCGGTGGGATGCTCGGCGGTGTTCTCGCTCATCTCCATGCTCCGTTCCGGTGGGATCAGAAGGAGGACCGGTTGGGTGCGGCGGGGGCGCCCGGCGTCTGCGTCAACGGTAGACCGAGCCGGGCGAAATAGCGCTTCTGCGCGACCTCGGGATAGCGGGCGGTGAAGACGGCCGGCACCGTGAACCCGGTGATCTTGGCGGCGATCAGCAGGGCGGTGCTGTCCGGCGCCCAGTGCTGGACGCAGCCGAGGATGATCGCGATCACGACGAAGCTCGCGGCCCACACCGTCGTCAGGACGCGGTTGATGCTCGTGAAGAGGGCGGTCGCGGCGATCTCGGCGGACACCGAGCGGCGCGCGATGCCCGCGGTGAAGGGGCGGCCGAGCAGGAGCGTCCCCCAGGCGGTGACGCCGAGCCAGCCGATCGCGAGCGAGGCGCCGTAGTCCATCACCGGCGATTCGGGGGCGGTGAACGCGACCGCGGTGAGTACGGCCATGAACACCGTGGTGGAGACCTCCAGGATCAGCGAGTCGCCCCGGTGGCCGCGGAGGAGGTCCTGGGCGAGCAGCGCCAGCGCCGCGACCAGCCCGCAGACGGCGCCGGCCCGGTCGTCGAAGCCGCTGACGACGGCGAGCAGGATCCAGGGGAGGAAGGTTCTGGCGTAGTACTTCAGCATGGCCGCAGGCCTCCTGGGGGAGCACATTCCAACTTTGACATGTCGAACTTAGACACTCAGAACTCGACATGTCAACACTGACATGTAGACTCCAGATCATGAGTTTGCGTCATGCGGTGCTCGGTCTCATCGCCGAGATGGACGGTGCCAGCGGCTACGACCTGCTGAAGAGGTTCGAGATCTCGCTCGGGAACGTGTGGCCGGCCCGGCAGAGCCAGCTCTACGGCGAACTCGGCAAGCTCGACGACGCCGGGCTGATCGAGGTCGCCGAGGAGGGGCCGCGCGGCCGCAAGGCGTACCGGATCACCGAGTCCGGACGCGCCGAGCTGCACCGGTGGATGGTGACCGTCCCCGCCAAGCCGAACCGCCGCGACGAGGGGCTGCTGCGGGTCTTCTTCCTCGGGCTGCTCGAACCGGGCGAGGCCCGGCACTACCTGCGCGGGCATGCGGAGGGGCTCGGAGCGTACCTCGACGAGCTGAGCGCGCTGGAGAAGGACATCGAGTGGGGGGACGACGACCTGTCCGTCTACGGGCGGCTGGTCATGGAGTACGGCAAGCGGTTCGCCGTGATGCGCCGCGACTGGGCCCAATGGGCACTGGAGGAGATCCAGGCCCTCGAAGAACACGAATAAGGGGGCCGGGCCCCGGCCCCCTTACTCGTGCCTCAGGAGAAGTCGCCGGCGTGGTCGGCGGCCCACTCCTTGAACATCCGGGCCGGGCGTCCGGTGATGCGCTCGACCTCCGGGGACGGCTCGGGCGGCTCCACGATCGACTTCGCGCGCAGGTGGAGCAGCACGTTCACCACGCCTTCGCTCATGTAGGGGCGGCTGAGCATCTCCGCCCGCGCATCCTCCGGCGCGATCTCCGCGAAGCGCGCCGGGCGGCCGATCGCCTCGCCGATGATGCGGACCATGTCCGGCTGGGTGAGGGTCTCCGGGCCGGTCAGGACCGGTTTCGCGCCGACGAGCCCGTCGGTGAGCAGGGCCTTCGCGGCCACCGCCGCGATGTCGCGCTCGTGGATCGGCGTGGTGCGCGCCGCCGCGTAGGGCTCGCGTACGGCGGTGCCCGCCCGGATCGCGTCCCGCCAGCCCAGCGTGTTCGTCGCGAACTCGCCGGGGCGCGTGAACGTCCATTCCATCCCCGAGTCCTCGATCGCCTGCTCGAACTCCAGATGGTGGGCGGCCAGCGTGTTGGCGGGGTCGTCGTCGAGCGTGGAGGCCGACGACAGCAGCACCACCCGCCGGACGCCGTGCTCGGCGGCACGTGCCAGCAGGTCGTCCAGGCCGGTCCAGAAGACGGCCGGGTTGAGGAAGACCGACGTGATGCCGTCGAGCGGCATGTCGGCGGTGCGGGCGACCTCGGCGTCGCCCGGCAGGCGCGCGGTCGCCGGGTCGCGGGTCAGCGCGCGGACCTTGGCGCCCGCGGTGAGCAGTTCGCCGACGAGGTGGCGTCCGACGTTTCCGGTTGCTCCGGTGACGAGAATCATGCGGCCATGTTCAACCGGATGGATGAATTTGTCAAACATCCAGATGGTTGAATGGGTCGGGCATCCGGCTATCATGAGGGCGTGACGGACGCGACGAGGCGCTCCCGGCGCTCGCCGGGCCCCGGCGAGCGCAAGCTGGACGCCGAACGCTCCCGGCACCTCCTCCTGGACGCGGCGCTGCAGGAGTTCTCCGCCAAGGGCTACGCGGGCGCCCGGGTCCAGGACATCGCCGACCGCGCCGGGGTCAACAAGCAGCTGATCAACTACTACTTCGGCGGCAAGGAGGGCCTCTACCACGCGATCGGCCGCCGCTGGCTGGAGCGGGAGGCCGAGATCAACGACCCGGCCCTGCCGCTGGACGCGGTGGTGGTGCGCTACCTGCGCAACACCCTCGACGACACGCTCGGAACGCGGCTGGACATCTGGCGCGGCCTGACCGAGGACGACGGCGAGCTCCCGCCCATCGAGCGCGAGGACCTCTCCGACCTGGAACGCCGGCAGGCCGCCGGAGAGCTGGCCGGCGACCTGGACCCCGCCGCCGTCATGCTCGCGATGATGGCGATGGTGGCGGCGCCGGTCGCGATGCCGCTCGCCGTCCGCCGCGTCTTCGGGCTGGACCCGTCCTCACCCGAGTTCCAGGAGCGCTACGCCGAGCAGCTGCGCCGCATCGTCCGCCACCTGGCCGGGCCCGCCGCGGACTAGTCCTTCCAGAACTGGAACAGGTAGTGCCCCAGCTCGATCGGGAAGTGGTCGATCGAGCCGTTCACCCGGAACGGGAAGTCGCCCAGCCCGATCGCGTCGGTGATGTAGTAGATGACGTTGAAGAAGCCCTCGTTGATCGGGCCGAGCCACAGCAGCGCGATCAGGATGAGGAACACGTAGCCGCCGTAGGCGTTCGCCTGGTCCGCCCAGCGGCGCGGCAGGTACGGCTCGACTATGCCGAAGCCGTCCAGCCCGGGGAACGGCAGCAGGTTCAGCACGGCCGCGGTGACCTGGAGAAACGCCAGGAACGCCAGCCCGGACCAGAACAGCGCGTGCTCGCTGTCGGCGAAGTTCTTGAAGATCACCGCGAGCATGACGGCGAACAGCGCGTTCGACAGCGGGCCCGCCGCCGAGATCAGGCTGTGCCGCAGCCTGCCCGGGATCACGTGCCGGTCGATCCACACCGCGCCGCCCGGCAGGCCGATCCCGCCCAGCACGATGAACACGACGGGGATGAGGAAGCTCAGCGTCACATCGGAGTACTTCAGCGGGTTCAGCGTCAGGTATCCCTTGGCGACGACGCTGCGGTCGCCCGACCGGTAGGCCATGTACGCGTGCCCGAACTCGTGCAGCGACAGCGACAGGATCCACGCGGCGATCACGAACCCGAACAGCGCGATCCGGCCCGGCCGCTCCAGGACCGTCCCGTACCGCCAGGCGATCAGGCCGCAGAGGACGGTCGCCGCCACGACCGCGAGGAACACCGGGCTCGGCCGGACGGCCGCGCTCCCTCGCGTCCCGCGTGCAGTGTCCTTCATCGGTTCCCGGCCCCTCTTCTCGCCGCGCCGCCGTGCCCGCGGCGCCCGTCCCGCCTGATCTTGACGCTACCCGCTCGCCGGAGTCACGGCGCCGCGATGACCGGAACGACATAGGTGCGCAGGAAGCGGCGCAGCCCGTCGGCGTCCCGGTCGCGGTCCATGACGATGAGCGAGGTGATGATGCGGAAGAGGAACTCCACGGTCCCCTCCACCTCGATGTCGGGGCGCAGCGTCCGCTGCCGCTGCGCCTGCTCGAAATAGGGCCGGACGTACTCGCAGCACAGCGCGAGCACGTGCTCGGCCGCCCCCGCCACCGCCGCCTGCATGTGCCCCGCCGCCTCCGGGACGAGGAAATGCGTGACGGTCGGCTCGTTGCGGACGTAGGCGACCGCGTCCATCGTGCCCTCGACGATCGCCTCCGGCACCGACCGCTCCCGGCGCAGCCGCTCGGCGAGCCCGTCCAGGAACCTCTGCAGGTCGCGCATCACCACGGCGAGGATCAGCTCCTCCCGGCCGCCGGTGATGCTCCGGTATACCGTCGCCCGCGACAGCTTCGCGGCGGCGGCGATGTCCTCGACCGTGGTCTTGGCCACGCCGAACCGGCCGAAGCACTCTTCGGCCGCGTCGATGATCCGCTCGCGGGTCGCGTCGCCGGTGACCGGGGGCATGACCCGAACATTACCGGCCGCGGCCGCTCCGCTAGTCCAGCGTGTACTCCAGCGCCCAGGAGTGCGACCCGTCCTCGGCCACGGTGATCTGCCCGACGCCCCGCAGGCCGGCGAGCTCGCCCGTTCCCGACGTCGGGACGATCAGCCATCGCAGCCACTGGGTGTCGGGCGTCCCGTCCTCGCTGCCCGCGCTGTGCTGCAGGACGAACGTCCCCTCACGCCCGTGCAGGATCCCCTGGACGTGCTCGACCCCCACATACGCGACGGGCCCCGCCGCCGACTCCACCGTGATCAGCTCACTGGAACTCGTCCCCACGAGATCCCCGTGAAAAGTCTTCCCGACATGCACCCGGGTCAGCTTGTTGCCGCCCTGCTCGTCATAAGGCTTGTCGGCATCCCACGCCTCGATCTCGAAGCTACCGCCGGCTTGAAACGTCATGCCCGCCATAATGCCCGCCCCACCCCGGCAC
>NZ_SMKY01000276.1 GCF_004349235.1 Actinomadura darangshiensis | reverse complement strand
GAGCAGGGATCTGCGGCGGGGGACTCTTGCGCGTTGCACGTTGGCAGACATGTTCGGCGAACTCCTGACACGAGGCACCTGGCGGGCGCCTTGGGGGGTGGGGGACGGCCGTCCGCGAGCACCGCGAGAATGCTCTCTTCTTGCAGTCAGGTCAAGAGCTTGCGCAAGATTGCAATGTACTTGCAGAAAGGCGACAGTTTCAGGACGTCGGCTCCGACACGCGTGAGGCGAGGCGTTCCCGCTGGGGAACGACGGTGTACTTGGGGTCTTCCGCCGACTGCATCCCGGCGTAGAAGACACCGAAGCGCGTGCAAGCGGAACCGGCCAGGAGCGCCGCGCCGCTGAGCAGCGCGCCCGCCCGGCCGCGCCCGCCGAGCAGCACGCCCCCGGCGGCGCCCGCGGCCGACAGGATCTCGCCCGCGCGCACGAGCCGCCCGGCCCTGCCCACCGTGTACGGCTCGGCGGCGAGCCCGGCCCGCCGCCGCAGCCGCTTGGCCGCGGCCAGTTCCAGCGCCGTCCCGAACACGGCGGCCGTGCGCATCGGCCCGGTCTCCCGGACGGGCGAGGCGACCAGCGCCATGCCGGCCGCGGCGGTCGTCGACGACCCGACGAACAGCAGCGGCAACTCCCGGTGCACCTCGTGCCAGGCGGGCACCGCGGTGTCGGCGATCAGCACGGCGGTGTAGGAGGCGACGGCCGGGCCGAGCGCGGCGGCCCCGGCGGTCGCGGCAACGCCCAGGCGCGGGAACAGCCCGGTCACGTCCAGGACGGCCGCCGCGCCCGCCGCCGGGCCGTAGCCGGCCAGCACCCAGGAGCCCACGCTCATCGGCGACGTCGGCTTCATGACCCGCAGCATGTTGTAGAACCGGCCGGGCCGGCCGAGGTCGTGGATCAGCGCGGCCGTGGAACCGGCGATGGCCCCCAGCGAGGAGATCTTCAACGCCCGCGCGGCGGCCGGCCGCCCGGTGAGCTGCGCGCCCGCGGCCAGCATCGAGCCGGCCCCCGCGAGGCCGCCGAGGAAGAGGTACGCGGCGACGTCGGACGCCTTCCAGACGGGCGGGTTCAGGACGGGCTTGCCGTAGTAGGAGGTGAACTCCGCCTCCGGCACCATCGCCTTCTCGCCGCGCCGTCTTCCGTGCCGGCCCTGGCGGCGCCGCAGGCCCTTGCCCACCTGGGCCTCCCGGCCTGGCCGCGCGCCCCGAACGCCGTCCTTGCCGACCTCCGACGAGCTCATCGCGTGCCTCCAATGCGGCCGTGTGCGGCGAAGACGGCGGCGAGCCCGCCGAGCAGCGCGGCCGCGGCCACGCCCGCGTGCTTCCACATGGACGGCAGCTCGCGCGTGGACACCACCGGATCCGGCGGCAGGCCGTACACCTCCGGCTCGTCCAGGAGCAGGAAGAAGGCGCCGTCGCCGCCGACGCCGTCGTCAGGGTCGTGGCCGTAGAGGCGCGCGTCCTCGACACCGAGGTCGTGGAGCTGGCCGACGCGCATCGCGGCCCGCTCGCGCAGCTCGTCCAGCGGACCGTACTGGATGGAGTCGGTCGGGCACGCCTTCGCGCACGCCGGCTCCTGGCCCGCGCCGAGCCGGTCATAGCACAGCGTGCACTTCCAGACGCGGCCGTCGTCCTTGCGCTGGTCGATCACCCCGTACGGGCAGGCGGGCACGCAGTAGCCGCAGCCGTTGCAGATGTCCTCCTGGACGACGACCGTGCCGAACTCGGTGCGGAACAGCGAACCCGTGGGGCACACGTCCAGGCAGGCCGCGTGCGTGCAGTGCTTACAGACGTCGGACGCCATCAGCCAGCGCATGTCGGTGGCCCCGCCACCGGGCGCGTCGCTGTCGTCGATCCCGGACTCGGCGTTCCCCATCGGCTTGTCCTGCTCGATGAACGCGACATGCCGCCAGGTGTCCGCGCCGAGGCCCTGCGTGTTGTCGTAGGACATCCCGGTGAACTCCAGGCCGTCCTCGGGGATGGCGTTCCACTCCTTGCACGCCACCTCGCACGCCTTGCAGCCGATGCACACGGACGTGTCGGTGAAGAAGCCCATCCGGTCGGGAGGGTCGGCGTAACCGGCGTCGGCGGCGACGTCGGGTTCCGCGCCGGCGAGCAGGTTCCGTCCGATCAAACTGCCCATTCCTGGACCTCCCATCCGCGGATCCTCTCCGCTTTCCCGGCGATGCGCCTCCTACACCAGTCCGGCACGCCGTTGACGCTCGTTTCGGCGGCTGGATAGCTTTCGGGAATGACGGTCGAACACCCCGGTTACGCCGGCCCGCTGGACGAGACCCTCGGCCTGCTGGTCACCGAGGCGTCCGACCGGGAGGTCGTGGCCGAACTGGACGTCACCGACAAGCTCATGCAGGGGTACGGGATCGTCCACGGCGGCGTTTACTGCTCGATCACCGAGACGGTGTGCAGCATCGGCGCGGCGCTCACGGCCGGGCTGGACAACCAGGTCGTCGGCGTCAGCAACCACACCCGGTTCATCCGCGCCGTGCGCGGCGGCCGGCTGCTGGCCCGCGCCCGTCCCGTCGACCGGGTGGGCGACCACCTGACGTGGCAGTCGACGATCACCGACGACAAGGGCCGCGTTGTCGCCGAGGGCACGGTCAACCTGCTGAGACTCTCCCCGCAGGGCTAGTCGTCGCTCATCGCCTTCCACTGGCGGTCGGCGATGGGGCGCCAGGTGTCGTGGCGCTCGTGGAAGAGGGAGAACGCCTGCGAGCCGCTCCAGTCGTCCGGGAGCAGCTCCGCCGGGAGGCCCGGGTCGAGGAACGGGAACCGGCGCCACTCCTGGACGAGCCTGGCGTGCGCGGCGAACGTCCCCGGATCATCGGCCGGACGCAGCGTGCCGACGGCGTCGAGGAAGTCCTCGTAGGCGAGTTCGATCTCGTCCAGGTCCCAGGCCTGCCGGGCCACGCGCCGCGCCTCGGACAGGTCGCCGAGCCGCCCGACGAAGAGCGTCGAGGTCTCCGCGACACCGATCTCGCCGAGCACGGCCCTCACCTCCGGCTCGCGTTCGGGATGCGGACTGACCCACACGCCGGGGGAGAGGTTGCCGAGGCCGCTCCAGGCGAGCCGCGTCCGCAGCAGGTGGCGGAGCCTGCGGCTGGTCTCCGGGACGGTGGCGAGCACCATGAGCCACTGCCCGTCCCAGTCGCCGACCGGGCCGCCGAAGCCGTAGATCCGCTCGGTGCCGTCGGTGAGCAGCCGCTCACCGGACGGGGTGAGCCGCCAGGCGGTGCGGCGGCCGTGCCGTTCCCCGGCGAGCCAGCCCTCGCCGGCGCTGCGCGCGAGCGCCTGCCGGACGGCCTTCTCCTCGACGCCGAGCAGCCCGAGCGCCCGCAGGAACGTCGCCGTCCACACCGGTTCGCCGCCCGGGAGGACGAACTCGCCGAGCACGGTCAGCAGCAGCGACCGCGCGCTCGCCGCGCCGAGCTCGCGCCGGCGCCGGAACCTCGGCTCGGCGTGCCCCGCGTCCTTGCCGCTTCGGGCCATGTGCTCCTCCTCCTGGGCCCTTCTGGGGCGCGCCCGTCCATGCAACGCTGTCCAGTTTGGCATCCTCCCGATGGCTTGAGCCGTCGGGGATTCCATTTCGCGTGGTGCGAGCTGGAGCGGTAATGCCTTACGGTTTCCCGCTGGTTGGCGCTTCGTCGACCCGCCCAGCGGCTGGAGGTCTCCACGCCCTGAAACCCGAATGCCCTCGGGCCAGAGTGTTCTTGGCGCCTACGGTGTCGGCGTGTTCGGCATGGCCGCAGCAGGTGCACGCGAACTCCGCTTGGCTCTTGCGGTTGTTCGCGTCCACGTTGCCGCAGCCTTCGGCCGGGCACGTCAGCGAGGTGTAGGCAGGGTTGATGGTGCGCACGACGGCGCCCGTGACGCGGGACTTGTTCCGCACCGCAAGCTCGAACAAGTGCCAGCCCTTGTCCAAAATGGCTCGGTTCTGTCCGGTCTTGGCCGCCACGTTCGTGCCGGGTTCCTCGGCGGTTCCCTTCGCGCTGGCGGTCATTCCCCGGATGTTGAGCTTCTCCAGGACGACGAGGGCATTGCCCGACACGACGAGGTCGGCGGCCTTGACGCAGAAGTCGCGTCGCCGATCGCGCTCGCGTCGCCGGATGATGCGTATCTTCTCCCTCGTAGCCTGGCGGCGCCTGGATCCGGGACGGCATTTGCTGCGTCGGCGCTCCAGCCTGCGCAACCGCTCCTGCTCTCCATCGGACAAGAAGGACCGGTCGAAGAAGTTACCGTCGCTGGTGGCGATGGCGTTGGCCACGCCACGGTCGACGCCGGTTCGCCCGCGCTGCAGGCTCACGGCCTTTTCCGGTCGGCCGGTATCGACCAGGAAAGAGACGTACCAGTGGCGGCCATCGCGCTTGAGGGTGGCCGAACGGATGGATCCGCCCAAAGGACGCGACCAACGAAAGCGGACCCATCCCAGCTTGGGCAGCCTGACCCGGCCGGTCTTGCGGTTCAGCCTCTCCACCCGGATCTTGCCGCCCTCGGGGAACCGGAAGGACGGCGTCCAGCGGTTGCTGCCGCTTCTGCCGCGCCAATGGACCTTCCAGGGACCATGGACACGGCACGCGGCATCAAGATCGAGCAGCGTCTGCTGAAGGCAGTGTCCTGGTGCCTCGACCAGCCATTCCAGGCCCGGTTCGCGCTTGGCCTCGGCCAACTGGGCCGCTTGTTCGCGATAGGAGATGAACGCGCCTCGGCGTTGATGGCTGCGGCGCTGTTCCAGGGCTGTGTTCCATACGGATCGGCACGTCCCGCCGATGCGATCCGCGAACACCGCTTGTTCAGGAGTGAACTGCAGCCGGTAACGGCGGCCAGCCCGCATGCATGCCCCCTCTCCAGACGCCTCGGAACTCGGACCAGGCCCTTGCGAAGCGCATGCTGGGCTTTCGGTCATCATCTGTATACGCACCGTGACAGTGGTTGGGATCGTACAGGCGATTGTGCTTCCTCGCACTCCAGTTCGATGCGTTGGCCGGCGGAAGTGCTTGCCGTCATGATGGGAGTCGAAGGGCCCGCCTCCTGGCGCCCCGCAGCCCATGCGACCGGGGCATCGTTCCACAAGTCTATTGACTAGCGTTGCGTGTCTGTAGAGCATTGGTGGCACGGTTCCCGGCGAGTGGAGACCCCGATGACCGCTGAAACGGCGACCGCACCGGTCCCGCCCGATACGTTCAACGCGTCCGAGTACCTGCTTCAGGCCGCGTTCCGGCCGGAGACCGCCGCCCGGACGGCCATTACGGGGCCGGGCGGCGATCTGAGTTACGGCGAGCTGGCCGAGCTGGCCGGGCACATCGCGGCGGGGCTCGAACAGTGGGGCACGCGGGCCGAGGAACGCGTCGTCCTGTTCATGGCCGACGGGCCTCCCATGGCCGCCGCGATCCTGGGCGCGATGCGGCTCGGGGCCGTGCCCGTCCCGGTGTCGACGATGCTGACGGGTGCCGAGCTGGCCGCTCTGCTGAACGACGCGCGGGCCAGGGTCCTGCTGGTCAGCGACCGGTTCGCGGTCGCGGCCGAGTCGGCCGTCGCGCATGCGCCCGGCGTCCGGCGCGTCGCGGTCGAGGGCGACGCGACGCTGCGGGCCCCGGACGGCGTGCGGGTCGGCTCCTTCGAGGACCTGGTCCACGAGGGGCGCGCCCATGGCGGTGAGCTGGCCGAGCCCTACATGACCGCGGAAGACTCCAGCGCGTTGTGGCTCTACACGTCCGGGACGACCGGCAAGCCGAAGGGCGCGATGCACCGGCACGCCAACATCCGGCACGTCGTGGAGACCTACGGGCGCCAGGTCCTCGGCATCACCCCCGAGGACCGCTGCTACTCCGTCGCCAAGCTGTTCTTCGCCTACGGGATCGGCAACTCGCTGTTCTTCCCCCTCGCCACCGGCGCGACGACGATCCTGGATCCCGACCGGCCGACGCCCGCGTCGGTGGCCGAGCGGCTGGCCGAGTACCGCCCGACGCTGTTCTTCGCCGTCCCGACCTTCTTCGCCGCGATCCTGAACGCCGACGTCCCGGCGGAGGCGTTCGCGTCCGTCCGGCTGGCGGTGTCGGCGGGCGAGCCCCTGCCCGCCGAGCTGTGCCGCCGCTTCACCGCCAAGTACGGCGTGGAGATCATCGACGGGATCGGCTCGACGGAGTGCCTGCACATCTTCCTGTCGAACCGCCCGGGGGAGGTGCGCCCGGGGACGACCGGCACCGCCGTGCCCGGCTACGAGCTTCGGGTCGTGGACGCCGACGGGACCGAGGTCAAGCCGGGGACGCCGGGTTCGCTGCTGGTACGGGGCGAGTCGATCGCGACGGGCTACTGGTGCCGCACCGAGACGACCCGGCAGGTGTTCCAGGGGGAGTGGCTGCGCACCGGCGACACCTACGTGGTCGACGAGGACGGCTACTACACCTGCCTCGGCCGCACCGGCGACATGCTGAAGGCCGGCGGCATCTGGGTGTCGCCCGCCGAGGTGGAGGGGCGGCTCCTGGAGCACCCGGCCGTGTCGATGGCGGCCGTCGTGGGGCTGGCGGACGCCGACGGCCTGGACAAGCCGATCGCCGCCGTCGTCCTCAAGGAGGGGGCGTCCGCCGGGCCAGCGGAGCTGATCGAGTTCTGCCGGGCCGGGCTCGCGTCGTTCAAGCGCCCGCGCGAGGTGCTGATCGTGGACAAGCTGCCCACGACGCCGACCGGCAAGCTGCGCCGGTTCGCGGTCCGCGAGCTGGCCGCGACCCTGCTCGCTCCCTGACCCCGGCCGGGCCGCCGTCCCGTCCGGGGCGGCGCACGGGCTGATGTGCTACAAACTCTTGACGTGTAGAACGAAATTTGTGGAATATGGTGGAGACGACACCGGCGGAAGGACATCTCATGAGCACCGCCCCGCACGTGGAGTTCCGGGTGGAGCCGTCCGGCTACCGGCACTGGAGCCTGGACGTCGACGGCCCGGTCGCCACCCTCACGATGGCGGTGGACGAGCAGGGCGGCCTGGTCCCCGGTTACGAGCTGAAGCTGAACTCCTACGACCTGGGCGTGGACATCGAGCTGTACGACGCCGTCCAGCGGCTCCGGTTCGAACACCCCGGGGTGCGGACCGTGGTGGTCACCAGCGGCAAGGACAAGATCTTCTGCGCGGGCGCCAACATCCGGATGCTCGCCGCGTCCCCGCACGCCTGGAAGGTCAACTTCTGCAAGTTCACCAACGAGACCCGCAACGGCATCGAGGACGCGACGGCGAACTCCGGCCAGACCTACCTGGCGGCCGTGAACGGCACCGCGTCCGGCGGCGGCTACGAGCTGGCCCTCGCCTGCGAGCACATCATGCTCGTGGACGACCGGTCCTCGGCGGTGTCGCTGCCGGAACTGCCGCTGCTCGGCGTCCTGCCCGGGACCGGCGGCCTGACCCGCGTGTCGGACAAGCGGCACGTCCGGCGCGACCGCGCCGACTACTTCTCCACCAAGGCCGAGGGGCTGGGCGGGAAGAAGGCCGTCGCGTGGCGCCTGGTGGACGAGGCCGTCCCCCGCACCGCCTGGGACGAGACGGTCGCGCGGCGCGCGGCGGAGCTGGCGGCGCGCTCGTCCCGGCCGGACGATGCCGAAGGCATCGCGCTCACGCCGCTCGGCAAGGAGCGGACCGGCACGTCGATCACCTACCGGCACGTGTCGGCGAAGCTGGACCGCGCCGCGGGCGCCGTCGAGATCACGATCGCGGGCCCGGACGCCTCACCCGGAGATTTCCGGGACGCCGGCTTCTGGACGTTCGCGATGACCCGCGAGCTTGACGACCTGATCCTCGACCTGCGCACCAACGAGCTGGAACTCGGCACATGGGTGTTCCGCACGACCGGCCGGGCGGAGCACGTCCTGGCGCATGACCGGCTGCTGCTCGACAACGCCGGCGACTGGCTCGCCAACGAGATGCTGCACTACCTCAAGCGGACGCTCAAGCGCCTGGACGTCACCAGCCGCAGCCTCATCGCCCTGATCGAGCCGGGCGGCTGCTTCGCGGGCTCACTGCTGGAGATCGCGCTCGCCGCCGACCGGACGTACCAGCTCGAAGGCGTCTTCGAGGACGTCGACCCGGACGCCGACCCCGCGACGGTCACCGTGGACGCGATGAACCTGGGCCCGCTCCCGATGAGCAACGGCCTGACCCGCCTGGAGACCCGGTTCCTCGGCGACGACGGCGCCCTGGCGGCCGTCCGCGACGCGTCCGGGAAACCGCTTGAGGCGGGCGACGCCGAGCGCCTCGGACTGGTCACGTTCGCGCCCGACGACATCGACTGGGACGAGGAGGTCCGCATCGCGATCGAGGAGCGGGCCAGCTTCAGCCCCGACGCGCTCACCGGCCTGGAGGCCAACTACCGGTTCCCCGGCCCGGAGACGCTGGAGACCAAGATCTTCGGGCGGCTGACGGCCTGGCAGAACTGGATCTTCACCCGTCCGAACGCGTCCGGCCCCGACGGCGCCCTGCGCCGCTACGGCACCGGTCAGCGCGCCGACTTCGACCGAAAGCGAGTGTGAGCAGCGTATGGCGACCACCGCCGACTACACCGAGAAGATCCCGAACAACGTCGACCTGCACGAGGACCGGCGGCTGCAGCGGGCCCTGGAGTCGTGGCAGCCGAACTTCCTGAACTGGTGGGAGTCGATGGGCCCGACCCTGCCGACGCAGGACGTCTACCTGCGCACGGCCGTGAACGTCGGCCGCGAGGGCTGGGCGAACTTCGGGCACGTCGCCATGAAGGACTACCGGTGGGGCATCTTCCTGGCCGAGCGCGACGGCGACCGGCGCATCGGCTTCGGGCAGCACAAGGGGGAGCCCGCCTGGCAGAAGGTGCCGGGCGAGTACCGGGCCGACCTGCAGCGGCTGATCGTGATCCAGGGGGACACCGAGCCCGCGTCGGTCGAGCAGCAGCGCAACCTCGGCGCGACCGCGCCCAGCCTCTACGACCTGCGCAACCTGTTCCAGGTGAACGTCGAGGAGGGCCGCCACCTGTGGGCGATGGTCTACCTCCTGCACGCCTACTTCGGACGCGAGGGACGCGAGGAGGCCGAGGAGCTCCTGCACCGAAACTCCGGCAGCGACGAGTCTCCCCGCATCCTGGGCGCCTTCAACGAGGAGACGCCCGACTGGCTGTCCTTCTTCATGTTCACCTACTTCACCGACCGGGACGGCAAGTACCAGCTCGGCACGCTGAAGGAGTCCGGCTTCGACCCGCTGTCGCGCACCTGCGAGTTCATGCTCAAGGAAGAGGCCCACCACATGATGGTGGGCACCACGGGCATCGACCGGATCGTCGAGCGGACCGTCCAGCTGATGAAGGAGCACGACACCGACGACGTCACCGCGCACGGCGCGATCTCGCTGGACGTCCTCCAGAAGTACCTGAACTTCCACTACTCGGTATCGCTCGACCTGTTCGGCTCGGAGACGTCCAGCAACGTGGCGAACTACTACACGGCCGGGCTCAAGGGCCGCTGGATGGAGGGCCGGCGCAAGGACGACCACCGCCTCACCGACGACGCCTTCATGGTGGACGCCCTGGTCGAGGGCTCCATCAGCCAGGCCGAGGTCGCCGCGCTGACCGGTCTGAACACCGACCTGCGCCGCGAGTACGTCTCCGACTGCCAGAGCGGCGTCAACCGGTGGAACCGCATCCTGTCCGAGGCGGGCCTGCCGCAGCGCCTCTACCTGCCGAGCGTCGCCTTCAACCGCAAGGTCGGGGCGTTCGCCGGCATCGAGGCCACCCCGCGGGGCGAGATGCTCGACGCCTCGGAATGGGACGGGCGCAAGGGCGCCTGGCTCCCGACGGAGGTCGACAAGACCCACGTCCGGTCGCTGATGAGGCCGGTGCACGAACGCGGCAAGATCGCCGGCTGGATCGCCCCGCCGCGCAACGGGATCAACGGCCGGTCCTTCGACTACGAGTACGTCCGCCTCTAGTCAGGACACCCGGACGGGCAGGGTCTTCCAGGCCCGCAGCGTGTTGTTGTGGTGGCGCACCGGCTCGCCCGCGAGTTCGATGCGCCGGACGCGCCGGGCCAGTGCGGTCAGGAGCGCCTCGGACTCCAGGCGCGCCACGTGCTGGCCGGCGCACTGGTGGATGCCCATCCCGAACCCGACATGGCCGGACGGGTCGCGGGCGAGGTCGAACGCGTCGGGGTCGTCCCAGCGCCGCGGGTCGCGGTTGGCGGCGCCGAGGAACATGAGGATCTTCCGGCCGTCCGGGACGACGGTCCCGGCGATCTCCCGGTCGCCGACGGCGGTGCGGAAGAACGTCTGGACGGGCGACTGCCACCGGACGGCCTCGTCGAACGCCGTCCGCGCAAGATGCGGTTCGCGGCGCAGCCGTTGCCACTGCCCGGGGTTGACGGCGAAGGCGTAGAGGACGGCGGCGAGCCCGTGCACGGTCGTGTCGACGCCCGCCGACAGCAAGGACCGGACGACGAGCGGCGCCTGGTCGTGCGTGATGTCGCCCCGGTCGGCCGCCGCCCAGATCTGCGCGCCGAACCCGTCCTCACTCAACCGGTCGCGCGCACACTGGGCGTTGACCCGGCCGGACAGCTCCCCCACGCGGGGCCGGCCCTTCTCCACCAGGTCGTTCACCGGCCCGAACGCGTTGAACAGGTGGTCGCCGTAGGGGAGGAGGTTCTCGCGGCCGTCCTGCCCGAGACCGACCGCGTCGGGGAAGACCCGGAGGGGGAACGCCTCCGCGAGTCGGGCCACGGCGTCGAACTCGGCCGCCCGCAGCACCTCGTCGACGAGTTCCTCGGCGTCGGCGAACCAGGCTTCGCGCAGCCGCCGCAGCGCCCGGGGTCCAAGGACCTTCGCCAGGACGGCCCGGGGTGCGTCATGCCGGGGCGGGTCGGCCTCCAGGAGGAGGCTCGGCGGGCGCCACGGCTTCTCGTGCCGGAAGTTGCTGAGCCCGACCCCGGCGGCAGACTGGAGGCCCTGCCAGTCGGCGAGCGCCGCGTGCACGTGCTCATACCGCGCCAGCGCGAACACGTCGTATCTGGTCAGGTACGTGACGGGCGCGGTGTCGCGCAGCCGCGCGTGCAGCGGTAGCGGATCTTCGAGGGCGTCGTGCCCGAACGGGTCGGCGTCGATGGCGGGCGGAGCCTGAACAGCGGCCATGCCGGTTCCTCTCAAAGGTCCAGGACGAGCCGGTCGGAGCGGGAGCGCGACACGCACACGAACATGCAGTCGCCGGCGTCGCGTTCGCCGTCGTCGAGGATCGAGTCGCGGTGGTCGGGTTCGCCTTCGAGGACGGGCGTCTCGCACGTCCCGCAGAGCCCCTGCCGGCAGGACGACAGGACGCCCACGCCCATGCCGCCGACCGCGTCCAGGACCGACTGTCCCGGCCGGACCGTCACGGACCTGCCGGACCGCTCCAGCCTCAGCTCGAACGGCTCGTCCCGGACGGCCCCGTAATCCCTGGCGACGAAGCGCTCGGTGCGCAGCAGCCCTCGCGGCCAGGCGGAGCAGCGGGCCTCCACGGCTTCGAGCAGGGGAGCGGGGCCGCAGCAGTAGACCTTGGTGGCCGGGTCGGCTTCGCCCAGCCAAGCCGGGAGGTCGAGGAGCCCTTTCTCGTCCTGCGGGACGACGGTGACCTTGCCGCCGTACGCGTTCAGGACGTCCAGGAAGGCCATCGACGTGCGCGAACGGCCGCCGTAGAGGAGCCGCCACCCGATGCCGAGCATCTCGGCCTGCCGCACCATGGGCAGCAGCGGGGTGATCCCGATGCCGCCGGCGATGAACAGGTACCGCTCCGACGGGACGAGCCGGAAGTTGTTGCGCGGCCCGCCGATCGAAACCCGGTCCCCCTCCCGCAGATCGTCATGCACGAACGCCGACCCGCCGCGCC
>NZ_SMKY01000275.1 GCF_004349235.1 Actinomadura darangshiensis | reverse complement strand
GCCCTGACCCGGCGGCGGGCCCTGCCCCGGAGGCCGGCCCGGCGGGGGCCCCTGCGGATTCTGCGGCGGACCCTGCGGACGGCCCTGTCCCGGATACCCCGGCCCCGGATACCCCTGCCCCGGATGTCCCTGGGAACTCGGCGGCGGGGACCCCGGACCCGGAGAACCCGGGGCCGGGGAACCCGTCCCCCGGTTCCCCTGCTCCTGCCGATCCCATTCCGGTCGACCCGTCACCGGCGTCCTCCGCATTCCGGCGGCGCCTTGCTCTGATGGCCCGCACTCCGACGCCCACGAAGAGTACGGCAAGTCCGCCACCCGTGATGAGCAGCGCGAGACGTCCGTAGCCGCGCACGGTGACGGTGATGTCCTCGCCGGTCCCGTACGTCCGGCCGGAGTCGGGGAGCTGCAGCTCCAGGTGGACGAGGAAGTCGCCGTTGCCCGCGGCCTGCGCGGGGATCCACCGCTGGGCCCGCTCCCCGGGGCCGAGCTCGATCACCGAGTCGTCGGGCTCCAGCCGTCCGAGCTGCAGCTTCGCGGTGTTCTCCGAGGTCACGACGAGCCGGACCTTCACCGCCTGGTCGCTCAGCGTGTTCTCGACGAGCACCGGCAGCTTGCCCGAGCTGCCGCCCATCAGCACGCGTCTGTTCTTGGCGGGGACGACGCGGACCTTGTGCATGTCCGCCTGGAGTTCGTCCTCCAGGGCCTTGCGGGCTCGCTTGGCGCGTCCGGGCGACGTCCGCCAGGCGACCGACTCCAGCCGCAGCACGGCCCGCTCGTAGGAGATCTTCACCGGCCCGGTCAGCACGGCCTGGAACGCCGCCGCCCGGCCGGCGATCGCCTGGGTCTGGTCGAGGTGCACGTCGCCGAGCTCGTACTTCTCGTACTCGTCGGGGTAGCCGTTGAAGACGCGGCCCTGCGGCTTGGCCGACTCGATCTTGCTCAGCGGCGTCTCGCGCAGCCAGGCCGCGCCCTTGGTGTAGGTCAGCAGGTTCTTGGCGAGCCCGTCGGCGGGGTCCCAGTGCCGGTCGGGGGCGACGACGAGGGTGCGCTGGACCTGTGGCGCCTCGGCCGCGATCATCGCGGTCTCGGCGAGGAACCGCTGCTCGGTGAGCAGCGCCCCCGACGCCGACCCCGACCCTTCGCTGACGATCTGGTTGACCGTCTCGTCGTAGACCAGCGTCTTCTTGGTGCCCGCGTGCGTCTGGAGCGTGGTGGTGGCGTTCGGCAGCGCCGGCGGCGCCGGGTTCTGGAACTGCGAGCTGCTCATCAGGAACGTTCCGTCGCCCTTGACGGCGTGCTTGGCGAGCTGGTCGAGCGTCCCGGGCCCGCCCGCGCCCGTCGCGGGCCAGGCGGCGTGCGCGTCCGGCGGACGGCCGAGGACCTGCGTCGCGACGCCGGTGTTGCGCTCGTCGAAGGCGACGCCGATGTCGCGCGGCGTCTTGTGCCGGACGAGGGCGGTGACGTCGGGGTCGCCGTACGGGAGGGCGAAGTAGGGGTCGCCCTTGGCGGCCTCCTTCAGCGCGGCCAGCCACTCCCCGGCGACCCGGCTCTTCTCCTTCCGGACGCCCTTCTTCGCGCCGGGCGCCTGCACGTAGTAGTCGCCGGCCGCCATCTGCCGCACGTCGTCCAGCAGGGCCGGGTCGATCGCCCAGGTGACCGGTGTGTCGGTGGCGGCCCCGGCCTCGACGAGGCGGCGGAGGCGGCCGCCGGGCGACAGTTCCTCGGTGAGGGCGTCGTCGATGAACGTCCGGTCGTTGGTCCGGTGCATCCGGTCGGCCAGCGGCAGGACCCAGCCGACGGCGACCGGCTTCGCGCGGGTCTGCTTCGGCATGAGCGTCAGGAAGGTCGTCATGCCGCCCACGACCTGCTGCGCGGAGTTCAGCACCTCGACGCGCATCGGGTACACGCCGGGGGTGCCGCCGGGGGCGCGCAGCCCGAGCTGCTCGGCGCTGGTCCGGAAGCTCCAGTTCTGCTTCACGCCGGGCGCGGCGGCCTCGGCGAGCCGCTGCTGCTGCGGGAACACGTTGGGCAGCGCGGTCGCCTGGCCGTCCGCGAGCTGGTCGAGCTGGCTGCGGCTGGTGACGGGCTGGGCGCTGTAGCGCAGGCGCGCGGTGAGGCCGGGCAGCTGGTGGTCGGTGCGGTTCTTCGCCGCCCCGGAGATCTCGATCTTGGACTTGGCGCCGACGGTCTTCGGGGTGATCTTCGTGAGGGCCAGCGCGACCTGCGAGCGCCCCTGCGCCTTGGCCGGGACCCGCGTCTGGACGCCCGCCTCGGCGGGGGACGCCAGGGCCGCCGGGGTCGCCATCGCGAAGCAGGGCAGCAGTGCGGCGAGCGCGACCGCGCGTTTGACCGTCCTCACGCCGCGCCCGCTCTCACGCTGTGTCCGCCCACGTTCCGTCCGGCGCCGCTAGGCCCTCGGTACGGCGGGCGTACGTTTCCCGCACCACGGCCCCGATGTTAGTCCGATCGGGCCGTGCGGGGCGCCTTCGCCGGTGCCCGGGCCGGTTCAGGTGGCCACGCGGGCGGGGCTGGACGGCGGGGCGGCGAGGTCGACGGGTTTGGCGTGGCAGAGCGCGTACAGGGAGCCGGCCCTGATGCCGAGCGCCGTGGACGCCTCGCCGGTCGCGGTGTAGACGACGTCGTCGGCGGGGAGCCCGTCGACGAGGCGGTGGTCGATCAGCAGCGGCATCGAGTCGGGGAGGAGCAGCGGGCAGACGAGGCCGGCCGCGTACTCGGTGACGGCGTTGACGACGTTCGCGTTCGCCGGCCGGACGGTGCGGGCGCCGACGCTGAGCCGCACCGCCTCCGCGGGCGGCCGGACGCCCGCCGGGAGGATCACCCCCGCCAGGAAGCGCGGGCCGCGGCGGACGCTGTCGCAGGCGTAGACGCGCGTCACCAGGCACCGTTCCGCGGGCAAGCCGAGCGCCTTGGGCAGTTCGTCGGCGTGGGCCATCGCGACGGGCAGCCGCACGATCTCGTGCACGGCCTCCCATTCGAGCAGCGCGCGGTGGATGGCGAGAGCGTCCTTCATGATCGGCTCCATCCCGCGGGGGTGTGTCCCCGCTCACCCCCGGATGCGGTTTCTGTCTCTTCCCGTGCTTCGCACACTCTGTGGGGGATATCCCCACATACCCGAAACGACTGGCCTAACCCGCGTCATACGTCACGTAAAACCCTCACGACGCGCCTCTGCCGCACCTGCGGCGGACCGTGGCCCTTTTGGATCCCGCTACCGTTGTCGTGCGGGAGGCTCACCGGGTCGCGCATGGCGTCGTCGGAGTGTCCAGAACGTAACCCGGGGATCGCGGCATGTGAAGGGTCTCGTCCTCCTTCGGCCCCGAAAGGACTCCCGTGCGGACCCCGGGCGATCTCCAGAAAGTCCTTTGTCAGCCCGTCAACCAAGGAAATACGCTCGATGGCCGTGCCTGACCAGAACGTGACCCCAGAGTCCGCGCGGCGCACCGCGCTCGCCGAGCTGCTGCGCGGGATCGCGCCCGTCGCGGGCGAGCTCGGCGCCCGGTTCGCCGCCGCCGGTCACGAGCTGGCGCTGGTCGGCGGGCCCGTCCGGGACGCGCTGCTGCGCCGTCCGAGCAAGGACATCGACCTGACCACCGACGCCCCGCCCGAGCGCACCCTGGAGATCATCCGCGGCTGGGCGGACGCGCACTGGACGATCGGCATCGAGTTCGGCACCGTCGGCCTCCGCAAGGACGGCGTCGAGCTGGAGATCACCACCTACCGCAGCGAGTCCTACGACCCGAAATCCCGTAAACCGGACGTCTCATACGGGACGTCCCTCGTCGAGGACCTGCGCCGCCGCGACTTCGCCGTCAACGCGATGGCGGCCCGGCTGCCCGGGCACGAGTTCGTCGACCCGTTCGGCGGCCTCGCCGACCTGCAGCGCAAGGTCCTGCGCACGCCCGGCCGGCCGGAGGACTCCTTCAGCGACGACCCGCTCCGCATGATGCGCGCCGCCCGGTTCGCCTCCCAGCTCGGCTTCACCGTCGCACCGGACGTCGTCCGCGCGATGACGGACATGGCCGGCCGCATCGAGATCGTCTCGGCCGAGCGGGTCCGGGACGAGCTGTCCAAGCTGATCTGCGGCCGGTACCCGCGCGAGGGCCTGGCGCTCCTCGTCGAGACGGGCCTCGCCGCGCACGTCCTGCCCGAGCTGCCGAAGCTCCGGCTGGAGATCGACGAGCACCACCGGCACAAGGACGTCTACGAGCACTCGCTGATCGTCCTGGAGCAGGCGATCGCGCAAGAGCAGGACGGGCCCGACCTCGTCCTGCGCCTCGCGGCCCTGCTGCACGACATCGGCAAGCCGAAGACCCGCCGCTTCGAGGCGGGCGGCCGGGTGTCGTTCCACCACCACGAGGTCGTCGGCGCGAAGATGACCCGCAAGCGGCTGACCGCCCTGCGCTACCCGAAGGACGTCATCAACGACGTGTCCCGCCTCGTGGAACTGCACCTGCGGTTCCACGGCTACGGCACCGGCGAGTGGACGGACTCGGCCGTCCGCCGCTACGTCCGCGACGCCGGCCCGCTGCTCACCCGCCTGCACAAGCTGACCCGCGCCGACTGCACGACCCGCAACAAGCGCAAGGCCGACCGCCTGCGCCGCACCTACGACGACCTGGAAGAGCGCATCGACCGGCTGGCGCAGGAGGAGGAACTCGCCGCCATGCGCCCGGAACTCGACGGCAACGAGATCCAGGACGTCCTCGGCATCACGCCCGGCCCCCTGGTCGGCCGCGCCTACACGTTCCTCCTCGACCTCCGCCTGGACCGCGGCATGATCGGCAAGGAGGCCGCCACCACCGAACTCCGGACCTGGGCCGCCGCCCAGGGCATCCTTCCCGAGGACGAAGCGTGATCTCGCTGCAGCTGGGGCGGATGAGCCCGCGGGAGGCGGAGCGGATGCTCGCGTTCGACCGCGAGCACATCTGGCATCCGTACGCGCCCATGCCCGCGCCCGCGCCCGTCCTGCCGGTGGTGTCGGCGGACGGGGTGCGGCTGACGCTCGCCGACGGCACCGAGCTGATCGACGGGATGTCGTCGTGGTGGGCGGCCGTGCACGGGTACAACCACCCGAAGCTGAACGCGGCCGTCACCGGGCAGCTCGGGAAGATGGCGCACGTGATGTTCGGCGGGCTCACGCATCCGCCCGCCGTCCGGCTCGCCGAGCGCCTGGTCGAGATCACGCCGGAACCGCTGACGAAGGTGTTCTTCGCCGACTCCGGGTCGGTCGCGGTCGAGGTCGCGATCAAGATGGCGCTGCAGTACTGGCGGTCGCAGGGGCGCCCGGAACGGCACCGGCTCCTCACCGTGCGCGGCGGCTACCACGGCGACACGTTCGGCGACATGGCCGTCTGCGACCCGGTCAACGGAATGCACCATCTGTTCGGCGACGTCCTGGCGGAGCACGTGTTCGCGCCGCCGCCCCCGCTCGGGTACTCGGCCGAGCCCGGCGAGGCGTATCTGGACGAGCTGTCCCGGTTGGCCGCCGAGCACGCGGGGGAACTCGCCGGGATCATCGCGGAGCCGATCGTCCAGGGCGCGGGCGGCATGCGCTTCTACGCCCCCGAGTACCTGCGCGCCCTCCGCGACATCGCCGACGAGCACGGCCTGCTGCTGATCCTGGACGAGATCGCCACCGGGTTCGGCCGGACGGGCGAGCTGTGGGGCTGCGACCACGCCGAGGTCCTCCCCGACATCATGTGTCTCGGCAAGGCCCTGACCGGCGGATACATGACGATGGCCGCGACGATGTGCACCGACCGGGTGGCCGAGGGGATCACGTCCGGCGAAGCGGGCGTCCTGATGCACGGCCCGACGTACATGGCGAACCCGCTGGCCGCGGCCGTCGCCTCGGCGTCCATCGACCTGCTGCTGTCCCGCGACTGGCGGGACGAGGTCGACACCATCGAGGCCGTCCTGACCAGCGAACTCCAGGAGGCGGCCGCGTTCCCGGCGGTGGCGGACGTCCGCGTCCTCGGCGCGATCGGCGTGGTGGAGGCGCGCGAGCCGGTGGACGTCACGTCCGTCCAGGAGATCGCGATGGCGCACGGCGTGTGGCTGCGCCCCTTCGGCAAGCTGATCTACACGATGCCGCCCTACGTCTGCACGGACGACGAGGTCCTCCACATCGCCGCCGCCCTCAACGCCGTCGCCGAGTCGCTGTAACCGTCAGCGGAGGGCGTGGGCGGGGCGGCGGAGGCGGGTCGCGGCCGTCCGGTAGGCGACGGCGCCGGCCGCGTAGGCGGCGACGACCGCGAGGAGGGTGAGGGGGGCGCGGCCGTCGGCGGGCAGCCAGGTCGCGGCAGCGGCGGCGGCCGCGGCGAACGTCGCGTTGAACAGCATGTCGTAGACGGCGAACACGCGTCCCCGGTAGGCGTCGTCGATCCCCTCCTGCAGCGTCGTGTCGACGCACAGCTTCACGCCCTGCGACACGACGCCGAGCAGGAATGCGCCGGCCGCCCAGGGACGCTCCGTGAACGGCATCCCGAGGACGAGCAGGCTCAGCGCCGCACCGCCGAGCAGCCACGCCACCCACGCCTGCTTGCTGATCCGCCGCACGACCGGCGGCGTGATCAGCGCGGCGGCGAAGTATCCGGCGCCGGACACGCCCAGCATCAGCGCGAACGTCTCCAGGCCGCGGTCGGGGTCGTCGGCGAAGTGGCTCCGGCACAGCAGCAGCGTCATGATCAGGACGATGCCGTACAGGAACCGGTGGAAGGAGATCGCGCCGAGCGCCAGCGCCGCCTGCGGCCGGCGGGCGATGTGCCGGGCCCCGTCCAGCAGGCCGTTCAGGACGCCGCCGAGCGCCTCGACGATCCGCGGCAGGTCGGCGCGGGGCACCCCCGGCAGGACGTCCTCGGGCGGGTGCGGGCCGAGCAGCCGCCGCGGCAGCGTCGTCGCGACCGCCCCGGCCAGCAGGAACAGCCCCGCCGCGACCACGAGGATCAGCGCCGTCCCGTCGTTCCCGGCGCCGAACAGCCGGCGCAGCAGGTAGCCCGCGCCCGCCCCGGCGAACGCGATGATCGTCCCGGACGTGACCGTGAACGCGTTCGCGGTGACCAGTTGGTCGCGCCGGACCACGTGCGGCAGCGCCGCGGACAGTGCCGCGAGGAAGAACCGGTTCACGCCGAGGACGACGAGCACGCCGAGGAAGAAGCCGAGGCCGTCCTGCCCAGCCGCGACCAGCGCCGCGACGAGCAGCACGAGCAGGGCGCGCAGCGCCGGCGTCCACACGAGGATCTGCCGCCGCTGCCACCGGTCGATGAAGACCCCGGCGAACGGCCCGAGCGCCGAGTAGGGCAGCAGCGTCACCGCGAACGCCGCCGCGACCTTCGCCGCCGTCGCCTGCCGCTCGGGCGAGAAGAACACGTAGCCGGCGAGCGCCACCTGGAACACGCCGTCGGTCAGCTGCGACGCGAGCCGCGTCCCGTAGAGCCGCCGGAAGTCCCGCCCCCGCAAGATCTCCCGCAACTCACCCGCCCGCATCGGATCAGGTTATGCGCTGTCAGTCGCCGCTGAGCCAGAGGCGGGTGTAGTCGTAGGCGGCTGTGGTGGGCAGGAAGAGGGCGTTGTGGACGCGGGAGGAGCGGAAGATGGTCTGGGCGCGGTCGAGGAGCGGGACGATCGCGGCGTCCTGCATGATCTTCTGGTCGGCGTGCTGCCAGTAGCCGGCCGCGTGGTCGGCGTCGGGGGCGGTGAGGGCCTGGTCGATGAGGGCGTTGACCTCGGGGGCGTCGTAGCCGCCGTAGTTGGTGGAGTTCTGCCCGTAGGTGCGGCCGTCGAAGAGCGGCTGGATGATCGAGCGGCCGTTGTTGCCGTACCAGTCGGGGACCCAGCCGGGGGCGGCGATGTCCCAGGCGCCTTCGCGGGCGCGGGCGGGCGTGCCGAGGGTGCCGGAGTAGAAGGAGCCGCCCGAGTCGGCGGTCAGCTCCGTCTCGACCCCGCAGGCGTCCAGGTTCTCCGCGATGGACTGGGCGATGAGCTTGTGGACGCTGTTGGTCCGGTAGGGGAACTTCAGCGTGAGCTCAGAGTGGCCCGTCTTTCCGAGTAGTTCGCGGCATTTGGCGGCGTCGCCGGACTCGCCGGGCGTCGGATAGTGGTTCACCTCCGCGTACCCGGAGTTGCCGGGCGGGATGACCGTGTGCAGCGGCCGCGCCACCGCCGGCCCGCCGACGATCTTGATGAGGGCGCTGCGGTCGATCGCGTACTCCAGCGCCTGCCGCACGGCCCGGTCGCCGAGCGCGCCGCCGTTGCTGGGGCTGCGCGTGTTGAACACCAGGTACGGGCTGTTGTTCGGCGTCTCCCGGATCGCGAACCGCGGGTCGTCGCGCAGCCGCGGGATCGCCGGGGTTGGGACGGGCTGGTCCCACGCGAGGTCGGCGGTGCCCTGCTCGAGCTGCTGCTGGACGGTCTCCGGCGAGTCCTGCCCGAGGGTGATCCGGATCTTCGCGACGTGCCGCTCGCGGAGCGGGTCACCGCCCGCCTGCCACGCCGGGTTGTGCCCGAGCAGGTAGGAGATGCCCGGCTTGTACTCGGTGATCTGGTACGGGCCGTCGGAGATCGTGTGCTGCCGGAACTCCGCACTGTCCGGGACGTACCGGTCGTACTCCCGCGGCGCGGCGGCGGTGAACGGCAGGGAAAGCAGGTTGAGGAAGTCGCTGGCGGGGCTCTTCAGCTTGAACACGAGCGTCCGGTCGTCCTTGGCGCGCACGCCCGCGATCTCGTGGTCGCGCTGATAGGCGGCGATCGCCCCGGCGTTCTTCGCGTCGACGGAGCCGAAGCCGCGGCAGAACTCGTCCATCCCCTTGAGCGTCGAGAGGAAGTAGCCCTTGCCCGCGGACGGCGACGCCGGGTTGCAGAGCCGTTCGAAGCCGCGGACGAAGTCCTGCGCGGTCACCTGGCGCGGCGGGCTGGTGTTCCACCGGACGCCGTCGCGCAGCCCCACCGTGTAGGTGCGGCGGTCCTTGCTGACGCCGCCGTTCTCGCGGGTCGGGATCCGCGCCGCCACGTCGGGGCGGACGGGGATCGTCTCCTGGAAGTCGTTGGACGCGCGCGTCCCGAACAGCGTCCGGGCGAAGGTGCGGGCGAGCCCGTACGCGCCGACGCTGGCCACGGAGGCCGGGTCGAGGTGCTCGACGTCGGACGAGCCGACGACGCGCAGCGTGCCGCCCTGCCGGGTGGCCCCCTCCGCCGTCGCGCCGTCACCCCCTCCCGTGCATCCCGCGAGCCCCACCAGGAGGCCCGTCAGCCCTGCGGACACCTTGAACATCTCGCGTGCCGTCACGTTCTCACCTCGAAGACTCGGAACCGGACGCGCAGTTACCGGCGGTGTCACAGTAGGGCCAGAGCGTGACAAAGGGCCGGGACATCACCGTTTTCTCTACAGAAGTAAGGACGCCCTGACAGTGGGATGTCCACCGTCAGGGCGTCCTTTGGAAACTTTGTGATCAGACTCTCAACCGCTGGTCAGTGCGCTGGAGCTCCGCTCCGGGCGCCGGTCAGCGGTCGAGCTCGCCGCGGATGAACTGCTCCACCGCGTCGTGCGCCTGGTCGTCGTTGTACTGCTCGGGGGGCGACTTCATGAAGTACGAGGACGCCGACAGGATCGGGCCGCCGATGCCGCGGTCCTTGGCGATCTTCGCGGCGCGGACGGCGTCGATGATGACGCCGGCGGAGTTGGGGGAGTCCCAGACCTCCAGCTTGTACTCCAGGTTCAGGGGGGTGTCGCCGAACGACTTGCCCTCCAGCCGGACGTAGGCCCACTTGCGGTCGTCCAGCCACGGCACGTGGTCGGACGGGCCGATGTGCACGTCGGCCTTGGCCATCTCGTGCGGGATCTGCGAGGTGACCGACTGGGTCTTGGAGATCTTCTTGGACTGGAGCCGCTTGCGCTCCAGCATGTTCATGAAGTCCATGTTGCCGCCGAAGTTGAGCTGGTACGTGCGCAGCAGCTCGACCCCGCGGTCCTCGAACAGGCGGGCCATCACGCGGTGCGTGATGGTGGCGCCGACCTGGGACTTGATGTCGTCGCCGACGATCGGCACGCCCGCGTCGGTGAACTTCTGCGCCCACTCGGGGTCGCTGGCGATGAACACCGGCAGCGCGTTCACGAACGCGACCTTGGCGTCGATGGCGGCCTGGGCGTAGAAGCGGTCGGCCTCCTCGGACCCCACCGGCAGGTAGGAGACCAGGACGTCCACCTCGGCGTCCCTGAGGGCCTGCACCACGTCGACCGGCTTGGCGTCGGACTCCTCGACCATGTCGAGGTAGTAGTCGCCGAGGCCGTCGAAGGTGTGGCCGCGCTGGACGGTCACGCCGGTCGGGGGGACGTCGGCGAACTTGATGGTGTTGTTCTCGCTGGCGTGGATGGCCTCGGACAGGTCCATCCCGACCTTCTTGGCGTCCACGTCGAACGCCGCCACGAACTCGACGTCGCCCACGTGGTACTCGCCGAACTGGACGTGCATCAGGCCAGGGACTCGCTTGTCGGGAGTCGCGTCCTTGTAGAACTCGACGCCCTGGACGAGCGAAGAGGCGCAGTTGCCCACACCCACGATGGCTACGCGCACCGAACCCATTCCGGTCGCTCCTTCTCTGTTACGGAACATGTGGTGTTTCACCCGCCCCCGATGGCGCGGGGCCGCAGGTCAGCGGCCCTCGTCCCGAGGCATGTCCTGATCAATTCGCTTGGCTGACTTGGCTTGCCGTGCTTGCTGCTCCTGCTCGGCCCGCTCGCGTCCGATCAGCTCGTTGAGCCACCGGACCTCGCGCTCGACCGACTCCAGACCGTGGTTCTGCAGCTCCAGGGTGTAGGAGTCGACGCGCTCGCGGGTCCGCGCCAGGGCGGCGCGGACGCTCTCCAGGCGCTCCTCCAGCCGGCTGCGCCGGCCTTCGAGGATCCGCAGCCGGACGTCGGCGCGGGTGTGCGAGAAGAAGGCGAAGTGCACGCCGAACCCCTCGTCCTCCCACGACGCCGGACCGGCCTCGGTCAGGAGCTGCTGGAGGCGCTCCTTGCCGTCGGCGGTGAGCTTGTAAACGATCTTCGACCGGCGGCTCTGCAGTGCCAGGGGGGTGTTCGGCTGCTCCGGCCGGTCCTCCATGATCAGCCCGTTGGCCAGGAGCTGCTTGAGGCACGGGTAGAGCGAGCCGTAGGAGAACGCGCGGAACATCCCCAGCAGGGTGTTGAGCCGCTTGCGCAGCTCGTAGCCGTGCATCGGGGACTCGTGCAGCAGCCCGAGCACGGCGAGCTCCAGCACGCCCGCGCCCTTCTTGGCAGCCATCCGAGTCCCCCTTCCGCGGAGCCGATGTCTCGATCCGATGTATCGAGCGAATGTATCGGCTCGATACATCGACAAGATACGTAGCCCGGCCCGTCCTGGCAAGTGGCGATCTACCTGGAGGTCTCCGCAGCTAGATCGCAAATGCGGCGATTTCAGGGTGTATGTGGTGGAAATGTGTCAAAGTTGCGGCTGGAACCATCCGGCCGCGACGCCCGTACCCCATCCCGGAGACACACTCCGGAGCGGTAGCCGAGCAAGGAGGATCCGCCGCCCTGCGGGGGGCGCTGACCGGCCGGAACGTCCCTCGATGTGCACGCGCTCCCCCCGCTCACCAGCCCGCACAGTACTCTTCGGACGGCGCACGAGCCGCAACAAGGCCGGGGAGCCATCCCCGGCCCTCGGTGACAACCGTTGTCCCCTGTTGATGAGGTCGCGTGAGTAATCCAAGCCAGCCCCGACCGGAACCCGGGTCGCAGAGGCCGGGCGGGCAGCAGCACCCCCGTCCCGGCGACTCCGGCGAATCCGGCCTTCCGGGTGCCCACCGCGAGTCCGCCGGGTCGAACCCGGCGGACCTTTCCGGCACGCCACAGAACCCTGGCCCGCCGGGGACGCCCTCGGAAGGCCCGGGCCTCATGGGC
>NZ_SMKY01000274.1 GCF_004349235.1 Actinomadura darangshiensis | reverse complement strand
CCGCGGCCCCGCCCGCCGCGGCTCCGGCTCCCGCGCAGGCCCCCGCGGGCCGGCACGCCGCCCCGGCGCCCGCCGCCGCCCCGGCCGAGCAGCTGGCGCTGCGCGGCCGGACCGAGAAGATGTCCCGGATGCGGCAGACGATCGCCCGCCGCATGGTCGAGTCGCTGCAGGTGTCCGCGCAGCTCACCACCGTGGTGGAGGTGGACATCACCAAGATCGCGCGGCTGCGGGAGCAGGCCAAGGCCGACTTCCAGGCCCGCGAGGGCGTCAAGCTGTCGTTCATGCCCTTCTTCGCGCTGGCGACGGTCGAGGCGCTCAAGGCGCACCCGAAGCTGAACGCGGTCATCAACGGCGAGACCAACGAGGTCACCTACCACGAGGTCGAGAACCTCAGCATCGCCGTGGACGTGCCCGAGCGCGGCCTGATGGTCCCGGTCGTGCACAACGCGGGCCAGCTGAACCTGGGCGGCCTCGCGCAGCGGATCGCCGACATCGCCGAGCGCACCCGCATCAACAAGGTGAGCCCGGACGAGCTGGCGGGCGGCACGTTCACGCTGACCAACACCGGCAGCCGCGGCGCGCTGTTCGACACCCCGATCCTCAACCAGCCGCAGGTCGGCATGCTCGGCACGGGCGCCGTCGTGAAGCGCCCGGCCGTCATCGACGACCCGGAGCTGGGCGAGGTCATCGCGGTCCGGTCGATGGTCTACCTGGCGCTGACCTACGACCACCGCCTGATCGACGGCGCGGACGCGGCCCGCTTCCTCGCCACGCTCAAGCACCGCCTGGAGGAGGGCAACTTCGAGGCCGAACTCGGCCTCTGACCCCTTCCGCCCCACTCGGGACCCCGCCGCGCCGCAGGCCGGCGGGGTCCCGGGCGTCCGGGGAAACGCGGGACGGGCTGAGAATCTCACCAATCGGCGGCTTGATCGTCCTAGGCTGGGTGGCATGAGGGTCACCGTCACGGGTTCGTCGGGCCTCATCGGCTCGGCGCTGGTGCAGTCGCTGCGGGAGGACGGCCACGAGGTCGTCCGGCTGGTGCGGCAGGCACCGTCCAGACCCGACGAGGCGCAGTGGTCGCCCGCCGACGGGTGCGTCGACAAGGGCGCGCTGGAGGGCGCGGACGCCGTCGTGCACCTGGCGGGCGCCGGGGTCGGCGACCGGCCGTGGACGAAGGCGTACAAGCGGAAGGTCTACGACAGCCGGGTGGCCGGCACCCGGACGCTGTGCGAGGCGATCGCCGCGGCGGACCCGCGGCCCCGCGTGCTGGTATGCGGGTCGGCGATCGGCTACTACGGCGACACCGGCGGCCGGGAGGTCGACGAGAAGTCCCCCGCCGGGCAGGGGTTCCTGGCCGCGCTCGTCCGCGACTGGGAGGCCGCCGCCAGGCCCGCGGGCGAGGCCGGGGTCCGGGTCGTCCACCCGCGGACCGGTGTCGTCCTCTCCCGCGAGGGCGGCATCCTCGGGCGCACCCTGCCGCTGTTCAGGCTCGGCCTCGGCGGCCGCCTCGGCGACGGCGCGCAGTGGACGAGCTGGATCTCTTTGCACGACCAGGTCGCGGCGCTGCGGTTCCTCCTCGACCACGAGACCGCCGGGCCGGTCAACCTGACCGCGCCGAACCCGGTGACCAACGACGCCTACACCAAGGCCCTCGGCCGCGTCCTGCACCGGCCGGCGCGGCTGGCCGTCCCGGCGTTCGCGCTGCGGGCGGCGCTGCGCGGCTTCGCCGACGAGGGCCCGCTGGTCAGCCAGCGCGTCCTGCCGCACCGGCTGGCCGACGCCGGGTTCCGGTTCGCGCACGAGGACGTCGAGTCGGCCCTCGCCGCCGTCCTGTGAGCCCCAAGAATCGTCAAAGTCCCACCCGCTCCCGTTCAGTAGTCATACGGTGACAATCGGACAGCTTGACCTATGAGGGGGATGAATGAGCACCGACGGACAGCCGCACATCCTCGCGATCGGCGGGGGCACGTTCGTCCCTGACGACCGGGACGGGCTCGCGCCGAGCCCGCTGCTGCGCTACGCGTTCGACCTGACCGGGCAGGACCGGCCGCGCGTCTGCCTCATCGCGACGGCCATGGGCGACGGCCTCCAGCCCGTCCTCCGCTCCTACGCCGCGTTCTCCTCCATGGACGCCGAGGTCAGCCACCTGGCGCTGTTCCCGATGCCGAACGTCGCCGACATGCGGGCGCACCTGCTCACCCAGGACCTCGTCTACGTGGGCGGCGGGAGCGTCGCGAACCTCCTCGCCCTGTGGCGGCTGCACGGCCTCGACGAGATCCTGCGGGAGGCATGGCAGGAGGGCGTCGTGCTCGCCGGGCAGAGCGCGGGCGCACTGTGCTGGCACGTCGGCGGCAACACCGACTCCTTCGGGCCGCAGCTCCGCCCGCTCACCGACGGGCTCGGCTTCCTGCCGTACTCGTGCGGCGTCCACTACGACAGCGACCCGCAGCGGCGCCCGCTGCTGCAGCAGCTCGTCGGCGAGGGGACGCTGCCGGGCGGCTACGCGGCGGACGAGTCCGTGGCGCTGCACTACGTCGGCACCGAGTTCGTCCAGGCCGTCTCCTACCGGCGGGACGCGGGCGCCTACCGCATCGAGCCGGACGCCCCGGGAACGGCGAAGGAGACCCGGCTGGAGCCCCGCCTGCTCGCCGCCCTCTGACGCGCGAACCGGGGCGCCCACGGCATAAGCTGGCTCGCGTGAGCGATGTGGACGTACGCGAGCTTGTGGTGGTGCACGCGGGGTTCGGCACGGCGGCCGTCCCCTACCCGGACGGGTGGGAGCTTCAGAAGCGCACCCACGCGCTGCGGGTGGACGACGCGATCCCCGACACCGTCCTGCTGCTGGAGCACGAGCCGGTCTACACGGCCGGCAAGCGGACCGAGGCGCTCGACCGCCCGTTCGGCGACCCCGGCGCCCCGGTCGTGGACGTCGACCGCGGCGGCAAGATCACCTGGCACGGCCCGGGGCAGCTCACCGGCTACCCGATCATCCGGCTGCCCGACCCGGTGGACGTCGTCGGCTACGTGCGGCTGCTGGAGCGGATGATGATGGACGTCTGCGCCGAGCTCGGCCTGCCGACCGTCACCGTGGAGGGGCACAGCGGGCTGTGGGTGGCCGGCACGCCCAACCGCAAGATCGGCTCGATCGGGATCCGGGTGGCGCGCGGCGTGGCGATGCACGGCTTCATGCTGAACTGCGACACCGACATGGGCTGGTTCGACAAGATCGTCCCCTGCGGGATCCGGGACGTCGGGTCGACCAGCCTCAGCCGGGAGCTCGGCCGGGACGTCACGGTCGCCGAGGTCGTCCCGCTCGTCGAACGGCACCTCGCGGCGGCGCTGGGCGCGGCGGAGACCCTCCACCGCACCACGGCGCAGCTAGGGGTTCAGGCCATCACCTTGTAGACGGCCTGGCCCTCGGTGGCGGCGATCCGGAAGAACTCCGTCAGCCCCTGGTAGGCGGCCTTGAGGACCTTGTCGCGGGCGGCGCCGTCCAGCCGCTTCGCGTCCTGGACGCCGGCCTTGTCCATCGCCGCCGGGTCGTAGCGCCCGGCGACCTGCGCGAACGGCGTCGCGGCCAGGTGGTCGGCGGTCGGCTTCACCCGGTCGGGGGCCAGGTAGATGACGTCCATGCCCAGCTCGTCGGCGCCGTCCTCGGTGAGGAGGCGGCCGCCGCACACGACGTCGGCCTCGGGCTGCCGCCCGTCCCACGGATCGCCGGTGACGAGGTAGTGCATCGCCTGCCAGGACCAGCCGAGCTCGAACAGCTCCGCCGCGCCGCGCCGGCGCCAGTTCGCGTCACCGAAGATGTGGCGGGCGATCCGGCCTGGATCGGGCTCTCCCTCCAGCACCGGCGGCACCCGAAGGTACGACATTGCCAGACCCACTGCGGTCCTCCTGCTGATGCTGTTGCATGGCGACAGGGAGTCACCCTAGAGAGATCCGTTGTCGGGCATGGCCGAAACACGCGAATCGGCTACACGATCGGAGTACCGTCATTCGTTCGAGATCGCTCCGATACGGCTTTGAGGCCAGGTCCCGGCCGCCGGGCGCAGGGGCCCGCCGCCGGTGCACCGGCACCGTAGATCGCGACGTACCCTGGAACGCGTGACGACGGTGACACCAGAGGGGCGCAAGCTGCTGCGCGTCGAGGCGCGCAACAGCGAGACCCCCATCGAGCGCAAGCCCGAGTGGATCAAGACGCGGCTGAAGATGGGCCCGCAGTACCGGGAGCTCACTGGCCTGGTGAAATCCGAGGGCCTGCACACGGTGTGCCAGGAGGCCGGCTGCCCCAACATCTACGAATGCTGGGAGGACCGCGAGGCCACGTTCCTCATCGGCGGCGACCAGTGCACCCGGCGCTGCGACTTCTGCCAGATCGACACCGGCAAGCCGGCCGCCCTCGACCGGGACGAGCCGCGCCGCGTCGCCGAGTCCGTCGCCACGATGGGCCTGAAGTACGCGACCATCACCGGTGTAGCGCGTGACGACCTCGAGGACGGCGGCGCCTGGCTGTACGCCGAGACCGTCCGGCGGATCCACGCGGCGATCCCCGGCTGCGGCGTCGAGCTGCTGATCCCGGACTTCAACGCCGTCCCGGAGCAGCTCGCCGAGGTCTTCTCGTCCCGGCCCGAGGTGCTGGCGCACAACGTGGAGACCGTCCCGCGGATCTTCAAGCGGATCCGGCCGGGGTTCCGGTACGAGCGCTCCCTCGACGTGATCACCCGCGCCCGTGAGGACGGCCTGGTCACCAAGTCGAACCTGATCCTCGGCATGGGCGAGACCCGCGAGGAGGTCTCCCAGGCGCTGCGCGACCTGCACGCGGCCGGCTGCGAGCTGATCACGATCACCCAGTACCTGCGGCCGAGCCCCCGCCACCACCCGGTGGAGCGGTGGGTGAAGCCGGAGGAGTTCGTGGAGCTGTCGGCCGAGGCCGAGGAGATCGGCTTCGCCGGCGTCATGTCCGGCCCGCTGGTGCGTTCCAGCTACCGCGCCGGGCGTCTGTACAAGCAGGCGATCTCCGCACGGGAGGCGTGACCCCGCTACCGCCCCGACCCGACTATCCTTGGATCTATGTCGAAAAAGCCCACGGACGGGGCCCAGGAGAGTCCAGGGCGCCTCAAACAGATCCGCATGGTCGCCCAGGTGCTCCGCCAGGCCGACCCGAAGGCCCTGCCGATCGTGTTCGCCTCCGCGATCGGGACGCTGGTCGTCGTCATCCTCATCGGGCTGTTCCTCGGCCAGCTGTGGTTCTTCATCCCGCTGGGCGTCCTCGCCGGGCTCGCCGTCGGCATGATCGTCTTCGGCCAGCTGGCGCAGCGCGCGCAGTACAAGGTGATCGCCGGGCAGCCGGGCGCGGCCGCGGCGATCCTGAAGAACATGCGCGGCAACTGGTCGGTCACCGAGGCGGTCAGCGGCAACCGGAACCTCGACATGGTGCACCGCGCGGTGGGACGCGCCGGCGTGGTGCTCGTCTCGGAGGGCCCGCGCAACCGGGTCGGCCAGCTGCTCGGCGCGGAGAAGAAGCGCATCTCCCGGGCCGCCCAGCAGGTGCCGATCTATGACGTGCAGGTCGGGGACGACGAGGGCCAGATCCCGGTCGACAAGCTGCAGCGGCACCTGATGAAGCTGCCCCGCAACCTGAACAAGGCGCAGGTCGCGGAGCTGAACGACCGCCTGCAGGCCCTCCCCCGCTCGATGCAGATGCCGAAGGGCCCGATGCCCCGCGGCGCAAAGATGCCGAAGGGCCCGAAGCCCAAGATGCGCTGACGCCCGATGAGGAAAGGCGCCCCCTCGGGGGCGCTTTCTCGTTTCCGGCTAGATGCTGACGACGACGGTGTTGCTCGCCCGGTCGTGCATGCCCCGGTAGTCGCGGTCCCAGATCAGCGCGGGGATGAACAGCAGGAGCAGCAGGGTCCGGGCGAGGCCCCAGCCGAGGCCGACGGGACGGCCGTCCAGCCGGGCGACCCTGATGCCGCACAGCCGCTTGCCGATCGTCGTGCCGAGGAACGCGGTGAGCACCCACGCCTGCAGCCCGAAGACGGCGAGGGTCACCAGGCTGCGCTCCGCCGGCTCCCAGCCGAACGACCGCGCCAGCAGGCTCGCCACCAGCATCGACAGGCCCCAGTCGACGAACAGCGCGATGAGCCGCCGGCCGTAGGGCGCGACGGAGCCGCTGCCGGTCTCCGGCAACCCGATCCGCGTGCCGGGCTCACCCAGGTCGACGCCGGCCGAGCGCGCCCCGCCGAGCCATGTCTGCGTCCACCGCGGCCCGGCCGCCGGCTCCTTACCGCTCATGGCTTCTACGCTATCCCGTCCCCCGCGAGGTTCCGACGCGGCTCCCCCGGGCAGGCCCGGAGTGACGCGTAACACAGCGGAAACATACGAGACACGGCCGGGAAACGGCGCACGCCTAGCTTTCTAGAAGCCAAGAACCGCCCCTATGAGGAGGCTGGATGTTCAGCAGCGCCGATGAGGTCCTGAGCTACATCAGGAACGAAGGTGTGCGTTTCGTCGACTGCCGGTTCGTGGACCTGCCGGGCAAGATGCAGCACTTCACGTTCCCCGTCGAGAGCTTCGGCGAGAGCGTCTTCACCGAGGGGCTGATGTTCGACGGCTCGTCCGTCCGCGGGTTCCAGGAGATCCACGAGTCGGACATGCTCCTGCTGCCCGACGCCTCGACCGCCGTCGTCGACCCGTTCCGGCAGCACAAGACCCTGAACCTGAACTTCTTCGTGCACGACCCGCTGACGGGCGAGCCCTACAGCCGCGACCCGCGCAACGTGGCGAAGAAGGCGCAGGACTACCTGCGCGGCACCGGCATCGCCGACACCTGCTACTTCGGCCCCGAGGCCGAGTTCTACATCTTCGACGACGTCCGCTTCGAGACGAAGCAGAACGCCGGCTACTACTACCTCGACTCGGTCGAGGGCGCCTGGAACACCGGCCGCGAGGAGCCCGGCGGCAACCTCGGCGCCAAGCCCCCGTACAAGGGCGGCTACTTCCCCGTCCCGCCGATGGACCACTACACCGACCTGCGCTCGGAGATGGTCGCGCAGCTCCTCGACGTCGGCATCCACGTCGAGATGCAGCACCACGAGGTCGGCACCGCCGGCCAGGCCGAGATCGACTTCCGCTTCGACACGCTGCTGAAGACGGCCGACCAGCTCCAGCTCTACAAGTACATCGTCAAGAACGTCGCGCGCGCCGCCGGCAAGACCGTCACGTTCATGCCGAAGCCGATCTTCGGTGACAACGGCTCCGGCATGCACTGCCACCAGTCCCTGTGGAAGGACGGCGCGCCGCTCTTCTACGACGAGGTCGGCTACGCGGGCCTGTCCGACAACGCCCGCTACTACATCGGCGGCCTGCTGCGGCACGCGCCGTCCCTGCTGGCCTTCACGAACCCGACGGTGAACAGCTACCACCGCCTCGTCCCCGGCTTCGAGGCCCCGGTCAACCTGGTCTACTCCCAGCGCAACCGGTCGGCGTGCATCCGCATCCCGATCACCGGCTCGAACCCGAAGGCCAAGCGCGTCGAGTTCCGCGTCCCGGACCCGTCCTGCAACCCCTACCTGGCGTTCTCCGCCATGCTCATGGCCGGCCTGGACGGCATCAAGAACAAGATCGAGCCCGCGGAGCCGGTCGACAAGGACCTCTACGAGCTCCCGCCCGAGGAGGCCCGCGCGATCCCGCAGGTCCCCGGCTCCCTGCCCGAGGTGCTCGCGGCCCTGGAGTCCGACCACGACTACCTCCTCGAAGGCGGCGTCTTCACCCCGGACCTCATCGAGACCTGGATCACGATGAAGAACGAGTTCGAGATCGACCCGATCCGCCTCCGCCCCCACCCCCACGAGTTCGAGCTGTACTACGACATCTGACCGTCCGACAGAGTGCGCTGGCCGTCATCCACCGGCCAGCGCACTCTTCTGTGAGGCTGGTCAGGTCGCGGCCAGGATCGTCCATGTTGACGTGGTGATTACGTCAGACTATCATGCCGTCCATGCTTTATCCGACCCCGGCGCTCACCTCGGCGGACGAGAGCGTCCTCAGTGAGATCGAGAGGATGCGAGAGGCTCTCCGCCACCAGGTGCGAGGCACGCCCGCGAAGCGGACGGAGGGGTTGCGGAAGCACCTCACCGCCGACGCCGTCGCGGCCTCCAACTCCATCGAGGGATTCAAGGTCGCCACCGTCGACGTGGAGGATCTGATGGAAGGCGAGCGAGATGTCGAGGTCTCCGAGGAGAATCGCGAAGAGACCCTCGCCTACCAGCGGATGATGACCTACATCCAGACATTGCACGATGTCGAGGACTTCCGTTACAGCAAGGGGCTCCTCAACGCACTGCACTGGATGCTCCAAGGTCACCGCCATACCCCTCGCAAACCCGCCGGCCAGTGGCGCCGCGGCCCTGTCTACGTCGCCGACGCCCGCGACCCCAGCATCGCCGCGTACACCGGCCCGGACGCCGACACGGTCCCAGGGCTCATGGAGGAACTGGCGGACTGGCTCAACACCGACAACGGCGCCCACCCCCTGATCCGCGCCGCCATGGCCCATCTTCATCTGGTCTCCATCCACCCGTGGGCAGACGGCAACGGCAGGATGTCGCGCTCGCTCCAGACACTGATGATCGCCCGAGAAGGCGTCCTGGCCCCCGAGTTCTCCGCTGTCGAGGCTTGGCTCGGACGTCCCGGCAACACCTGGGAGTACTACCGCGAACTCACCCGGCGTGGCGCCCACTATGTCCCCGACCAGGACGTCTCCGACTGGATCCGGTTCAACCTCACCGCCTATCACCAGCAGGCCCAGACGGTGCGGGGCCGAATAGACCGAGCCGGGAAGGTCTGGCGGGCCTTGTCCCGTTTCGCGGAACGGACCGGCCGCGACGAGCGCAGCATCACCGCGTTGCACGACGTCGCCATGGCCGGACGTGTCCGCCGCCTGCGCTACGAGCACGCCGAAAGCCTCAGCCTCCAGCAGGCCCAACGCGACCTCCGCGACCTCGTCGCGGCCGAAGTCCTGGCCTCGGTCGGACGCACCCGGGCCCGCTACTACACGGCCGGTCCCCGCTTCCCCGAGGAAGCATTGGAGATCGCGAACACCCCCATGACCCTGACCGATCCGTACGCCATATGAGCGTCCGTGCCGGTCGGCGGGGTCAGAGGAGGGTGCCGCCGAGTTCTGAGGTCTTGACGATCACCAGTACGGCCAGAAGCACCAGCATGGCCGCGGCGGCGCCTGCCTGGACGAGTACGCGCCGCTTCCGTGGGGCGTAGGCGAAGGCCAGTGCGATCGCGCCGCCCGCCAGGAGGCCGCCCAGGTGGCCCTGCCATGAGGTGAACCCGGCCGCGATGACCAGCCAGATCAGCGAGAACAGGACCAGCCGGTTGGCCTCGTACATGTTCTGACCGAGCCTGCGCATGAAGATCCAGTAGGCCGCCGTCAGCCCGAAGATCGCCCCCGACGCGCCCACCGCGTTCATCCCCGGGTCGACCAGGTAGCCGAGCACCGAACCGCCGAGGGCCGCCAAGAGGTAGAGGGCGAGGAAGCGTCCCCGTCCCAGCATCTCCTCGGTCGGCCGTCCGAGCCGCCACAGCCACCACATGTTGAAGATGATGTGGGCGATCCCGAAGCCGCCCTCCGTGGGCAGCAGATGTACGAACGCCGACGTGACCAGCCGGTACCACTCGCCGTACGCGACACCGGCGTTCTCGAACCCGCCGTAGTCGTTGCCGTCCGCCACGAAGATGCCGCCGTCCGGACCGATGAGCCCGATGCCCAGCGATCCGAGCCTGTCAGCCAGATCGGGCTTGGCCAGCTCCCCCAGGTAGACCAGCACATTGATGGCGATCAGGACATACGTCACCCACGGCGTGACCGAGACCTTGCCGCCGAAGACCGTACGAGCCTGCCGCACCGTCTTGTTGCCCTCGCGGACGCACTCGGTGCACTGGTGCCCCACCGACGCCGCCCGCATGCAGTCCGGGCAGATGTACCGATCGCACCGCGTGCAGCGCACATACGTCTCACGCTTGGGATGCCGATAGCACGCGGGAGTCTCCTCCCGCTCCTCCGTCGCCGTCATGATCACCCTCTCCAAAGGCGCGCGTGATCATACCGACAACCCGTTCACGGAGGTTTAGTGTTCCTCGGTGATTCGCCCGTTGCCGGGCGAAGGTCCCCGTCTTGCCCGGGCGGGCGAGGTTGAGGGCGGCGTTCTCGTCGCGGTCGAGTTCAAGGCCGCAGTGCTCGCACAGGTAGGTGCGGATCCGGAGGGGCAGTTTGGGTTTCACCGCGCCGCATCCGGAACACCTCTTGCTTGACGGAAACCATCGGTCGGCCACAACCAGTTGGCCGCCGTTCCATCCGGTCTTGTAGCCGAGTTGGCGCCGGATCTCCCCGAACCCGGCATCGGAGAGCGCACGCGCCAGGCGCCGGTTCCGGACCATGCCCGCAACGTTCAGATCCTCCACGACGACCGTGCCGTACTCGCGGGCCAGGCCGGTCGTGAGCTTGTGGATCGCGTCCCGGCGCTGCGCGGCCACGTGGTGGTCGATCCGGTTGTGGGCGGCGTTCGCGTGCAGCCACCGGTTCGACGGCGCCTTCCCCGTGCGTCGGTCCGGGCCCTGCTTGCGGGACAGAGCGCGGGATGCGCGGCGCAGCTTACCGAGCGCGGTCGCGAGGTGGCGCGGGTTGTCGGCGGGTGGGCGGCCGTCGGAGAACACCGCCAGGTGCTTGACCCCGAGGTCGACGCCGATCGCCGCGTCCGGTCGCGCCTGGGTCCGGTCGGCGCGTTCGACGTCGCAGGTGAACGACACCAACCACCGGCCCGCCTCACGGCGGACGGTCGCCGACAGGATCCGCGCGGTCCCGGCCGCGATACGGCGGTGCAGCTTCCGCGTCGACTCGTGCGTCTTGATCGCCCCCAGGCGCGGCAGGGTGAGGTGCCTGCGGTCGTCCTCGACGCGGATGGTTCCGGTGGTGAACCGGACCGAGGGCACCGTGCGGCGCCGCGACTTGAACCGGGGGAACCCCATCTGCCGTCCAGTGCGTTTGCCGGTGCGGGAGTCGGCCCAGTTCTTCAGCGCGTCCGCCAACTGGGTGAGGCCGGACGCGTACGCCTCTTTGGAGCATTCGGCCCACCATGGCGCGACCTGGTGTTTGGCGCGGTTCCAGTCCTTGCGGAGCGAGTACATCGACCACGACACCACAGGGGTCAGGTCCTCGCCGGTGATGCCGTAGGAGCGTTCGGCCGCCCGCTGGTCCATGGTGGCCTTCACGCGGGCCAGGCCCCAGTTGTAGGCGACTCGCGCCGCACCGGCGTGGCGGAGCAGGGCGCGTTCCTGGGCGGGGGTGGGGTCGAGCGCGTACCGGTACGCCTGGGCGAGCGCGTAGACGTCGGACAGGATCGCGTTCGCCGTCCGGCGGTCCTCGCCCTCGGCCGCTCGCGCGGCGATGCGGGCGTCGCGGACCAGGGCGGGGAGGATCCGCCCGACATCGGTGCGGTGGGTGGCCGAGCCGTGCCACAGGCACCATGCCTGCGCGACGCGGGCCGCGAGGGACGGCACGGCTACCCCGGTCTCGGGGACGGTGAGCAGGGGCGCCCGCACGGCCTCGCGGACTGCCGGGATCGCGGCGTGCGGGATGCGGGAGAACGAGGCGAGGGGGCTGGAGCCCGCGTCGCCGATGTCCATGTCGGTGCCGGCGAGTTGCGCGACGTCGCCCACGCCCAGCGGCTCGGCCAGCCTGACCAGGATGGGCAGCCGGGGTGGAAGGCGGCGTCCGTTCTCAATGCCCTTGAGCCAGGACGCGGACCTGCCGACGAGCCCGGCGAGAGTGGGGCGCGTCAGGCCCCTGTGCTCGCGGAGCACCTGGATGCGCTCCCCGGTCCGTTTGCCCGCCAGATCGTCCATGGCTTCCGGGCTAGGCGTGGGGGTGGTGGAAATCCCAGGGGTCGGGGT
>NZ_SMKY01000273.1 GCF_004349235.1 Actinomadura darangshiensis | reverse complement strand
GCTGGAGTGTTAAACTACTGATTCTTCATTATTGTGTCATCAGTGTCTGATCTCTTCTTGTTTTTTTTTTTTGTCTCGTGGGCTCGGGTGTATTCGGTGGTCAGAGGGGTGTCTATCAGGGCCGGGATGTCGGTGTTGAGGGTGACGAGCAGGCCGGCGTCGTGGAGCCGGGGCAGGGGGTGGGTTTCGAAGGTCGAGGCGAAGCCCAGGGCGACGTTGGAGGACGGGCACACTTCCAGGGGGATCTGGCGCTCGCGTACCTCGGCGACCAGGTCGGGGTCGTCCAGGATGCGGATGCCGTGCCCGAGGCGCTCCGTGCGGCCCGGGCCGAGCGCCTGCCTGATGCTGGCCGGGCCCTCGCCCTCGCCCGCGTGGTGGACGACGTGGAGCCCGGCGTCGCGGGCGGCCGCGAACACCTCGGTGAACGGGTCGCCGGGGTGGGACTCGTCGCCGGCGAGGCCGACGGCGACCACGTGGTCGTGGCGGCGGGCCAGGTCGAGGGTTCGCCAGGCGCGCTCCACGGAGCGGCGCCGGGAGTGGTCGAGGATGAGGCGGCACTCGATCCCGAAGGCCTCTCGCCCGGCGTCCAGGCCCTCCAGGACGGCCGTCAGCGGCATGGCCAGATCGCCGAGGCGCTCGCCGTGCGCGGCGGCCGTGAAGGAGACCTCGGCGTAGCGGGTGCCCTGCGCGGCCTCGTCCTCGCAGAACTCGTAGGCGATCCGGCGGAAGTCGGCCGGCCGCTGCAAGCAGGCGCGGACGAGGTCGTTCTGCGCGAAGAAGGAGGCGAAGTCGCCGAATACGCCGACGTCGTCGGGCACTTCCACGCCGTTGGCCGTGCCGGTCTCGCGGAGCGTGCTCCACCGCACGGTGCTCTCCAGATGGACGTGCAGGTGGGCTTTGGGCAGGGCCAGCAGATCTCGCACGGCCGTACCGTATGGGGCCGACGGCTCGGCCGGCCAGCCATTATTCGCGTTGACCGCGGCGGACGACGCGACCATGATGCGGCCGGTGGACGCCGTGATGACCGATGCCCGGCCGACCGGCCGGCAGCCTGCTGGGAGTGCGTGACCGCCTTGTTGAACCGAATCCACCGCGTCGAGGACGGGCAGCGGATCGAAGGGGTCGTCCGCCCCGTCTTCATCCACAACTTCTCCTACCACCTCACGAACCTGCTGGTGTTCGCGGACGGCGCGATCAACTGCTGGGAATGGGTCGACCTGGACGGCCTGCGCCAGAAACTGGAGTGCGGCTGGGTGGTGACGGAAGTGCCCGAGGGCGGTGAGATCAGCGCGTTCGAGCTGGGGCGCTGGAAGGCCTCGGAGCCGAGCTTCGGGCTCACCCCCGAAATGCTTCTCGGGGAGGTGGCCGACGACATCGAGAGGCTGAACGACCGCCCCGACTCGACTGGCCGCTGCCTCGCGGTGCTCGACCGGTATTTGGAGTCACGGGACGAGGCCGACCGGCTGGCGCTGCGGGAGGCGTACCTGGCGATCCCCGAGCACAAGCGCCACTACTCGCTCGGCGACATGGACAACAAGGACCGTCCGCTGGTCATTCTGTGCACGGACGTCGGTGAGCCTCCGATCGGCGGGTGGTTCCGGGACGAGAACGTCACCGAAGCCATGCGCGAATGGGCGCTGCAATACTTCGCCGACCGCGACCGTGCGCATGCGGAGTACGAATCCAGGCGTCCCGCCGACGACCCGCCGGAACCCGCCGCCGGGACGATCCACTTCGGTGGGCGCGTCTATCCGAAGGGCTGGCCCGAGGACGCGGGGATAGACGTCCTGCAGAATGAATATCCATCGGCGATCGAGGTCGGTGGCGTCGTCTATCCGTCGGTCACGCACGCCTACTGGGCCCTGTCCACCGCCGATCCTGAGGCCCGGGAGCGGATCCGCGCGGCCGAGCGGCCTTACGAGGCCCGGAAGACCGCTGAGGAGACGCCGCGAGTCGAGAACTGGTCGCAGGTGCGGACGGCCGTGATGGCCGCTCTCCTGCGGGCCAAATACGCGCAGCATCCCGACCTGGCCGAAGTTCTGCTCGGAACGGGCGACGCGCCGATCGGCTATTCCGGTGTCGACTCCGATCACTGGATCACCCGCGGCGGGAAAGGCCGCAACTGGGTAGGGCGCCTCCTCGAACTCGTCCGCTCCGAACTCCAGGCGCAGAAGGCGGGCATCCCGTTCGCCTGACCCACCGCCGGGACGGGGCGCAGCCGATTCACGGTGACAGGGCGCGGTCAGGTGGGGAGGGCGTAGTGGCCGTCTTCCAGAGGGTCTACCAGGCCGTCCGCGATCAGGGCGTCCAGGGCGCGTTCGCGTTGGACGGCGTCCGACCAGACGACGTCGAGGGCCGGTTTCGGGACCGGACCTTCGGCGTCCCGCAGGACGGCGAGGATGCGGCCGCGGCACTGGCGGTCGGTGCCGGCGTAGGTCTGGCCGCGGCGCGGCGGGCCGTCGTAGGCGGGGCGGTCGGCGAGCTGCCACGCGCACCTGCCGGCAACCGGGCAGTCGACGCAGCGGGGGGTGCGGGCCGTGCAGACGAGGGCGCCCAACTCCATGACGGCGACGGCCCAGCGGGCGGCGGTCGGCGGGTCGTGCGGGAGGATGCCCTCGGCCAGGTGGAGCTCCGCCTTCGTCTGTGACTTGGGCGGGTACTCGTCCCCGGACAGGAGCCGCGCCAGGACGCGCCGGACGTTGGTGTCGAGGACGGCGTGCCGCTGCCGGAACGCGAAGCTGGCGACGGCGGCGGCCGTGTAGGCGCCGATCCCGGGGAGCGCCAGGAGGTCGGAGTGGGCGGACGGCACCTCGCCGCCGTGCCGCTCGGTGATCGCGCGGGCGCTCTCGTGCAGGCGCAGGGCGCGGCGCGGGTAGCCGAGACGTCCCCATGCCCGGACGGCCTCGCCGGACGGTTCGGCGGCCAGGGCTCCGGGGGTCGGCCATCGCGCCATCCAGGCGTCCCAGACCGGGAGGACGCGGGCGACGGGCGTCTGCTGGAGCATGATCTCGCTGACGAGGACGCCCCACGGGGTCGCGTCCTGCGCCCGCCACGGGAGATCCCGGGCGTTCGCCTCGTACCAGTCGAGGATCGGGGCGGTGTACACGGAGTTCAGGTTCATGGCGCGCCGCCATTGTGGCACGCGGCGGGTCGTCGCCTCTTTCCGGATCGGTGAATGCATACTGACCGCGTGGGGGCGGATACTGAACGTAACAGGGATGCATCTGGACTCGATCGATACTGGCGGCGCCGCGCGTTGGCGCTGGCGAGTGTGCTCGGCGCCGTCGGCCTGCTGGCCTGGACCTGCTCCGCTGGCGGCGATGAGGGTGAACCGGTCCGCGACGCGGGCGCGGTGGACAGTGCGAGCCCCGCGCCGCCGCCGAGCGCGATGCCGACGGTCACCGTCACCACGACGACCACGCCCACGGCGGAGCCGGCGGACGGGGGTCCCTGCGACGACAAGGACCTGGTCGTCAACATGTCCGCCGCCGAGAACACGTTCGCCGGTGCCGAGCGGCCCGAGTTCCGCGTCACGGTCGTCAGCATCGGCAAGGGCTCCTGCACGTTCGACACGGGGACGCTGGACGTCCGCATCACGTCCGGTTCGGACCGGATCTGGTCGTCCGCCGAATGCCGCAAGGGCGGCGCGCCCAAGGAGACCCTCAAGCGCGGCATCCCCTACGTGGACAACGTGACGTGGGACCGCGAACGCGGCTGCAAAGGCGCCACCCCCGCCCGCCCCGGCACCTATGTCGCCACCCTGAAGGGCAAGAAGGTCGAGAAGCAGATCTTCCGCCTGCGCTAGCCGCGCCTGCGCTGGCGCGCGCCGGGGTCAGACGTAGCGTTCGAGGATCGAGGATTCGGCGAGGCGGGAGAGCCCTTCGCGGACGCTGCGGGCGCGGGATTCGCCCACGCCGCCGACGGCCTGCAGGTCGTCGATGCTGGCGGCGAGGAGTTTCTGCAGGCCGCCGAAGTGCTCGACGAGGCGCTCGACGACCAGGCTCGGCAGGCGGGGCACCTTGGCGAGGAGGCGGAAGCCCTTGGGGCTGACGGGCAGGTCGAGGGCGTCCGGGCCGGCGAAGCCCATCACCTCGGCGACCGTGGACAGGTCGAGGAGGTCGTTGGCCGACAGGGTGTCCAGGGCGGAGAGGATGGCGCGCACGCCGCGGGCGCGGGTGTCGTCGGACGGGTAGTCGCGGACGATCAGCTCGCGGTCGACGTCGACGCCGGAGACCAGCTCGTCGAGCTGGAGGGAGAGCAGCCGGCCGTCGGTGCCGAGCTCGACGACGTAGCCCTCGATCTCGTCGGCGATGCGGCGGACCATTTCGAGGCGCTGGACGACGGCGCTGACGTCCCGGACGGTGACGAGGTCCTCGATCTCCAGGGCGGAGAGCGTGCCGGACACCTCGTCCAGCCGGAGCTTGTAGCGTTCGAGCGTCGCGAGCGCCTGGTTGGCCTTGGACAGGATCGCCGCCGAGTCTTCGAGGACGTAGCGGATGCCGTCGAGGTACAGCGCGATGATGTGCATCGACTGGCTGACCGAGATGACCGGGAGGCCGGTCTGGCGGGCGACGCGTTCGGCGGTGCGGTGCCGGGTGCCCGACTCCTCGGTGGGGAGGGTCGAGTCCGGCACGAGGTGGACGGCGGCGCGGACGATGCGGCTGTGGCTGTCGTTGAGGACGATCGCGCCGTCCATCTTGGCGAGCTCGCGGAGCCGGGTGGCGGAGAACTCGACGTCGAGCTCGAAGCCGCCGGTGCACAGCTCCGCGACCGGTCCGTCGTAGCCGAGCACGATCAGGCCGCCGGTGTGGCCCCGCAGGATCCGTTCCAGTCCGTCGCGGATCTGGGTACCCGGAGCCACCGCGGCCAGCGTGGCGCGGCGGCGTTCGTCATGGCTTCTGTCGTGTGATGGCACCTGACCCCCGGAGGTCGCTGGACGGCGTCAGTTTACCGAGGCGGGCCGTGCGCTGGTTCCTCCCCAGGTCGCAAGCGTCCCTTGTGTGCAGTAATACTCTGGCGTGACTCCCGTCAGGGCGCCGTAAAAGAGACCTGGAGGGCCTGCTTCAGGCTGTCGACCTCCATGACCTTCATGCCCTCGTAGCTGCTGAGCTGCGGATCCGCGCGTTTGAGCGGCGATCCGTCGGCGAGTTCGAGGGATCCGCGCGGGACGACGGCGTGCTTGAAACCGAGCCGGGCCGCCTCGGCGAGCCGCCGCTGGACGCCCGGCACGATCCGCACCTCGCCGGCGAGGCCGACCTCGCCGAGGGCGATCAGGCTGTTGGAGAGCGCCTGCTCGACGGTGGAGCCCGCCACGGCGAGCGCGAGGGCCAGGTCGACGGAGGTCTCGGCGAGCCGCACCCCTCCCACGGTGGAGACGTAGACGTCCTGCTCGTGCATGGAGATCTTGCAGCGCTGCGCCAGGACGGCGAGGACCATCGCGACGCGGGACGTGTCGAGCCCGGACGTGGCGCGGCGCGGCGAGGGCAGGTGCGACTTCGCGACGAGCGACTGCACCTCGGCGACGAGGGGGCGGCGGCCCTCCAGCGTGACGGTCACGCAGGTGCCGGGGACGGCCTCCTCGCGCCGGGTGAGGAACAGGCCGCTCGGGTCGGGCAGCCCAACGATGCCGACGTCGGACAAGTCGAAGCAGCCCAGCTCGTCGGTGGGCCCGTACCGGTTCTTCACCGCGCGGATCATGCGGAGCCGGGAGTGCCGGTCGCCCTCGAAGTACAGGACGACGTCGACCAGGTGCTCCAGGAGGCGCGGCCCGGCGATGGCGCCCTCCTTGGTGACGTGGCCGACCAGCACGACGGTGATGCCGCGCTCTTTCGCGACCCTGATCAGGTTGGCGGCGACCTCGCGGATCTGCGTGACGCCGCCGGGGGCGCCGTCCACCTCCGACGTGCCGATCGTCTGGATGGAGTCGACGACGAGCAGCGTCGGCTCGACGGTGTCGATATGCCCGAGGACGGCGGACAGCTCCGTCTCCGCCGCCAGGTACAGCTGGTCGGTGATCGCCCCGACCCGGTCGGCGCGCAGCCGCACCTGCTCGGCCGACTCCTCGCCCGTCACGTACAGGACGTTCTTGCCGGCGGTGCCCCCGGACGGGGTCGAGGCGAGCGCGGCGACCTCCAGCAGCAGCGTCGACTTCCCGATGCCCGGCTCGCCCGCCAGCAGCAGGACGGCCCCGGGCACGATGCCGCCGCCGAGCACCCGGTCGAGCTCGTCCAGGCCGGTGGGGCGGGTCTGCGCGGACCGGACGTCCACCTTCCCGATCGGACGCGCCGGCGAGCTGACCGGCCCCGCGGTCACGACCCGGGCCGGGGTCGCCGACGTGGCCTCGGTGACCGTTCCCCACGTCTGGCACTCGCCGCAGCGCCCCACCCATTTGGACGTCTGCCACCCGCAGTCCGAGCACCGGTAGGCCGCCTTGGCCGTCTTAGCCTTCGCCATGCGCCGCAGCCTAGAGCCACGCACCGACAGTGTTCGCCTCCGAGTAGGCAGGCACCGAGTGACGATGCGGACAACGTCGGAGCACGGGAGTCTTGCGATCAGCTCAGCCGGTGCCCCGCCACGCGGCGACCTCAGGCATCGCGATCGCGTCCGAAGGCAGTGCCGAGCCTGCGAGGAACTGATCGCGCAGCGAGCCGCTAGGCGAGCCGGAGCGATGCAGCGATCGCACGCGATGCTGTGGCTTGCGGCGCCCCAAGCGCCTCAAGCCACAGCATCGCCATGAACACGCGCTCGTTCGATGAGGTCGCCGAGGTGGTCGGAGACGGTGCTGGGGCGTTCGAGCATGGCCATGTGGCCGGCGGACGGGACGACCTCCAGCCGCGCGGACGGGACGCAGGAGGCGATCTTGAGGCTGTGCTCGACCGGGGTGAGCATGTCGTGCTCGGCGCCGATGACCAGGGTGTCGGCGCCGCCGAGGGCCGCGCAGTCGCTGATCAGCTCGGTCGTGATCATCGAGCGGAAGAAGTCGGTGAAGGCGTCCATCCGGGTCTCGGTCATCATCTGCTCGGCGAACGCGACGGCGGCGGGGCTGGCGTCGGGGCCGAAGGCGACGAGGTCCTCGACGAGGGTGGCGGCGTCGTGGCCGAGGTGGCGGACCCGTTCGATGGCGCCGGAGCCGGCGCCCACGGCGGCGAGCGCGCGCGGGAGGACACGGTGGGTGGTGCGCGCGATCAGCGCGGGCATGCCGAGCGTGACCTCGCCCAAGCCGCCGGACGAGGTGCACAGCAGCCCGGTCGCGAGGATCTTGCGGCCGAGCAGGCCGGGGTTCTCGTCGACGTAGCGCAGGACGGTCATGCCGCCCATCGAGTGCCCGACGAGGACGACGGGCGTCTCGGCGGGGACGGTCGCGTCGATCACGGCGGCGAGGTCGCGGGCGAGGCGGGGGATCGCGTAGTCGTCGCGTGCGCCGCCGTCGGAGCGGCCGTGGCCGCGCTGGTCCCAGAAGACGAGGCGGCCGAGGCCGCGCAGGGCCTTGCGCTGGAAGTGCCAGGAGTCCTGGGTGAGCGTCCAGCCGTGCGAGAACACGACGGCGAGGTCGGTGCGGTCGGCGCCGTCGACCTCGGCGTACAGGCGGGTGCCGTCGTCGGCGCGGACCGGGGCGGGACGGCCGCGCAGGGAGCCGAACGGCTCGCCCGCGAACGGGTCGGGGCGCAGTTGCAGGCGGCGCATGGCGCGGCGCTGGGCGACCAGGCCCGCGCCGGCGCCGGCCGCGCCGAGGGCGGTGGCGGCGAGGAGGCCGCCGGCCGCTCTGGCCGGGGAGAAGCCCCTCCCCGAACTGACCCTGCCCGAACTGACGAGGCTCGTCTTGGCGGCGCGGCCCATGGTCCGTTTCCTCCCGGTAACCGACTGGTCAGTAACTCAGGGGCAACGCCACCACAAATTCACGGCATAGTCCACCTCTAGCCCGGGATGCTCGCGCAGGCAGGCGGCGGCGAGATCGGGCGGGAACTCGATGCGGAGCACGGCGGCGAGGTCGTCCCGGTTCTGGAACGACCAGCGGATCATCAGGGGCTCGCGGGTGAAGCCGCGCCGCGTCCAGAACCGCTCGACCTCCCCGGGGTCGTACTTCGGGAGGCCGCGCAGGAACCAGCGGCCGAACGTGGAGCGGGTCGCGTCGTTGTCGATGATGAAGACCGCGCCGCCGCGCCGGACGACCCGGTCGAGCTCGCGCAGGCCCGGCTCGCAGCCCGGCCCGAAGAAGTACGCCCACCGGACGTGGACGACGTCGACCGACGCGTCCGCAAGCGGCAGCGACTGGGCGGTACCGACGCGCACGGTGACGTTGCGGAGGTCGCGGGCGCGGCGCGCGGCGGCCGCGGCGAGGCCCGCGTGCGGCTCCACGCCGATCACCCGGTTCGCGTCCGCCGCGAAGAACGGCAGGTGGAAGCCGGTGCCGCAGCCGAGGTCCAGGACGTCGGCCCCCTGCCACGGGCGGATCGCCCGCATCGCCGCGGGCAGCACGCCGTCGGGGTCGACGGCGCGGTTCTCCAGCTCGTAGGTCTGCGGGGAGTTCCAGATGTTGGGGCTGGGCACGGCGCCCGGCGCGATGTCGGCCACGGAGTCAGAGCGTAGCCAAGAGAAACGAGGATCACTCCGGGCGAGTGCTTCATCGCCTCCGCGGCCGCATAGTCTTTCCTATGCGTACCCGCATCTCGTGAATACTGCCGAGCGACCATTCCTGGCGAGGAAGCCTTGACCCCGCAGCACAACGGCGATAGTTCACCGGCGCTCCGTGTCCCGGACGCGCCGATCACGCTCTCCACCGCGTCGGTGTACCCGGAGAAGGTACCGAGCGCGTTCGAGACCGCCGCGCTGCTGGGCTACGACGGCATCGAGGTCATGGTCTCGACGGACGCCTCGTCCCAGGACCTGAACGTCCTGCGCCGGCTGTCGGACTACCACCAGGTCCCGATCAAGTCGATCCACGCGCCCTGCCTGCTGCTCACGCAGCGGGTGTGGGGGCGCGAGCCGTGGGGCAAGCTGGTGCGGTCCAAGGAGGTCGCCGAGGAGCTGGGCGCGGACGTCGTCGTCGTCCATCCGCCGTTCCGCTGGCAGCGCGACTACGCGAAGGAGTTCGTCGAGGGCCTCGCCCGCATGCAGGACGAGACGGACGTGCTGTTCGCGGTCGAGAACATGTTCCCGCTCAAGGCGCGCGGCGCGGAGGCGGGGATGTACCTGCCCGACTGGAACCCCGTCGACCAGGACTTCCCGTACGTGACGCTCGACCTGTCCCACACCGCCGTCTCGGGCTCCGACGCCGTCGACATGGCGGGGAGCCTGGGCGACCGCCTTCGACACATCCACCTCGCCGACGGACTCGGTGTCACGAACAAGGACGAGCACCTCGTCCCAGGGCGGGGCAACCAGCCGTGCGGGCCCATGTTGGAGAACCTCGCCGAAGGGGGCTTCCGGGGGCACGTCGTCCTGGAGGTCAACACGCGGCGCGCGTCCAGCAGGGTCGAGCGCATGGAGGACCTCGCCGAGGCGCTGGCGTTCGCCCGCCTGCACCTCGCCGCCGCCGACCACACGTGGGAAGTCACCCCGGCGGGGGAGATCACCCGCCGGGGCGTGCGCCGGTGACCGAGGCGGCCGAGTCCAAGGGCCGCGGTCCCGGGCGCCGGCCGGGACCGACCGAGACCCGCGAGAAGATCCTGGCCGAGGCGCGCGACCTGTTCGCCGAGAAGGGCTACGACGGCGCGTCGCTGCGCGCCATCGCCCGCGCGGCCGGCGTCGACCCGGCGCTCGTGCACCACTTCTTCGGCAACAAGGAGGGCGTGTTCATCGAGGCGATGCGCTTCCCGGTGGACCCGTCCGTCCTGCTGCCGCGCATCATGTCGTTCCCGCGGGAGCGGCTCGGCGAGATGATGGTCCGCACGTTCCTGGACGTGTGGGGGGACGACGACCGCCGCGCGCCGATGCTGGCGATGCTCCGCTCGGCGATGACGAACGAGCGGGCGGCGGCGCTGCTGCGCGAGTTCGTCGCGTCCGCCCTGTTCGGGCGGGCGTCGCAGGCCACCGAGGCGCCGCCGCTCGGGATCCAGGCGGCCGCCGGGCAGATGATCGGGCTGATGATCCTGCGCTACGTGCTGCGCATCGAGCCGCTGGCCTCCGCCTCCGAGGACGACCTGATCGACCTGGTGGCCCCGACCATCCAGCGCTACCTCACGTCCTGACCCCGTCCGCGCCCTGATCCTGCTGCGCGCAGGCGCCTTCGCACGCCCGAAGCCCTTGACCGGGGGCTCCGTGTCCGCATAAATTCAACACATGATGAGTTCCAGTCCGGAGCGGGCGGCCGAACCCGCGGTGCAGGTGCGCGACCTGCGGGTCGTCCGCGGTGGCCGGGAGGTGCTGCACGGCCTCACCTTCGACGTCCCGCGCGGCTCGATCATCGGGCTGCTCGGGCCCAGCGGCTGCGGGAAGACGACCCTGATGCGGGCGCTCGTCGGCGTCCAGATCGTCCGGAGCGGGACGGTGACCGTGCTCGGCGACGCCGCCGGATCGGCCGGCCTGCGGCGCCGCGTCGGATACGCGACGCAGACGCCCGCCGTGTACGCCGACCTGACCGTCGCCGAGAACCTGCGCTACTTCGCGTCCGTCCTGCGCGCCCCGCGCTCGGACGTCGCCCGCGTCATCGACGAGGTCGGGCTCGGCCGCAGCCGCGACCAGACGGCGGCGACGCTGTCCGGCGGGCAGCTCAACCGCACCAACCTGGCCATCGCGCTGCTGGGCACGCCCGAACTGCTCGTCCTGGACGAGCCGACCGTCGGCCTCGACCCCGTTCTCCGGCAGGAGCTGTGGGGGCTGTTCCGGGAACTGGCCGACCGCGGCGCCACCCTCGTCGTGTCCAGCCACGTCATGGACGAGGCCGGACGCACCGACCGCCTCCTGCTGATGCGCGAGGGCGCGATCCTCGCCGACGGCACACCGGACGGCCTGCGCTCGCGCACCGGGGCGTCCGACCTCGAAGAGGCGTTCCTCCACCTGATCACCGAGACGGCCGGGAGCACGACATGAGCGCCGCCATCACCCTCGCCACGATGCGGCGCATCCTGGCGCAGCTCAAGCACGACCACCGCACCCTCGCGCTGCTGATCGCCGTGCCGGCGCTGCTGATGATCCTGCTGCGGTACGTGTTCGACCAGCCGATGCTGTTCGACCGGCTCGGGCCCATGCTGCTCGGCCTGTTCCCGTTCATCGTCATGTTCGTCGTGGCCAGCGTCGCCACCCTCCGCGAGCGGACCGGCGGCACCCTCGAACGGCTCATGACCATGCCGCTCGGCAAGCTCGACCTCCTCGTCGGCTACGCGTTCGCGTTCGGCCTGCTCGCGCTCGTCCAGGTCGCCGTCGTGCTCGCCATCTCGCTGACCTGGCTCGACCTCGACCTGAACGGCTCGCTCGGGTCACTGGTCCTGGTCAGCCTGCTGGACGCGCTGCTCGGCATGGCCCTCGGCCTGTTCGCCAGCGCGTTCGCCCGGACCGAGTTCCAGGCCGTCCAGTTCATGCCGGCGTTCGTCCTGCCGCAGATGCTGCTCTGCGGCCTGATCGTCCCCCGCGAGGACATGGCGGGCTGGCTCCAGGCGATCGCGAACGTCCTGCCCCTCTCCTACGCCGTCGAGGGCATGCAGGAGATCAGCGCCAGCCCCGACTTCACCGGCACCCTGGCCGTGGACGTGGCGGTCATCGCCGCCTTCGCGGTAGTGGCCCTGCTCGCAGGCGCAGCCACCCTCCGCCGCAGAACTGTGTGAGGCTGTGTTGGCCCAGGGGGGGCGACCCCCCTGGAACCCCCCGTTGCGAGCCGGTCGATCCTCACGCCACGGTGCGGGCTTGCTGTGACCGTGCGGGGCTGTGTCGTGTCGCTCCGGTCGACCGGCTCGACGGGCATGCGCGTTCCGCTCGCTGCGCTCGCTCCACGCGCCTGCCCGTGACCTCGGCTGAGCTTCGAACCCAGGAGGGTTACGCCTGACACGTCCAAGAGGCGTCTTCGTCGGCCGACCCGTGAAGGGGGCCTTGGGTTTACCTGTGGGGTGGGGTGCGCCTTAATCGGACAGGTGGGGCG
>NZ_SMKY01000272.1 GCF_004349235.1 Actinomadura darangshiensis | reverse complement strand
CCGCTCACCGACGTGCCCATCGGCATGTGGATGTCCGCCGCCGTCCTGGACCTCATGCCCGGGACCCGCCGTGCCTCCCAGGCCCTCGTCGCCGCCGGGCTCGCCGGCGCGGTCCCGACCGTCCTCACCGGCATCGCCGACTGGTCCGCCCTGCACCGCGAACAGCAGCGCGTCGGGCTCGTCCACGCCGCCGGGACGGCCGCCGCGAGCATGCTGTACTCGGCGTCCCTCGTCGCCCGCTACCAGGGCCGGGACGCCGCCGGCCGCGCGTTCGGCTTCGCCGGCCTCAGCGCCCTGTTCGCGGGCGTCTACCTGGGCGGGCACCTCGCCTTCCGGCAGGCCGCCGGCGCCAGCCACGCCGACCAGCTCGCCCACCTCGTCCCACTCGGCTGGCACGACCTGTGCGCCGCCGAAGAACTCCCCGACGGCTGGCCCGTCACCCGCCGCCTCGGCTACATCAGCCTGTTCGTCCTCCGCGACGGCGACGAGGTCCACGTCCTCGCCGACCGCTGCAGCCACCTCGCCGGCCCCCTCCACCAGGGCCGCATCGTCACCGACGACAACGCCGACACCTGCGTCGTCTGCCCCTGGCACGGCAGCACCTTCCGCGTAGCCGACGGCTCCGTCGTCCACGGCCCCGCCACGGCCCGCCAGCCCTCCTTCGAAACCCGAGTGACCGAAGAGGGCACCCTCCAGGTTCGTCCCGTGTAGGCCCGCGCGACGCGTCCGGCGTTGCCCGGCCGGTCCTACGGCCGTTCGGCACCGCATGAACGACCCTGCCGACGAGGACCTGGGGCAGGGTACGCGTCCGCCATGGCTTCGAAACGGGCATCTGCGCCCTGCGCTCAACGAAACGTGCAATTTCCGGCAAGCACGCTTACATAAATGGGCGATGCGACCGGACGTCGGCCCCGCACGTCACCGGAGACATCCGACAGTGCCCATATGGGCGATATGTTCGTGATCGGGTTCGTCTACGGAAGGGCTGAAGCGTGGGCGTCGAGCGTCCCACCGAGACCGACTCCAAGCCGGGCGGCAAGCCCGAGACGGTTGAGCCGGGCGACACACCGCCCCCCGCCAAGGGCAAGGACCCCGACGACGCGGGCACCTCCGGCACCCCACGCTCCGACTCCAAGGCCATCACCCGAGGCGAGAGCTCTACCAGGCTGACGACCTGCCCATCCGTCCGCTGGGTCTTCGCGTTCGGGCCGGACGACCATATTCGTCTCGCCATCACCGTCCACGCCCTTCGCGGCGGCTTGTGGGGCTACTACCGGGTCGGGCGCGGCAGGCAGGGCCACCTGGCGGTAGCCGGCTGGAGGGGCGGCCGGTCCGTCCGCCTCAGCGGCCCGGCCATATCGGTGTGTTCGTCCTGCGGGGACGGTGACCAACCGTACGTCCTGCGCCGAGGCGTCCCCGCCAACCTCGCGTTCTTCATGAACGCCCTCCTCACCCAACGGGGGCCTGCCAAGATCATCTGGCATGACCGGAATTTCGTGCCGAGTCCTGACCGACCGCCTCGTCGGCCTGGGAGTGATCACGCCGGACGGGGCCGGGAGGGTCCTCCGCAAGTGCGCCAGATGGGCGCCCGACCTCGACGAGGAGCAAGAACTCGCCGACTTGGTGGCCGTGTTCGAAGAGGCTGGGATCGCCGTTCGCATCCCCGACAAGGTCGACGGCCTGGAGGATGCCTACCGGTCGTTTCTGGAGGAGGCGGCGGCCTGCTCGGGCGGTGCGGTGACGATCGACGGCGTGGAGCTGGTCGACGAGGTCCTGCATTTCCGCCGCGACGGCCGTCCGCACCGATGGGAGCTGGAGCACCTGTCGTACCGCTACGTCGACACGTTGACGCTGTGGGAGAACATCGGCGACCTGGCCCCGACAGGCCCGACCCGCGAGCGTTCTTCCAGGTCATCGGGGACGAAGAGGAGGGCGCGGTCGGCTGGTACCTCCTCCTCACGGCCGGCCGGGCACGGGCACTGCGCGGGGAATTCGGCCTGCCTCTCGACGAAGAAGGCCACGAAGGGCCTCCCGAACCCGGCACCCAGGCGGAACGATGACCTCCTACCGAGCCTTCGCGAACCGTCTCGTAGAACTCCAGGTACTGACCGAAGAACGCGCCGCGGCCGCCCTGGCCGGGATCGCCACCTGGTGCCCCAGCTTGGACGAGGAGATTGAACCGGGCGCGGCCCCCGTCGACTCCTTCGGAATCGGTGTCCTGATCCCGGACAAGGTCGACGACCGCGAGGAGGGGTACCGCACGCTCTTCGATGAGGCGGCGGCCTGCTCGGGCGGCTCGGTGGTGATCGACGATGTCGAGCTGATCGAGATCGAGGACGGCGACGAGTACCTGCACTTTCGCCGCAACGGCCGGTCGATCTGGTGGGAGGTGGACCACCGGGCGACCCGCTCGGTCGACGTCCAGACGTTCGGTGACTTCATCGGTGACCTCGCGCCTGACGACGGGCGGGAGTTCTTTCTCCTCGACAGCGGCGAGGGATACTACGGCTGGCACCTCCTCCTTACTCCTGGCCAGGCCGACGCCCTCCGCGAGGAATTCGATCTGCCACTGAGTGAGCACGGCAGCGGCGGGATCGAAGGCCCTCAGCTGTCGACCGCCCCGGACACGCACGAGTGGTACGTGGAGTGGGACCGCTACTACATGAACGACGAATCCCGGCGCTTTCTCGACATGTGGATCACTGGGATGGACGAGGCGCTCGAACTATGGCGGGGAGACCATCTCCCGGACGGTTTCCCGTTCGACTTCACTCCGGAATCACTGCACGCCCTCGAACAACTCGTCCTCGACGGCTACGCCGCTCCTGACGCGGTCGAACGTCCAGGGGACGAGTTCATCGAGGGCGCCATCAGGTACATGGGCGAGACGGCAGTGCGCTCATGGCCGTCCCGCTGGGCCTTCGAGTACGGGAAGAGCGAGACGGACTCGCGCATCAAGGCCCTGGTGGTCCGCGCCAACACCCCGGACAACCTCTACAACGAGGTCCCGCCGCTCTCCATCCTCAAGACGGTGACGGACAAGCGGGAGCAGGGGCTGCTCCACGATCTCATGGACAACGTCGCCTACGTACGGCTCGGCCTGGCAAGGGATGAGCATGGGAGTTCGCCCGGGATACAGGTCGATCAGGCCACGAGCGCGTCCAGGGCACATCCCATCGGGGACACCGGCATGCCCATCGGGACGGTGCACCAGACGTGGCAAACCGAGGTGCCGGATGTGTACTGGCCGAAAAGTGCACGTGTCGAAGTCGTGACGGGGCAGGTCGTGGTCAGCTCCCGCCGCAAGCTGGACGTCCTGGACGCCACCACCGGCGCCCCTCGCTGGCACTACTACGAAGTCCCGCCATCCGACTCGACCGAAGCATGCCGAGGAAGTGCCGGGTTTCGGCGATGAGACGTACTTCCTGAAACCCGGAGAGTTCAAGGTGGGCTCCGCGACAGTGATGCGCACCGGACGGCTCTCATCACGCTGTTCCCGGCGACCCGCCGGAATCCCGACCGTTCGGCGGCCGAGGCGATGCGGGTCGTCGACGAGGCACTCCGCTCCCGGTGATCCGAGGCGGCCACACGCCTGTCTACCAGGGCTTTTGTCTGTTACGTGGGGGTTCGTCGGTTGCCGTTCGGGGTATAATTCGAATATACGTTCGAGTGGGAGGTTCACGGGAATGAAGGGCGACTGGGTCGAGATCGTGGTCGACGCCGGAGGCGACGGGACGCGGACGTACGAGGTCGCGGCGAGCCGGGCGGGCCGCCGGGTGGAGGTCGCGACCCGGCGCGGGGTCGTGGAGGTCAGCGAGGTCACCCGGACGGGCACCTCGGTCCGCACGGCGCGGTTCATGGCCAGCCGCGTGCTGGCGCTGGTGGAGCACCCCACCGAGGCGGCCGAGGCTAGGCCAGGAGATTGACGATCGCGACGAGGCCGACGACGACGATGACGCCGCGGAGCACCATCGGCGGGATGCGGCGGCCGACGGACGCGCCGATCGCGCCGCCGCAGGTGGAGCCGGCGGCGATGAGGAGGACCGCCCACCAGTTGATCTCGGTGTCGCCGAACAGCCACGTGAGGGTGAACAGGATCGCGGCGGTGCCGTTCACCACGGCGGACAGGACGTTCTTGCCCGCGTTGAGGCGCTGCAGGTCGTCGTCCAGCATGATGCCGAGGAGGGCGATGAGGATGATGCCCTGGGCGGCGCCGAAGTAGCCGCCGTACATGCCCGCGAGCAGGACGCCGACCCAGAGCAGCGGGCCGCCGTGCGGAGGCTGCGTGCCCTCCTCCGCGCGGCGCGCCCGGATCCACTTCTGCAGACGGGGCTGGACGATCACCAGGACCAGCGCGATGATGATCAGGGCGACGACGATGACGTCGAACGCCTCGGCGGGCAGGCCGAGCAGGAGCAGCCCGCCGATCACGGCGCCGATGAGGGAGCCCGAGCCGAGCCGCAGCAGGCGCCCGCGCTGGCCAGTCAGCTCGTTGCGGTAGCCGTAGGCGCCGGTCACGCCGCCGGGGACGAGCCCGATGTTGTTGGAGATGTTCGCGACGACGGGCGGGTAGCCGAGCGCCACCAGGGTCGGGAAGGTGATCAGGGAGCCGGACCCGACGACCGTGTTGATGCCTCCGGCGGCCACCCCGGCCGCGAAGACGGCGGCCGCGTCCAGCAGATTCAAGTCCGTCCCATCCCAGCGCTGCGCGTTGCCAACGGTGGGCACATCGTAGGGACACCCCCGCCGGGCACCGTCGAGCGGGGGGTATCGCCGGATTCAGCGGGACGCGCGGGCGTACCAGCGGCCGTTCTGGCGGTCGACGGTGAGCGGGAGCCCGAAGGTGCCCGACAGGTACTCCTGGGTGAAGACCTCGTCGACCTTGCCCTGGGCGACGATCCCTCCGCCGCGCAGGAGCAGCGCGTGGGTGAAGCCCTCCGGGACCTCCTCCACGTGGTGCGTGACCATCGCCATGGTCGGCGCGCCCGGGTCGTCGGCGAGAGCGGCCAGGCGGGCGACGAGGTCCTCGCGGCCGCCGAGGTCGAGGCCGGCGGCGGGCTCGTCCAGCAGCAGCAGCTCGGGGTCGGGCATGAGGGCGCGGGCGATCTGGACGCGCTTGCGCTCGCCCTCCGACAGGGTGCTGAACGTGCGGCGGATCAGGTCGGCGCAGCCGAGCGCCTCCAGCAGCGCGACGGCACGGTCCAGATCGGTGGAGTCGTACTCCTCCTGCCAGCGGCCGAGGATCGCGTACGAGGCGGTCAGCACCAGGTCGATCACCGTCTCACCGGACGGGACCTTCTCGGCGATGGACGAGCTGGCGAGGCCGATCCGCGGACGCAGCTCGAACACGTCGGTGCGGCCGAGCTCCTCCTCCAGGATCTCGACGCTGCCCGCCGTCGGATGCAGCATCGCGGCGGCGACCTGGAGCAGCGTCGTCTTGCCGGCGCCGTTCGGGCCGACGACGACCCAGCGGTCGCCCTCGCTGACCGTCCATGTGACGTCGCGCAGCAGGTCCGCCCCGCCGCGCCTGACCCCGACTCCGCGGAGCTGAAGTACCTCGCCTGCCATCGCGCGCCTTCGTCCCCAATCCGGGTCGGTGATCCCGCTCTCAGGAAAGAACCTATGCGATGCGGAGGCGGCCGTGGGCCGCGGCTCCCCACCGGGAACGGCCGTCCCGCGAGACCACCCGCGGCGCGATAGGTCCCTTACGTCCGGTGGCACCGGCGATCGGAGCGCTTATCGTGGTTCGCATGCCCATTGCGGAAGGTCACGGACCGGGAACGAGCACCAACGGATGAGCAGGGCTGTCGCGACCGCTCTGGTCGCCTGGGGCAATGCCTGGCTGACGGGGCACGTCGGCCTGGACGAGGCGGTCGACGAGGTCGAGAAGGGCGCCGGCCCGCAGATCCTCGGCGGCGAGCCCGCCGAGGTGACGCTGCGCCGCGGGCTCGGCGACCTGCGCGTCGGCGGGCTGACGGCGCTGCGGCTGGCGCTGCCCGAGCCGGGCGACCCGCTCGGGCTGACCGGGCCGCCGGGCTTCAACGCGGCGGCGATCGAGGCCGGCGCGGCCGTCGTCGCGGTGCTGGACGGACGCGCGATGGGGCTCGTCCCGTCCGAGGACCGGCGCGGCTCGTCGTACGTCGGCGTCCGCTGGACGACGCATGACGCGTCGGCGGCGGCGCCCGACGTCCCGTCCCTGGCCGAGGCCGACCGGCGGCTCACCCTCGCGATGCGGGACGCCACCGAGGCGCTGCTGACCGTGGACGACTTCGCCGGCGTCCCGCCCGAGGTCGGGGACGCGCTCGTCGACCTGCGCGACCCGGGCCGCGGCGACCATCCGCTCGCGCCCGGCTACCCGCCCCGCGCGCACCGCGTCGCCGCGCTCGCCCGGCGGCTGTCGCTGGTCGTCGACCTTGCCCGGCAGATGGACGAACGTGGCCTCAGCGCCGACCAGATGAGGCGCCGGGGTGAGGCTCTGCGCCTCCTCGACGACGCCGTCCGCCGCGCTCTCGTGGCCGCGTGCAACAGCGCGTTCGACCCCGTGCCATAAGACCCGGTGCCATAAGACCCGTGCCATAAGACCCGTGCCATACGAAAGCGGGGCGGCCCCGGAAGGACGCCCCGCTCTTGGTGAACGCGTGGTCAGCCGCGGACCACGATGGTGTTGCAGATCTTGTCGGCGAAGGTCTGCTTGCGGTCGTCCCACAGCGGCCAGAGGAAGCCGATGTAGCACAGGAAGCTGTCGGCGATGTGCGCGAGCTTGCGCACGAACGCCATGCCGAAGCCGATCGGCTGGCCGGTCTGCGCGCTGAGGAGGCGGATGCCCATCTGGCGCTTCCCGATGGACTGGCCGGTCGTGCCCTCCTGGTAGCAGATCCAGAGGCCGCCGGCGATGGAGAGCGCGAAGCCGATCAGCATGAACAGCAGGCCGAGGACCGCCGCGCCGCCGCCCGAGCTCGACAGCAGGCTGCCGAGCAGGTACAGCACGAACGTCGGGCCGGCGAAGATCAGGTAGTCGATGATGTAGCCACCGGCACGCGAGCCCCACTCGGCCAGCTGGCCGGTCGAGCCGTAGTGGTGGTGGTGCACCTCCTGGCCGTACCCGGGCTGGGCCGGGGGCTGCTGGCCGTACCCGGGCTGCTGCTGACCATAGCCCGGCTGCTGCTGCCCGTAGCCCGGCTGCTGCTGCCCGTACGGGTCGTAGGGGTTACCCACACTTGCTCCTTATTGATTGACCCTGTGGTTATGTGACGCCCGCCGGACCCGGTGGGCTCCGCAAGTCTGACCGAGGATGGCCCGCGGCTCAAACCCGCAGAACACCGAACCGGACGAGCTGCCACAGCTCCGACCCCACGAGGGCGGTGCCGAGCATCCAGGCACGGGTCTTCGGCTGGAGTGCCCACCACCGGCCTCCCAGGCCCAGCGGTGCGGCGGCGACGGCGACGGCGCCGGCGAGCGCGACCGGGTTCGCGAGGACCGCCTGGGCCGGACGGCCCGCGCCGAACTCGATGAACACGGTCGTGCCCCCGCACATGGGACACGGGATTCCGGTGAGCGCCCGCAGGGGACAGAGCACGCCGGGGTCGTTCACGCGATGGATCCATGACGCGCCGATGGCCGCGGTGGCCATGGCCGCGACGCGCAGCACCGTTCCCAGGGGTCCGTGCCGCGCTGCGGTGAGGGTCCGGCTCACGAGCCCCCCGAGAACACCTTCTGGTGCACGGGTGGCCGCCGCCCCGGGCGCTCCCCCCAACGAATCCTCCGCCTCGATGACATACAGCTGAGTGACCCATATACCGGGTGCACCCCGAGGCGGGTCAAGTCCGGGCAACGATACGCTATCGGACCGTTACTCCGCGCTGGTGACACCACCTCGAACGTAAGAGTAGGACAAATCGCCAGCTAAATGCGCACTCTTTCGAGTTCCATCTGGGCACGAATCGGCCACGCCCGTCCCGTGCGGGCCCGAAAGTCAGGACTGGGCCGCCGCACCGACCACGAGCGGGGCACCGGGGCCGGTGACGTGCTCGGACTCGACGACGTCGGCGATGACCGCGGTAATGTTGTCCGGGCCGCCGTTCTCGCGGGCCAGCTCGATCAGCCGGTCGACCGCGCGCTGCGGGTCGGCCTCCGCCGACACCACCTCGTAGATCTGCTGCGCGTCGACCGGGCCGCACAGGCCGTCCGAGCACAGCAGGTAGCGGTCGCCGAGCCGGGCCTCGCGAAGGCGCAGGTCGGGCTCGCGGTCGTCGCGTCCGTCCAGCACCCGGTACAGGACGTGCGACAGCCGGGACGTCTCGGCCGGATCGGCGGTCTGCCCCGCCTGCTCGGCCTCCGCCTTGAGCAGCTCGTCCATCGTGTGGTCCTGCGTCATCTGGAACAGCTCGCCGTCGCGCAGCAGGTAGCCGCGCGAGTCGCCGACGTGCGCCAGCGCGACGGACTCACCGGACCAGAGCATCGCGGTGAGCGTCGTGCCCATCCGGCTCAGGTCGGGGCGCTCCTCGCGGACGCTGCGCAACTTCTCGTTGGCCTCCGCCACGGCGCGGCCCAGGATGTCTTCGAGGTCGTCTTCGGGGGCGTCGGTGTCCAGCGAGCGCAAGGAGCCGATGACGGTCGAACTGGCGACCTCGCCGCCCGCGTAGCCGCCCATGCCGTCCGCGACCGCGATCAACCGCGCACCGGCGTACCCGGAGTCCTCGTTGTTCTCCCGGTTGCACCCGATGTCACTGCCTGCTGCGTACCTGATAGCTACGTTCATACCAATTTCTCTGCGGAGGTTAGTCAGCCGCGGGCGGTCGTCCCCCCGGTATCCCCGGCCGCGCCGGACGTTCCGACACCGTGCCGGACCGCGTACAGCGCCGCCTGCGTCCGATCCTGGACTCCCAGTTTCATGAGCAGATTACTGACGTGCGTCTTGACCGTCTTCTCGGACACCACGAGGGCGCGTGCGATCTCCCGGTTCGACCTGCCCCGCGCGATGTGCACGAGCACCTCCCGTTCCCGTTCGGTCAGCGCGGCGAGGCCGCGGTCGTCGGCTCCGGCACCGCCCGCCGTCCCGTCCCGCAGCATCGCCTCGGCCGCGTCGGGCGCGAACAGGACGTGCCCGTCGTGGACCGCCCGGATCGCCTGGACGAGCGCCGCCGGGTCGACGTCCTTGTACAGGTATCCGGCCGCACCCGCCTGGACCGCCGGCAGCACGTGCCCGCGTTCCGTCACGCTGGTCAGGACGAGGACCCGTGCCGTGACCCCACGAGCCCGCAGCTCCGTCAGCGCGGTCAGGCCGTCGGCGCCCGGCATCTTGAGGTCCATGAGCACGATATCGGGCTTCAGGGATTCGGCCAGTGTCACGGCCGATGTGCCGTCCTCGGCCTCCCCGACGACGTCGATGTCGTCCTGGATGCCGAGGAAGGTGCGCAGGCCCTGCCGCACGACCGGGTGGTCGTCGGCGATCAGCACCTTGATCGGTCCCTGCCGCGAGGTCACAGCGGCACCTCCAGCCGGACGGTCGTGCCCTGCCCCGGCGCGGCGTCGATCGTGAGTTCGCCGCCGATCGCGTACGCCCTGTCGCGCATGGAGGCGAGCCCCAGCCCGCCCTGCGGGTCCGTGTCGGACGCGTCGAAGCCCGAGCCGTCGTCGGAGACCTCCAGGACGGCCCGTGCGTCCGCCGTCCCGAGACGCACCTGGACGGTCTGCGCCCCCGCGTGCCGCAGCGCGTTGTAGAGCGCCTCCTGCGTGATGCGGAACGCCACGGCCTCGTGCTCCTCCGGCAGGACGACGGCCTCGTCGGCGGCGATGCGCACGGCCGTCTCGTGCACCCGGTCGAGGACCTCGACATGCTTGCGCAGCGACGCGACCAGGCCGTCCGCGAGGTCGGCGGGACGCAGCTCGAAGATCACGGCGCGGAGCTCGGCGAGCGCCTCGGCGGCGAGCCGCTCCACCTGCTCCAGCTCCTTGACGGTCCGGACCGGGTCGCGGTCGGCCAGCGCGGACGCGGTGCGCGCCGTCAGCCGCAGCGAGAACAGCTTCTGCGCGACCGCGTCGTGCAGCTCGCGCGCCAGCCGGTTGCGTTCGGCGACGATCGTCAGCTCGCGGTTGTGCTCGTACAGGCGCGCGTTCGTGATGGCGATCGCGGCATGCGCGGCGAACAGCGTGAGCAACTCCTCGTCGTCGGCCGTGAAGCCGCCGGGACGCCGCTTGTTGGCCAGGAAGATGATGCCGAGGACGTCCTCGCCGTCGAGGATCGGCACGCCGAGGAAGTCCTTCAGGACGGGGTGCGCGACCGGCCAGCCCTCGAACTCCGGCTCCCGGCGGATGTCGCGGAGCCGCTTCGGCGTGTCGCCGTGCAGCATCGCGGCGAGCATGCCGTGCTGGCGGGGCAGCGGGCCGATCCGCTCCCACTCCTCGTCCGAGATGCCCTCGACGACGAACTCGGCGAACGAACCCTCGTCGTCGGGCACGCCGAGCGCGGCGTAGCGGGCGTCCAGCAGCTGCGCGGCCGCCCGGACGATCACCTGGAGGACCTCGTGCACGGACAGGTGCCGGGTCACCGCGAGCACGGCGGAGCTGACGGCGTGCAGGGTCGCGCCCTGGTCGCCGTGGCAGCCGTCGTCGCTCTCCATCCCGGCCTCTCGTCTCCCCCCGCGGATCCCCTTGCGAGCGCCGCGCCGGTGCTCACATGTGAAGACCGTACTCTCTGGGCGGGTCTTCTCGAATCAGCCGCGGGGAGTACGTGCCCGGCGCGCCGGTACGGGCGGGCGGGACGCCGGTCCTAGGACCATCAGACGACCGGGCGGAGGACCCGTCGGCCGATGCCGCGGGGCGCCCCGCTTCCTAGCGTCGAGGGTATGAAGACGGCACTGATCACAGGGGCCTCCCGGGGCCTCGGGCGGGCCCTCGCCCGGAGTCTCGCGGCGGACGGCTGGAACCTCGTCATCGACGCCCGCGACCCGTCCGCGCTGGCGGCGGTCGCCGCCGAGACCGGCGCGACGGCGATCGCGGGCGACGTCGCCGATCCCGCGCACCGGGCGGAGCTGGCCCGCGCGGCCGCCGGCGGGCTCGACCTGCTCGTCAACAACGCGAGCACCCTCGGCCCGACGCCGATGCCGCGGCTGGACGCGCTGCCCGTCGCCGATCTCGCGGCGGTGCTAGCGACCAACGTGCTGGCGCCGCTCGGGCTGATCCAGGCCGTCCTGCCGGGCCTGCGGGAGCGGCGGGGCGCGATCCTCAACATCACGTCGGACGCGGCCGTGGAGGACTACGAGACGTGGGGCGGCTACGGGACGTCCAAGGCGGCGCTGGAGCAGTTGTCGAACGTCCTCGCCGCCGAAGAGCCCGGCGTGGCCGTGTGGTGGGCGGACCCGGGCGAGATGAACACCGGCATGCTGCGCGCCGCGGGCGAGGACGCCGACGCCGCCCCGCCGCCGGAGGAGGCCGCCGCCGCGTTCCGCACGCTGATCGCCGACCGTCCGCCGAGCGGGCGGTACCGGGCCGCCGGCCTGCTCGCGGAGGGCCGTCCCCCGCGGCAGGACGACCTGGCGGGCCCGCGATGACGCCCGTCCTGGATCATGATCATGTGCCGGTTTCTGAGCGAAGTGTCCTGAGTGCCGGGTTCCGTGCCGCGACGTTCGGAATCGTGCTGACCGTAACGCTGCTGGCGTTCGAGAACCTGGCGGTCGGCACCGTCATGCCGGTGGTGGCGGACGACCTGAACGGCCTGGCGCTGTACGCGTGGGGCTTCAGCGCCACCCTGATCATGAGCCTGCTGTCCACGGTGCTGGCGGGCGGCTGGATCGACCGGTCCGGCCCGTCCCGGCCGTTCATGATCGGGCTCGGCGCGTTCGTCGCCGGGCTGGTGGTCGCGGGAACGGCGCCGTCCATGTGGCTGTTCGTCGCCGGACGCGCCGTCCAGGGCCTCGGCACCGGCGTATCGCTCGTCTCGATGTACGTCGTGATCGCACGCGTCTACCCGGAAGAGCTGCGGCCCCGCGTGTTCGCGGCACTGTCGGCCGCGTGGGTGCTGCCCTCGCTGATCGGCCCGGCCGTCGGCGGCGCGCTGGCCGAGCACCTCGGCTGGCGCTGGGTGTTCCTGGGGCTCATCCCCCTGGTGAT
>NZ_SMKY01000271.1 GCF_004349235.1 Actinomadura darangshiensis | reverse complement strand
GTCCGTCCCCCGCGACCAGGCCGGTCCACCCATGAACCCACCTGCCTTCCAGCGGGCCGTCGACACATTGCGCGAGATCCTCGACGGGCCCGCCCTCCGGCCGGAACTCGACCTGGAGGACATGCCCGCCCCGCAGAGCCTCGCGCCGTACGCGGCGGCCATGTCCGGCAGCGTCTACCGAGCCGACGACACCGAGATCGCCATGGGGCGCCTCATCGTGCTGTACGACCCGGAGGGCCGCACCGGCTGGGCGAACGGCTTCCGCGTCGTCGCCTACATCCGCGCCGACCTGGAGCCCGACATCGCCGCGGACGAGCTGATCGGCTCCGTCGCGTGGGACTGGCTGCTGGAGGCGCTGGAGCCCGCCGGCTACGCGGGGGTCTCCGGGACGATCACCCGCGCGGTGTCGGAGAGCTTCGGCGACAAGCGCGGCGAGCCGTCGGCCACCGAGCTGGAACTGCGCGCGTCGTGGTCCCCGACCGGTGACGATCTCGCCGGTCACGTGCTGGCCTGGTGCGAGGTGATGTGCACCACGGCCGGGCTGCCGCCGGACGGCGTCGCCGCCCTGCCGGACCGGCCTGGCGGGGCGGACGGCTGAGCGACGTACGGTAGGGGGCGTGAGCACAGCGTCCGAGACCGAGGCGGCGGGGGAGAACACGGAAGAAGTGGGAGTGTCTGAAACGCGCGCGACCGGGTCCGAAGGGGCTGCCGGTGCGGAGAAGACGGCGGCGCAGAGCACGCCCGGGGCCGTTCCCGGGCCGGCCGGTGAAACGGCCAGGGCGGGCACGGAGGCCGACACCGGCCCCCCGGCCGTCCCGCTGCTGGAACCGCGTGATGGCGTCCCGCCGGTGCTCACCACCGCCGCCGACCTGGAACGTGTCATCGCGGCGTTCGCCGCGGGCACCGGCCCGGTCGCGGTCGACGCCGAGCGGGCCTCCGGCTACCGGTACGGGCAGCGCGCCTACCTGATCCAGCTGCGCCGCGCGGGCGCCGGCACCGCGCTGCTCGACCCGGTCTCGCTGACCGACCTGTCCGGGCTGGACGCCGCGCTCGCCGACACCGAGATGGTGCTGCACGCCGCCAACCAGGACCTCCCCTGCCTGGCCGAGGTCGGTCTCGTGCCGCGCCGGCTGTTCGACACCGAGCTGGCCGGGCGGCTGCTCGGCTACCCGCGCGTCGGGCTCGGCTCCATGGTCGAGAACGTGCTCGGCTTCCTGCTGGAGAAGGGGTACTCGGCGGCCGACTGGTCGACGCGCCCCCTCCCGGAGGACTGGCTGCGCTACGCCGCACTGGACGTCGAGCTCCTGGTCGAGCTGCGCGACGCGCTGCAGGACGAGCTGGAGGCCGCGGGCAAGCTGGAGTGGGCGCTGGAGGAGTTCGCCGCGATCCTGACGACGCCGCCGAAGCCGCCGCGGCCCGACCCGTGGCGCCGCACGTCCGGCATCCACCGGGTGCGCAACCGGCGGGCGCTCGGCGCCGTCCGCGAGGTGTGGGAGGCGCGCGACAAGATCGCCCGGGAGCGGGACCTGTCCCCCGGCCGGGTGCTGCAGGACGCCGCGATCATCGAGCTGGCGCAGAAGGCCCCGAAGACCCCCGCCGAGCTGCAGGCGCTGCCGACGATGCGGGGCCGCGGCGCCCGCCGGCACCAGTCGGCGTGGCTGCGCGCCGTCGCCCGCGCCCGCGACCTCTCCGACCGCGCGCTGCCGGAGTCGAACCTGCCCGGCGACGGGCCGCCGCCCGCGCACCGCTGGGCCGACCGCGACCCGGAGGCGGCCAAGCGGCTCACCGCCGCCCGCGCCGTCGTCGCCGCGCTCGCCGACGAGCACTCGATGCCGTCGGAGAACCTGGTGCAGCCCGACTCCATCCGCCGCCTCGCGTGGACGCCTCCGGCCGAGCCGTCGGCGTCCGCGATCGGCGCCGCCCTGCGCGGCCTCGGCGCCCGCCGCTGGCAGGTGGAGCTCACCGCCCGGCCACTGGCCAAGGCGTTCATCCGCCTCGACCTTCAAGGCGAGCTCTGACTCCCCTTGAAGGGGGCGGCCGCGAGGCCCAGACTGGCTTAGGTTAGCTTTGCCTAAAACGGTCTGTTCCCGAGGAGTGCGGCGATGCTACTGGGCAACTTCCTCATCGGCCTGCGGGAGGGGCTCGAGGCCGCCCTGGTCGTGAGCATCCTGATCGCGTACCTGGTGAAGACCGGCAACCGCCGGGCCCTGGTCCCCGTCTGGACGGGGATCGGCGTCGCGGTCGTCCTCGCGTTCGGGTTCGGCATCGCGCTGACCGAGGCGTCATCGGAGATGCAGTTCAAGACGCAGGAGCTGTTCGGCGGCCTCCTGTCGATCGTCGCGGTGGGCCTGGTCACCTGGATGGTCTTCTGGATGCGCAAGACCGCCCGGTTCATGAAGGCCGAACTGGAGGGCAAGCTGGAGGGCGCGCTGAACGTCGGCCCGTTCGCGCTCGCCGCCGTCGCGTTCCTCGCCGTCGGGCGCGAGGGCCTGGAGACCGCGCTCTTCCTGTGGACGAACATCTCCAACTCCTCCGGCGGCTCCGCCCAGCCGATCACCGGCGCGTTCCTCGGCCTCGCCGTCGCCGTCGCGCTCGGCTACCTCCTCTACCGCGGCGGCCTGAAGATCAACCTCAAGCGGTTCTTCACCTGGACGGGCGCCGCGCTCATCGTCGTCGCCGCGGGCGTGTTCGGCTACGGCTTCCACGACCTCCAGGAGGCCGAGGTGTTCCCCGGGCTGAACTCCGTCGCACTGGAGCCGCACGCCTTCTTCGCCAAGTTCGGCGACGCCGGCGACTGGATGCAGACGGTCTTCCAGGGCGTCCTCAACGTCACGCCGCAGATCACGTGGCTGCAACTGATCATGTGGGCGGCCTACCTGGTCCCGGTCATGTTCCTGTTCCTGCGTAACCCGTCGCCGTCCAAGCCGGCCCCCGCGGTGGCCACCGAGCCCGCCGCCACCTGACTCCCAGGGGGACGCCCCCTGGAACCCCTGCCACGGGCAGCCGGTGTGCGGGACTTGGTCAGAGGTCGGGCAGGGGGTCGCGGGGGAGGCTGTCGCGGGCGAAGACCTCGGCGTCGGCCGCGTTGACGACCGGGACGTACTCGTCGTCCAGCTCGAACACGGCGCCGGCGAACTCGAACGACGCGCCGACGCCCGTCTCCACCGGCCCGATCCGGTTGCCGCGCGGGTAGCTGCCCCAGATGGTCTTCGGCTTGCTGCGGCTCAGCGCGCCGGTGGAGATCACCGAGATCTGGTCGTCGGTCACGACGAAGATGAATCCCGCGCCGCCGCCGTAGGCCATGGCGGGGAAGATGTAGCGGATCTCCCCGTCGATCGCGAGGAACTCCCGGCAGCGCTCACGGAGCGGGCGTGGCACCGGCATGGCCGCTGAGGCACCTCCCCCGGACAGGACGTCGTCGCCGCCACAATCATGCACCGGAACGCCGGAGCGTGACCAGACTCAGGGCGCCGCCAGCGCCGCGGTCGGCGGCAGCCGCGCCGCCCGCATCGCCGGGTACAGGCCCGCGGCCGTCCCGATCGCCAGGGTCGCGGCGAGCGCGCCGCCGAGCGCCCACACGGGCACGACCGGCGGCCAGTCCTTCCACAGCGCGAACCCGGTGGTGACCGCCGCGCCGAGGACGACCCCGGCCGCGCCGCCGAACGCCGACAGCAGCAGCGACTCGGCGAGGAACTGGACGCGGACCTGCCCGCGGGTCGCGCCGAGCGACCGGCGCAGGCCGATCTCGCGGCGCCGCTCCAGCACCGAGACCACCATCGTGTTGGCGACGCCGACGCCGCCGACGAGCAGCGCGACGGCGCCGAGCCCGAGCAGCAGGCCGGTGAACGCGCCCGCCGCGGCGGCCTTCGCCTCCAGCGCGTCCGAGGGGCGGCTGACCTCGACCTCCTCGGGATGCTCGGGGCTGACCGTCCGGGCGAGGACGTCCCGGACGTCGCCGACGGACGCGTCCGTGGAGCGCTCGTAGATCGTGGTGGGGTGCCCGTCGAAGCCGAGGTAGCGGCGGGCGGCGTCCCAGCCGACGAGGGCGGACCGGTCGATCTCCGGTGCCAGCCCGGCGGGCCGCAGGACGCCGACGACCACGAACCACCGGCCGCCGATCCACACCTGGCCGCCCGCCCGGTCCAGTCCGAGCCGCCGCGCCGCCTCGGAGCCGAGCACGACGCCCGGGTACCGTCCGGTGCCCGCGTTCAGCCGGCTCCCGCTCGCGGTGCCGACGCCGAGCGTGCCGAGCAGGTCGGGCGTGGCGGCCTGCACGGCGATGCCCTGGGTGACCTCGTCCGGGATCCGGTCGGTGCGGCGGACGGTCGCGGTCACCGAACCGGTCGCGCCGACGGCCGTGACCGGGCCGATCCGGCCGACCATCCCGGGCGCCGACTCGGGCAGCTCCGCCTTGTCGCCGAACAGCGTGTCGCCGGGCTTGGCGGTCAGCAGGTTGGTGCCGAGCCGGTCGAGGCGCCGCAGCAGGTCCTCCTTGCTGGACGAGGAGATCCCGATGACGGCGACCATGGTGGCGATCCCGATCGCGATGCCGAGCGCCGACAGCACGACCCGCGCCGGGCGGGCCCGGAGCCCGCCGAGGCCGACGCGCAGCACGTCGTCCGCGCCGAGCCGCGCGGGTGCGAGCGCGGTCTTCATCGGCTGCCCACCTCCGCCCGCTCGTCGGCGACGACCAGGCCGTCGCGGACCCTGACCCGGCGCGGCGCGCGGGAGGCGACCTCCAGGTCGTGCGTGATGATCGCGACGGTCGTGCCGGCGCGGTTCAGCTCGTCCAGCAGGGCGAGCACGCCGGCGCCCGCGGCGGTGTCGAGGTTGCCGGTCGGCTCGTCCGCGAGCAGCAGGTCCGGCTCGCCGACGATGGCCCGCGCGACCGCGACCCGCTGCTGCTCGCCGCCCGACAGCTGGTGCGGCCGGTGCGTCGTCCGCTCCCCCAGCCCGACGCGTTCGAGCGCCGCCCGCGCCCGCTCCCGCCGCTCCGTCAGCCCGGCGCCGCCGTAGAGGAGGCCGTCGGCGACGTTGTCGAGGGCGCTCACTCCCGCGGCCAGGTGGAACTGCTGGAACACGAACCCGATATGCCGGGCCCGCAGCGCGGACAGCTCCCGGTCGCTCAGGTCGGCGACCGCGTGCCCGGCCACCCGGACGCCGCCGCCGCTCGGCCGGTCCAGCGTCCCGATCATGTGCAGCAGGGTCGACTTGCCCGACCCCGACGGCCCGGCGATCGCCACCAGCTCACCGGGCGCGATCACCAGGTCGACGCCGCGCAGCGCCTGGACGCCGCCCGCGTACTCCTTGGTCACGCCGGACAGCTCGACGATGTTCTCGCCCTGCGCGTCCGCTCCGAGTGTGTTCATTCGGCCGGCACCCCGACCTTCACGCCTTCGCGGATGCCGGTCCCGGCGACCTCGACGCGCCCGCTGCCGAACGCGCCCGCCCGCACCGGGACCAGGTGGCGCCCGGTGCCGTCCACGACCTCGACGCCGAAGCCGCCCTCGCGCAGCGCCAGCAGCGCCTCCACCGGCACCGACAGGACGTTCTCGCGCCGCTCGCTCTCCAGTTCGACGCTGACGGGCGCCTCGTCCAGCCGCCCCGTCTTCGCCTTCCCGAGCGAGATGTCGACGCCGACGGTGGTCTGCTTGTCCTGCCCGGACCCGGTCGTCTCGGCGACGCTGCCGACCTCGGTGATCGTCCCCTTGACGGTCTCGCCGCCGGGCAGTTCCACCGACACCTTGGCCCCCTTCTCCGCGAGGTCCTGCTTGTCGGCGTCGAGATCGACGTGGACGACCCGCGCCGTCCCGGCCACCGTCAGGACGGGCTGCCCCTGGGCGGTCCGCTTGCCCTCGGGCGCCTTGACCTCCCGGACCCTCACGGCCCCGCCGAGGAACACGATCTGGCTCGCGTCGACCCTCCCCGTCTCGTCCAGGCCCCGGTCGTCCTGCCACTCCTTGACCGCGGTCTCGGTCGCACCGCTGAACTCGTCGTCCACGGTCAGGCCGGAGTACCCGAGCGCTTTCAGGTTCTCTTCGAGCTGCCGGACGTCCTTGCCTGACTCCCCGCTCTGGAGCGTCCGGTACATGGGGCTGCCGCCGTACATCAGCGTGACGGGCCTTCCCGCCACCTTCAGCAGCGTCCCGCCCCGCTTGACGGTCCGCCCCTGCTTCGGCGCCCAGGTCACGACACCGGACGCGCCCGTCCACACCTCCCGGACGTCGTCGTAGGTGAGCTTCCCGTCCACCTTCTCGGTGTCGACGAGATCGCCCCGGCTGACCACCGCGGTGCTCAGCCGTGCCTCATGCCCGGCCTGCGCCTCGCCACCGTCCATCGTCCACGCGAGAACGCTCCCGCCGCCGACGACCACCACGACCGCGACGCCGCCGGCGACCACGACCCGCCTCACTGCCTCACCCCGGGCAGCTTGTCCTTGCACGCCTCACGAGCCTTCTCGGCCTTCCCCAGGTCGACGCCCGCTGTCGGGATCGTGAGCTTTCCGTCCGGCGCCGGGTCCGGCATGTCGACCCCGTGCTCGCGCATGCACTGCGCGAACTCGACCCACTGGTCGCGCTTCTTCGGATCCGACAGGTCGGGCAGCTGCCCGCCCGCCTGGAGCCACGACTGGCACTTCTCCAGCGCCGCCTGCAGCTTCGTGCGGTCGGTGCCCTTTCCCAGCCGCATCGCCTTGGCGTCCCCGGTGCCGGGATCGGGAACGTTCACCCCGTTCTCCCGCATGCACTGCGCGAACTTCAGCTGCGCGTCCTCCGGCGAAATCGACTTACTGGGCGAAGCCGAAGCCGACGCCGCGGCGGTCCCACCGACGCTGGCCACGCCGCCCCCGCCATCATCGCCACCGCACGCGGCAAGCCCGAAAAGCACCGGCACGACGGCCCCGGCCGCCCACACTCGAATCCCCATCTCACCCTTCCCGCCGAGGCGCCCTGCCCCGGCGAGAAGCAATAAGACCCGCACCACCGTTAAACCCGCATTAGACGGCTGGTCGGGATTTCTACTTCCAGACGTCGCGCCAGGTGCAGGCCATGCCGCGGGTGCGGGTGGGGACGCTCTTGAGGTCGATCAGGAAGCCCTTGTGGTCGGTGTGGAGGACGTGGTGCACCTCGCCGCAGGTCTGGCCGCGCGTGTAGCCCGGCGAGTAGTAGATGTGCTGGAGGCCGCTCTGCGCGGTCCGGTCGCTCTCTTTCACGTCCAGATCGCGGAGGCCCCAGAACGTGGACGGGGCGCAGTTGTGCTTGTGGCCCTTCATGTTCACGTCCCCGCTGAAAACGACGGGGCCGCCGGTCGAGGCCAGTTCGTCGCGCAGCCTCGCGCATTCGATCGGCTGGTGGACGCGGCCGCCCCAGTCCTGGCCCGGCAGCGACAGATGCGCCGTGCAGACCCGCATGCCCGAGGTGATGACTCCGCAGACCCAGGACCGGTATCCGTGCGTCTCGAAATAGCCGGCCTGCTTCGAGTCGGCCTGGAACCCGTGCGCGATGATCCCGTTGACCGCCGCGCCGCGGCCGGCCGAGCACTGGCGTGCCTTCGAGCCGGTGCCCCGGCCCACCTCGTAGGAGATGAAGGTGTAGCTCAGGCCCGCGGCGCGCAGCGCGGTGACGATTCCCTCAAGGTCGTTCTTGCATGCTTCGTTGATCGTGACCGCATCGGGCCCGAACTTCTTCACATGATCGATGACGGTCTGCCGCTTCTGCTCGGCCACGCTCTTCTCGGTCGCGGTGTATCCGCTCTCGAAGTGCAGCGTCCCGGCTCCGTCCTTCCAGACATGCGGGTCGGGGAAGCAGGTGTCTTTCCCGTTCCCTCCGGCTTTGACGTAGTACCTCGCACCCCACATGCACATGTTCATCTGGTAGCCGCGGTATGTCGAAGGCGGCGCCGCCGCCGCGGCCTGCCCGATCGGGACAAGGCTCACGGCGGCCAACGCCATGGCGGATATCAGCGCGCGTTTGATCACATTCGCCTCCGGAAGAGAGTTCGCGCCTCGGCGGCAACGGACGGAGACCAACAATGCACGAGACGGCTTACAAAGCGTTTACACCCCGATTTCACGGCCGCCGCCCGCCGGGTCCACGGGTCGGCGCGAGCCGGCGGGCTTCTTGCCTCGTTGATAAAAGCGGGCGGCGAAGTGTGGGCCTGAGACGGATTACTCCGTGTGGCCGGTCCGTCATAATCCGGTCGTGCCAAGCCAAAGCGCGCCGCCGCTGAACGCGGACTTCCGGCTGGTCGAGGCGCTCCGGGCGCAGCGGCCGGGGGCGGTCGGCCACGTCTACAACGTCTACGGGCCCGAGCTGGTCGAGTACGCGGAGGGGCTGCTCGGCGACCGCGAGCGGGCGGTCGGGGCCGTCCGGGAGGCGCTGCTGGCGCTGCGGGACGCGGACGTGCCCGACGCCGGAACGTTCCGGGACCGGCTGCATGAGCTGGTGCGCGACCGGTGCCGCGCCGCGCCGGTCCGCAGGCGCGGACGGCTGGTGGTGATCGGCGGCGCGGCGGCCGCGGTCGCGCTGACCGGCGGGATGCTCGTCCTGTTCGAGTCGACGGACCAGGCGCCGGAGCCGTCCGCCGCACCGCCGGTGGCGATGACCACTCCCGCGTCGCCGTCCCCCACTGCCACGCCGACGCCGACGCCTTCGGAGAAGAAGGAGGAGCCGAAGCCGGAGAAGGCCGTCAAGCCGAAGAAGAAGCACAGGGCCCCGGCCGGGCCGGGGCGCCTGTCGGTGAACGACGGCGACTGCCATGGGGTGCGGGCCGCCGGGCTGCCCACGCGCTGCTACATCCGGCTGTCGGCGGTCGGCGGCAAGGTGAAGTGGTCGGTGTCGTCGGTGCGGGACAGGGCGGGGCGGATCAGCGCGGGCGGCAGCGGGACGCTGGCCTCGGGCCACTCGACGTCGGTCGCGGTGACCGTGCGTCCGACGGTGCTGTGCTACATCGGCGGACGGGGCGGCGGCACGGTCTCGTTCTCACCCGGCGGAAGCGCGGCGGTGTCCTACACCTGCTGGCGGCGCTGAGCCTTATCGGGGTTTAACCCCGCGCACGGCATGCTCGGGGGCATGCGTGTACTGATCGTCGAGGACGAGCGAGTGCTCGCGGACACGATCGCCGAAGGGCTCCGCGACGAGGCCATGGCCGTCGACGTGGTGTACGACGGCGACGACGCGCTGGAGCGGGCCTCGTACAACGAGTACGACGTGGTGGTCCTGGACCGGGACCTGCCGACCGTCCACGGCGACGACGTGTGCCGGGAGCTGGTGGAGCGGCGCGGCGGCGGCAGGATCCTGATGCTGACCGCGTCCGGCGACGTCGACGACCGGGTGGACGGGCTGTCGCTCGGCGCCGACGACTACCTGCCGAAGCCGTTCGTCTTCAGCGAGCTGGTGGCGCGGGTGCGGGCGCTGGCGCGCAGGTCGGGGCCGCCGGTGCCGCCCGTCCTGGAGCGGCGGGGCATCCGCCTCGATCCGCACCGGCGCAGGGTCGCGCGGGACGGCCGGGAGCTGCGGCTGACGAACAAGGAGTTCGCCGTGCTGGAGGAGCTGCTGCGGGCGGAGGGCGGCGTGGTGAGCGCCGAGCGGCTGCTGGAGCGGGCGTGGGACGAGAACATCGACCCGTTCAGCAACATCGTGCGGGTCACGATGGCGACGCTGCGCCGCAAGCTGGGCCAGCCGCCGGTGATCGAGACGGTGACGGGTTCGGGATACCGGCTGGAGGCACGGTGAGAAGGCTCGCGGTGGAGAGACTGAGCGTCAGGACGCGGCTGACCCTGGTGTACGGGTCGCTGTTCCTCATCACCTCGGCCGTGCTGGTCGGGGTCACGTACCTGCTGACCGTCCGGACGATGGACAACCGGTTCTCGGCGCGGGACAACATCAACCCGGAGTCGCTCACGCGGCTGCGGGCGATGGCGCTCGACGGCGACATGAGCCAGCTGATGGCGCTGAAGGCCGACGCCGACCGGCAGGTCGCGCAGCAGAAGCACGACGTGCTCGAACAGCTCCTGCAGTACTCGCTGGTGACGATGCTGGTTCTCGGCGTCCTCGCGGTGGTGATCGGGTACCTGGTCGCCGGGCGGATGCTGCGGCCGCTGCACCGGGTGACGGCGACCGCGCGGCGGCTGTCGGAGAGCAACATGCACGAGCGGATCGCGCTGGACGGCCCGCAGGACGAGATCAAGGACCTGGCCGACACGTTCGACCGGATGCTCGACCGGCTGAACCGGGCGTTCGACAGCCAGCGGAGGTTCGTCGCGAACGCCTCGCACGAGCTGCGCACGCCGCTGACGATCAACCGGACGGTCCTGGAGGTCGCGCTCGCGAGCCGCAAGAGCCCGCCGGAGACGAAGGCGCTCGCGGACGTCCTGCTCGGCAGCACCGCGCGCCACGAGCGGCTCATCGAGGGCCTGCTGCTGCTCGCCAAGTCCGAGCGGGAGCTCGGCACGCGGGCCGGGACGCCGCTGCCGGACGTGGTCCGCAGCGCGCTCGACCAGCTCGACGGGCAGGCGGAGGAGGCGTCCGTGGACGTCGAGGCGCGGCTCGGGCCGGCCGTCGTGACCGGCGACCCGGTCCTGCTGGAGCGCTGCGCGGTGAACCTCCTGGAGAACGCCGTGAAGTACAACGTGCGGGACGGGCGGGTGTGGGTCCGCACCGGAGTCCGGAACGGCGAGGCGTTCTTGCAGGTCGTCAACACCGGGCGGCCCGTCCCGTCCTACGAGATCGGGACGATCTTCGAGCCGTTCCGGCGGCTGCGCACGGACCGGACCGGGTCCAGGGACGGCGCGGGCCTCGGCCTGTCGATCGTCCGGGCGGTGGCCGCCGCGCACGGCGGCACGATCGAGGCCGTCCCGCGGCCGGACGGCGGCCTGTCGATCACCCTCCGGCTGCCGCTGCGGGCGGAACCCGCCCTCGCCGCCTAGCCCGTCTGCTGGGCGTTGAGAGGCCAGGGCGGCGGCTGCGGCCACTGGACGCGCCCCTCCGGCTCGGGCTCTTCGGGACGCGCGGACAGCCAGCGGTGCACGACCTTGCCGGTGGCGTTGCGCGGCAGTTCGGGGATGAAGTACACGTCGCGCGGCACCGCGTACCGGGCGACCTGCGCGTGCACGTAGTCGCGGACGGTGCCGGCGTCCAGCCGCGAGCCGGGCCGCAGGACGATGTACGCGGCGAGCCGCTGCCCCCATTCGGGGTCGGCGACGCCGGTGACGGCGACCTCGTGGATCTCCGGGAGCCGCTGCAGGGCGTCCTCGACGTCGCCCGGGACGATGTTCTCGCCGCCGGACACGACCATGCCGTCGCTGCGCCCGTCCACGAACAGCAGGCCGCGGTGGTCGATGTGGCCGAGGTCGCCGGTGGACAGCAGTCCGTCGCGGACCTCCATCGGCTCGCCGCCCGTGTACCCCTCGAACAGCAGCTCGTTCGCGGCGAAGATGTGGCCGCGGGTGGAGCGGCCGAGCCGGCGGCCCCGGTCGTCCAGGATCGACAGCTTGGTGTTGCGCGGCGGGCGTCCGGCGGTGCGCGGGTCGAGCCGCAGGTCGCGCGGGGTGGCGATGGACACCCAGGACGCCTCGGTGGAGCCGTAGACGTTGTAGAGCCGGTCGCCGAAGGCGTCCATGAACCGGGTGGCGAGGTCGCCGGGCAGCGCGGCGCCGCTGAGCGCCGCGATCCGCAGCGCGGACGTGTCGTACACGGCGCGGGTCTCGGGGGCCAGTTCCAGGATCCGCTGCAGCATGACCGGGACGGCGAACAGCGTGACGTCGCGGTGCGAGGCGACGGTTCGCAGCGTCTGCTCGGGGTCGAACCGGCGGTGCAGGACGACCGGGGCCCGCAGTGCCCACGCCATCTGGAGCGCGGCGTACCCCCAGGTGTGGAACAGCGGCGCCTCGACGATCATCGTCTGCCGGGCGCGCAGCGGGATCCGGGACGTCATCGACGCCAGCGGCCACAGGCCGGGGCGGGGCGGGCGGCGGGCGCCCTTCGGCCGTCCGGTGGTGCCGGAGCTGAGCATGATGGTCCGGCTCTGGATCTGCGGCGGCTCGGCGACCGCGTCCGCCGACGGCACCGAGCGGATGATCTCCTCGATGCTGGGCCCGGCGTCGGCCGGGCCGGGGTCGGCGTCCGGCACGGCGCGGGGC
>NZ_SMKY01000270.1 GCF_004349235.1 Actinomadura darangshiensis | reverse complement strand
GCACGCTGGGGCCAGCCTCACCCGTGGGAACCGGGATAAACAGGACCGGCCGCCCCAGGGGTGGTGGGCGGCCGGTCCCGCGTCGAGTTCTAGTGGTGGTGGGGTCGGGTGCGGAGGCCGTAGCCGTAGGGGAAGAGAGGGTGGTAGTTGCGGTCGCCTATGTTGATGGGCTCCTGGGCTTCGCTGCTCGGCCAGGTCACCGAGAGCTTGCCGGTGAACTGGCGCTTGCCGAACAGGACGTCCGCGACGCCCGCGCCCTCGCTGCCGGGCAGCCAGGACATGACGAACGCGTCCGTCTTGGACAGCTGGTCGGTGACGATCTGCGGGCGGCCCGCGACGTCCAGGACGACGCACGTCCTGATCGCGCTGCACACCTTGTCGATGTTCGCCTTGTCGGCGTCGGACAGGTTCAGCGTGTGGCCGTTGCCGACGTCCCCGACACCCTCGGCGTACGGGGTCTCGCCGACCACGACGATGCCGACGTCACTGCCGGACGTCGGCGCCGACGCGTCCTCGCTGTAGGTGACGTGGGACGAGTTCTGCTTGATCCCGTCCAGGATCGTCGTGCCGGGGATGATGTCGCCGGACGAGCCCTGCCACGTGACCGTCCAGCCGCCGGCCTGGTTGCCGATGTCGTCGGCGTTGATGCCCGCCACGTAGATCCGCTCGTTCTTGCGCAGCGGCAGCGCGTGCCGCGAGTTCTTCAGCAGGACCTGCGACTTGGCGACGGCCTCCCGCGCGACCGCGCGGTGCTCGGGCGACCCGATCGTGCCCGCGAGGCTGCGGTCGGTGTACGGGTGCTCGAACAGGCCGAGCTCGAACTTCGCCTTCAGGATGCGGCTGACGGCGTCGTCGATCCGCGACGTCTTGACGCGGCCCGCCTTCACCTCGGCGAGCAGCGTCTCGACGAACTGCGGGGCGCTGTAGGGCTCCATGAACATGTCCATGCCGGCGTTCACCGACGTGCGGACCTGCGTGGCGTAGTCGCCGGGGATCTGGTGGATGGCCTCCCAGTCGCTGATCAGGAAGCCGTCGAAGCCGATCTTCTGCTTGAGGACGTCGGTGAGCAGCTCCTTGCTGGCGCTCATCTTGACGGGGTTGCCGACGCCGTCCTCGGTCCAGTCGATGCTGGAGAACGACGGCATGATGCTGCCGACGCCGTACTTCTTCACCGCGACGACGTAGGGCGCCAGGTCGACCTTCGCGAAATGCTTGCGGTCGGTGACGGTCACGCCCTGGTCGATCGTGTACGTCCCGCTGGTGGACGACCCGAACTTCGTGTCGCCGTCACCGGCGTAGTGCTTGGCCGTCGCCAGGACGTGCCGGTTCGTGGCCAGGTCGCCCTTGCGGCGGCCCTCGAAGCCCTCAAGGCCGGTCTCCATCTTGATGACGAGCCCCGGGTCCTCGCCGAAGCTCTCGTAGGCGCGTCCCCAGCGCAGGTCGCGGGTGACGCAGACGCAGGGCGCGAACGCCCACTGGGGTCCGGTCGCCTTCGTCTCGATGGCCGTGATCTGCTCTTCCTTGCGGACGAGGCCGGGGTCGCGGGTCGCGCCCATCGCGATGTTGTGCGGGAAGACGGTGGCGCCGACGAGGTTGTTGTGGCCGTGCACGGAGTCGACCCCGTACAGCAGCGGGATCTTCAGCCGGGTCGCGAGCGCCTTCGCCTGGTAGGCGTCGACCATGTCGGCCCAGCCCGCGGGGGTGTTGTCGGCGGGCACGGAGCCGCCGCCGGACAGCACCGATCCGAGGGCCAGGCTCGTGATCTGGTCGCGGTCCGCGTCGATGGCGCCGCGCTCGGCCTGCGTCATCTGGCCGACCTTCTCTTCCAGCGTCATGCGGCCGAGCAGGTCGTGCACCCGCTGCGCGACGGGCAGCCGCGCGTTCAGGTACGCGGCCTGGGGCCCGGCGGCCTGCGCGGGCTGCGCCGCGATGGCCGGCGGGAGGGCGGCGATGGTCGCGAGCGCGACCAGTGACCGCCCGATCCGGGTGGTGAGGACACGTCTGTGGGAGTGTCGCAAGTCGTCCCTCCTGGGTCGCTTTCCGAGGACGCTCGCGCACGGCCCGGCGGACCGCGCGCGCGGCCGGGCGCCGGGGTCATGGCTCGCCCGGACGGCCATGACCCCTGCGCCGGCGACGTCGTCACCCAGGAACCTCTCCCGCGTCCGCGCGGGCTGTCAACGAGCCCGCGGGCGGCGGGCCGCCGCCGGGCGGAAACTGCGGAAGAGGGGTTGACGCGGACTAAATTCAGAAGTTGAATCATGGGCCAAACAAAGCCGGTCGGGCGGGTGGGGGCCACCTGGGGCCCCACCCGTCCGACCGGCATGCGTTGAGCCGCGCGATCCCGGACGAACCACCCGGCCCATCCGGCACCCGTGACCACACCCGGCCACCGGCATCCCGCCGGGGCGTCCAGGACGGGCGCCCGGCCGGCCGGCGGGTGAGCGATCTAACGGCCGGTCGGACGCGCCGCCATCCAGGGTGGTGCGGTTTCCGCCCTACTTGGCGGGACGGTCGCGGTCGCGATCCGGTCCGCGCCCGTGCTCGGCGCGGGTGCCGTCGTCGCGGGTGACCTCGATGCGCTCCTTGCGGAGCTCGCCGCGAACGGTCTGCTCGTCCTGCACCTGCTCGGTGCGGAACCGGACCCGCTCGACCGGGACGGTCTCCTTGGCGATGACCGGACGCTCCTCGTAGAGGATGATCTCCTGGTCGTCCTCGGAGATGCTCACCTTGGCGTCCGGCCGGCCGCCCGCGATCGGCTCGCGGTCGATCTTGATCTCCTCGTGCGAGACCGGGATCGTCCGCTCGACCATCTCGGTCTCGACCCACTTGTGCACCCGGACGCGGCCGGACTCGTGCCGCTCGGTGCCGATGCGCATCTGCTCCTCGGACCGGGTGATCTCGGTCATCGGGGCCTCCGCGCCCGCGCGCGCGGACTGCGGCGGCGTCGACGTCCGCCCGGCGCTCTGGGCGCTCGCGCTCGCCTGGCCGGCGTCCGCATCGCGCTTGCCCCGCTCGGGGCGTACGGCCATCCCGGCGGCGCCCGCCGTGCCGGCCGCACCGGCCGCACCCGCGGTGCCCGCGGTCCCGGCGGCCCCGGCGGTCGTCTTGCTCTCGGCGCCGGTCATGCCGCTGTCGCCGGTCGTGCCCGCCTCACCGCCGGTGCGGCTGCCACCCGGGGGACGCACGCCGTAGTGCCGGTACAGGTCCACGATCTGCGCGTGGGACAGGTGCTCGTCGGCGTCGACGTTCGGGGCGCCCTTGATGGTCTCCTTGTCGTACGGCACCTGCAGCATGTCCTGGCTCTTGCGCGCCCCGGACAGCGGGACGAAGCTCTCGCGCATCCCGAACCAGCCGGTGTGCACGGTCACCCACTCCGGGCTGCCGGAGTCGTCGTTGAGGTAGACCTGCTTGACCGTGCCCACCTTCGTGCCGTGGGTGTCGGTCACGCTCATACCCATCAGTTCCCGCACCTGTGTCTGCGTCTCCACGGTGAACACCTCCGTCTTCCGTGAACGCTCCCGGACGGCGGGGGGCGGGGGGAGGTGGTGCCCGCCACTCGGTAGCGGTGTTCTGTTGATCCCGAGTTGCCGGAATACCTCCTGCTTTTCCGTACAGGGACGCTATAAACGCGTTTACGTGATTATGGTGAACGATTTACCGAACACTTACGCCGGGCCGCCGGGGCGCCGCCGGCCGCTCTTACCGCAAACACCCACAATGCGCCGCATTCACGAATGGCATTCCTTTCGACATGGTGATCATTTTAGTCGGCGGCGGTTTTCCTCTCCCCGGTACGCGCGAAGAATGCGAGGGACGCTCCCACACATCGGAGAACCGAAATGCGTGACTTTCCACGGGCGGCCCGGCGCGGGGCGACCGCGTCCGCCGCGGTGACCGCCGCCCTCGCGTGCGCGGCCTTCGGCGGCACCGGCACCGGCACCGGTGAGGCCCGGCGCTCGCCGGCCTGGTGCAAGCCCGGCGGGACGCTCACCGCCCGCGCGATGCCGCAGCGGGTCAAGATCACCGACTGCGATCTGCGCGGCCGGACGGTGCGCGGCTCGAACGGGCTGTCCGCGGTCGTCCCGTCCGACGGGACCTCGCTGGTGGCGCACGCGCTGCGCACCGACGGCGCCGCCGAGCTGCGCATCGGGGTGGACGCCCGGGCCGGCGAGATCACCATCGCCACCCGGAGCGGCCGGGACCCGCAGGGCCGGCCGCGCCACTTCCGCGCGGCGGCCGCCGCCTGCGACGACGGGGCGCACCGTCCCGAGTCGAGCAAATGGCCGAAGGGCACGACCGTCCAGTGGCGCTACAGCCCGGGAACGGCCGGGCTGCCGAGGGACCCCATCGCCAAGGGCATCGCCAACATGGTGAATGCCAACACTGACTGCACCGACGCGAAGAAGTTCACGCCGCCACCGGACATAGGCGAGAACTACGCCGGCCAGAGCGACCAGGGGCCCAACGTCACCGGCGCCGCGGCCTGCGGGAAGCGGGACCAGGCCAACACGTTCGGATGGCTGGCCATGCCGGACGCGGAGAACGACGTCCTCGCGGCGACCTGCACCTGGTTCAACGGCGCGACGACGGTCGAGACGGACATGGCGCTGCAGACGCAGGGCAGGCGGTGGTGGACGAGCGGGACCTGCCCGGCCGGAAGCTACTCCGCCGAGGCGGTCGCGACGCACGAGGCGGGCCACGTCCTCGGCCTCGCCCACATCGAGGGGACCGAGCACGCCGAACTGACGATGGCGCCGGCCGTCGCGTCCTGCGACGACGGGCCCGCCACCCTCGGCAAGGGCGACTACGACGGGCTGATCGCCCTGTACGGCGGACGCTGAACGGCACCGAGCCGCACGGCGCCGTCCAGCGTCCGGCCGCGGGTCAGCTCTTGCGGGCCCGTTTGCCGACGACGACGAGGCGGCGCCGGTCCGAGCCCTTCGGCGTGCAGGTGATGAGCGTGACGTACTCGCCGTCGGGCGCGCTCGCCCGCTTGAACGGCACGGGTTCCAGTGCGCGCCGGTCGGCCGGCTTGATGACGCGCTTGGTCCGCACCGTGTACACGTAGGACTTCCGGCCCACGCGCAGCACGATCCGGTCGCCGCGCCGCATCTTGTCGAGCTTGTTGAACGGGTGCAGGTAGGTCGTCCGGTGGCCGAGGAGCACGGTGTTGCCCTCGTGGCCCGGGAACGCCGTCCCCGGGTAGTGGCCGACGCCCCGCTGCAGCACCGACCTGCCGACCCCCTGCCGGACGGCCATCGACAGGCGCATCCGCTTGATCCGAATGCGCGCGATCACCGACCCCTTCTCCGGACGCGCCGCGGCGGCGGCCGCCGGGGCCTCCGGGGCCGACGCCGAAGCACGCGCCACCGGGACGCCGGCGACCGGCAGCGCGCAGAACGCGGCCAGGGCCGCCGCGCAGAGGGACTTCCGGTCGAGCATGGTGCCATCTCCCTCGCTGTGATCCTGCCGGACATGGGGCTGCCTGGTAGGAGGCTGTGTGGCATGAGGCTGTGTGGCATGAGGCAGGGGCGGCACGTCTGCCGCCCCTCCTCCGCCGTTCATCGGCCGCGGATCGTCACCCCCGGCCGACTCGTGCTCAGCCGACTCGTGCTCAGCTAAGGACCGGCGAGCCGATCGTGACGGGCTGGTCCTGCATCGGCGACTGCGGGCCGATCTGCCCCGGGGTGACGTCCACCCCGGGCACCTTCGCGGTCCGCTTGAGCGAGTTCACGAAGTCCTGGACGGCGGGTAGGCCGTCCGCGCTCCGGTAGTTCGGGCCCGCCGCGCGGGAGCCGTCCGCCCGCAGCGTCGACGGCAGCTTCTTGTGCTTGGCGGCCGGACGGTGCTTGGACGGCTTGTAGACCTTCTTCTTCGGCGGCGTCCGCAGGGTGGGCGGCATCTCCTCGTCGCCGCCCCCGACGGTCGCGCCGCCCTTGCACTGCGCCTCCGCGAGGCCGAGCACCGCGACGGCGTTGCCGCACACGCTGATCGGGGCCTTGATCGGGATGTAGACCTGGTTGCCGTTCAGCAGCCCGAAGTTGCCCGTGCTCTGCATCTTCACGTCGGGGTCGCCGGCCCGCTTGACCGACGCGCCGCCCTTGCACTGCGCCTGAGCGGCGCCGAGCACCGCGACGGCGTTGCCGCACACGTCGATCGGGAGGCTGATCGGCGCGTACACCTGGTTGCCGTTGCCGATCCCGAAGTTGCCGGCCGTCTGCATGTCGACCTTGTGGCCGCCGCCGCCCCAGCCGCCGCCGGAGCCGCCCCAGGCGCCGCCCTCGCGGTAGCCCGCGTCCATCGCGGAGCCGCCGGACCGCTCGGCGGAGACGCTGGCGCCGCCCTTGCACTGGGCCCGGCTGAGCCCGGCGATCGCGATGGCGTTGCCGCACACGTCGATCGGGATGCTGATCGGCGCGTACACCTGGTTGCCGTTCAGCAGGCCGAAGTTGTTCGACGACTGCATGTTGACCTTGTCGTGGCCGCCGTCCCAGCCGCCGCCGTACATGGTGGCGGCGTTGGCCCCGGTCGTGGAGCCGAAGGCGGCTCCGGCTGCGAGGGCGCCCGCGGCCACCAGGGCCGCGCGAGCGGTGTTCTTTGCCCACATGCGCATGATGTGTTGCTCCTGTCGGTTGCTTGATTCGGTGAATCGGTGGTGAGCGCTGCGCGGCACCATCCGGGTGAGCGCAGCCGTGGCAGCGGCCATGCGCGGCCGTTGCGCGTTGAGGAAGGTTCGATGAGCCGGGCGGGCGGCGTGCGGCATGCACGCGGGCCGCCGGGAACCGGCCGTGCGCGGCCGGGCGGAGGTGGTTAGTCGGGGACGACGGACGGGCCGACGGGCGCGGCAACGTCGGTCAGCGCCGTGCGGAGGATCGTCCGCCGGTCCACGGCGGGCGGGGCCGCCGGGTACCGCCCGCTGAGCAGGTCGGCGGCCGCGGTGAACGGGTGCCCGGACCCGGAGCCGCTGGTGCGCGGGCCGTCCTGACCGGACGGCAGCACGGGGCCGGGCGCCGGAGCGCGCCGGTCGCCGTGGCAGCCGGGGCAGGCGTCGGCGTGCTTGCCCGCCGTGCCGTGCGCGGCCGTCGCGGGAGCGCCGGCGGTGCGGTGGCCGGGCGCGGCGGCGGAGGCCGCCTTCTGCCGCGCGTGGCCGGTGCCCGCCTCGTCCTGTGCCTGCGGGCGCTCGTGGGCGTCCGGCAGCAGGACGGAGTGGGAGTCCGTCACCCGGTGGACGAGGCCACCGATGAGGGGACGGTTCGGCCGGACGTCCGCTAGCCGTACGTGCGGGACGCCGGCGTCGTCGGCCAGCTTCCGCACGTGGCGGACGGCCTGGTCCTTGCCGTCGAGAACGTCCTGCTGGCGGGACCGCAGGTAGTGCACCGGGTGGTCGCCGAGTTCCCGCGTGCCGCGGGAGAGGGCGTCCGCCGGGTCTCCGGTCTGCCAGGCGTGGTCGAACGACAGGTGCCGGAGTGCGGCCGGGCCGCGCAGTCCCGGCTCGTCCTGGTGCTGGACGTCCTGCCGGGGCGCGGGCCACGGAGCCTGCTCCGCCGCGTACGCGGACTCCGACAGTGCGGAGAGCGCGATCCAGCCGGCGATCGCGAAGCCCGCGACGGCGAGGAAGCGCACGAGGACCGGGACGAGGGCATGCCGCTGCCGACCCTGCGGGCGATTCGCCTCGCGCTGGATCGGTTCGGGCTCCACTGCCGGTTCTCCTTACCGCCGTCGCCGTGCTCGGGTCCGGTCTCCTGTTCCGGTCGGCATGAACGTAGCACCGCGATGCGAACGGTCAAGCGCCATTGTTTTCGTCTTCCGGCGTGTCTCCGGATCATTTACCCGCGCATGAATTCGGCTTTGTCGAGGCTCGGTTTTCCACGGCCGGACATGCACTTTGCCGGATTTCAGGCTTTTGCCGTTCCTGTTGGCTTCTCGCCGGTGCACGGCCGCCCCGCCCGGCCACCCGCCCGGCCACCCGGCCCGGCCCGCGTGCGACACCGCCCGTTCATCCGATGGCCCGGAGAAGTATGGCGGACGGTATCCGGTGCGCTACATTCGGTGAACGGACGGTCACGACCGCCGCCCGACCGAGGAGCTTCCGATGATCGACCCCTCGTCCGCCAAGGCGCGGCTGCGACCCGCGCGGCGGCATCGCCCGCACCGCGAAGTCGGCCGCTTCGTCACCCGAAGCGACGTCCAGCTGCTCATCCTCTCCCGCGTTCCCCCCGGTCAGAGTGCCGGCGGCAGGCGCGGACGGTCCCGTGCCTGGACGCTGTACTCGCGCCTGGAATGGGCCATGGCCACCGCCAGGGCCGAACGCGCCCGGCGCCGGGCGCGGCCGCCCTGGGGCTAGCAGGCGGGCACCCGCGCGGTGCCCGCCTGCCGGAGGAGAATTCTTCAACCGCGCGGGCTCACCGCTCCGGCATCTCCGGCTCCAGGACGCTCGCCGGCACTCGCGCGCGGGGCGTCCGCCGGATGATGTCGTGCGCGATCCGCCGCGCCGCGAAGTCGGCGCCGTGCACGAACCGCATGACGGGCCCGAACGTGGGCGCGGCGGCGAGACCGGCGAAGTAGAGCCCGGACGTGGACGCCTCGAAGTCGCGGCTGAGCAGCGGCGCGCCGCCGGCCCGGATCGCGATGCGGCCGCGCAGCTCGGGCGCGAGCAGGGCGAGCCGCTCGACGTCCGGGACGTACCCGGTGGCGGCGATGACGTGCTCCACCTCGCTGACCAGGCGGCGCCCGGCGCGGTCGGTGGTGGTGACGTCGATGCCGTCGTCGTGCTCGACGGCCTTGGCGAGGTGCCGGCCGGTCGAGACGCGGATCCGCTCGTCCAGCCGGTCGCGCAGCCACCACGCGCCCGCCGGCGGCAGCGTCTCGCGGACGATCCGCTGCCGCGTCCGGTCCGGCAGGTACCGGACGAGCCCGGGCCGCTCCGCCCACAGCCACGTCCGGTAGCCGGTGCCGAGCCCGGACCGGGGCCCGCCGAGCGCCTTGGCCCGCAGCGGCCGGGTCTCCGCGGGGACGGTGTTCCAGTCGAGGACGCGCCGCCGCGCGAGCAGGTGCGGGTGCGCGCCCGCGTCGGCCAGCAGCACCGCCGTCTCCAGCGCGGACTGCCCGGCGCCGACGACCGCGACCTCCTTGCCCGCGAACAGGCTGAGGTCGCTGTGCGCGCTGCTGTGCGAGACGAGCCACGACGGCATGCCCGCCAGCTCGTCCGGGATGTGCGCGAACGGGCCGACGCCCACGGCGACGACGACGGTCCGCGACGCGATCGTCTCGCCGGTGGACACCGTGACGAGGTATCCGGCCGGCCCGCCCCGCTCGACGGTCACGACCTGCGCGTCCTCGATGCCGGCGACGGCCTCGGCCGCGAACCAGCGCCCGTACTCGACGAACGTCTCCAGGGGGATCGGGTGCCCGACCCGCCAGTCCGGGTGCCGGTCGGTGAACCGCATGCCCTCCTGCGGCGCGCCCAGGCTGGACGCGAACGGCTCGGACTTCAGGTACATGCCCTCGGGCATGTTCGCGTCCCAGAACCGCATCGGCTCGCCGATGACGCGGACGTTCAGCCCGACGTTCTGCAGGTAAGCGGCGGTCGACAGGCCGTAGGGCCCGGCGCCCGCGATGACGACGTCCGTGACCGAGTCGCTCATGTTCGTTTTCCCCCGTGTGGTCGTGTGTTACCTGGTGCGGAGCCGCTCGACCGCGCGGAGCGCGCTCTGCCCGCCCATCGCCAGGAAGGGCGGCAGGTCGTCTCCGGCGTACCAGGCGAACTCGTCGGCCTCCCGCAGCGGGCGGAGGGCCTCCCGCAGCGCGGCCGGGCGCGGCGCGCCGAGGCGCCGGGGGCGCCGCGCCGACCGCTGGAGGTAGTGGTTCTCCACCAGCAGGTTGCGGCCCTGCGCCGGGCGCGCCGCCGGGACGGGACGCCCCGACTGGTGGAGGTGCAGGACGCGCGCGAGGTCGAGGCCGTTGCGGTCGGTGAACAGCCGGAACTGCGCGCCGATCCGGGGGTTGAAGTCCAGCAGGTGGTGGACGCCGTCCGCCGCGTCGTACCGGAAGTCGAGGTCGACGAGGCCGCGGCAGCCGAGCAGCCGCACGATGCGGACCGCGAGGCGCTCCAGCTCGGGGTTGTCGACCCACTCCCCCGCCACCGTGTGCCCGGCCTGCGGCGGGTGCGCGAGGTGCTTGCGGCCGGTCGCGCCGAACAGGCAGTCGAGCTTGTCGTCGAAGAAGCCCTGGAAGAACCAGTCGCCGCCGGCCGCCGGGATGCGCCGCTGCAGGATCAGCGGCCCGGCGTCGCCGTCCGGGTCGCGGTCGCGGGTGGCGGCGAACAGCCGGTGCAGGGTGCCGAGGGTCCGCACGAGCGTGGTGCTGCGCATGCCGGGGCCGAGCCGCCACGGCCGGGCCCACTTGGCGATCAGCGGCAGGCCGAGCTCCTCGGCGGCCGCGTCCACGTCGGCGGCCGACTCCGGGGTGCGGCTCGGCGGGCAGTGGACGCCGTGGTTCCCGCAGGCCGCCAGCAGCCGCGCCTTGTCGGCGACGCCGCGCGGGACCCCGGGGTCCTGGCGGGGGAAGACGAAGCCGGACGCGAGCGCGTCCGCGTGCTCGGCGACGAAGATCGCTCCGGCGTCGTCCATCGGGACGAGCAGCGCCGGGCGGCCGATCCGCTCGCCGATCGCGGCCAGATGCGCCAGCAGCTCGGCCGGGCGTCCGGCGGGCGGCGCCCACGGATGCCCGCGGTGCAGGTAGCGGGAGCGGGACGCGGGGTTGCCGCGCTCCTCCATGATCGCGTGCACCGGGACCCCGGCGCGGCCGAGGCTGCGGATCGCGGCGAGCGTCCCGTGGTGGAAGAGGTTGCGGTCGGTGCGCAGCAACAGGACGGGGAGGGCCGGGTCCAGGCGCGTCCTCGTCCGGGCCCGCGTGTCGAAGAACATTCGATCAGGCCCATTCCCTCATAGTGCGGCGCACGGCTTCCCTTCCCGACGGTAAATTTTGTCATCGCCTGCTCGGCCGGCTTTTTCGCGGCGGACGTCCAAGGGCATACGATACGCATGCGAGCTGCCGATATCCATCCAGCCGGGCGGCCTTTCGGACGACCGCGGAAAAGGCCGCTTCCCTTCTGTCCACTCCCTCCCATTCTGGCCGCGTCCGCCATGGCGCTCGTACTCATGGCGTCGGTATTCACGACCTGGACGCAGCCGCGGTCGATCCGGAATTCGACGAAATACGTGCCGTTGGGGGCATTTCTCGGGTCGGGTCCGGAGGGGATCGCGCGGGTGGCCCGGTTCGAGCGCTGGCTCGGCTCCACGGTGACGGTCGGGCGCACCTACCTGCCCGGCGACGACTGGCACGAGATCGAGGGGCCGCGGAACCTGCTCACGGCGTGGGCGCGCTGGAAGGCGGCCGACCCGCGCCGGATGCTGGTGCTCAACGTCCCGATGATGGCGCCGAACGAGGCGTGGGTCCCGGTGCCGGCGCTGGCCTCGCTGCTGCGCGGCGGCGCGCGGGGCACGTTCGACCGCCACTACCGGACCCTCGCCCAGCGGCTCGTCGAGGCGGGTGCGCAGGACACCGTCATCGTCCTCGGCTGGGAGATGAACGGGAACGCCTACGGCGGCCGGTGCGCCCCGGACCCGGCCGCGTGGAAGGCGTACTGGCGGCGGATCGTCACCGCCATGCGCGCCACTCCGGGCGCGCGTTTCCGTTTCGATTTCGCGCCGACGCGGGGCCGCGACGCCATCCCGTGGACGGAGTGCTATCCGGGCGACGACGTCGTCGACATCATCGGGTCCGACAGCTACGACCAGCCGGCGGGCGAGTCGTTCCAGGATTTCGTCAACGAGCCGTACGGGCTGCGCGCGCAGGCCGATTTCGCGGCCGGCCGCGGCAAGCCGATCTCGTTTCCGGAATGGGGCCTGTTCCGCAACTCCGACAACCCCGAATATGTCCGGGGAATGCACGACTGGATCGTGTCGCACGACACCGTCTACCAGTCGGTCACGGACTACTGCCCGCACGGGGTCTGGTCGTGCGGCGGCAACCCGCGGTCGGCGGCCGCCTACCGGGAGCTGTTCGGCGGCGTGACGGCGCCGCCGCCGTCCTCCCCCGGCCCGTTCGCGCCGGCCCCGTCCGCACCGATCCCGGCCACAC
>NZ_SMKY01000026.1 GCF_004349235.1 Actinomadura darangshiensis | reverse complement strand
GCGTGATCGCGACCAACGGCGACGACGGCGGCGGTTCGGTCAGCCTCGGCGGCAGCGGCGGCGGCGACACGAAGGTGCAGAACCGCCCGCCGGACTCGGTCGCCGGCGTCGCGCAGCGGGTGCTCCCGAGCGTCGTAATGATCCGGGTGAAGGCCGCGCAGGGCGAGGTCGGCGGCACCGGCTTCATCGTCAAGGGCGGCTACGTCATCACCAACAACCACGTCGTCTCCGGCGGGGGCGGCAACGGGCAGATCCAGATCGTCTTCAACGACAAGAAGACGCTGCCCGCGACCGTCAAGGGCACCGACCCGAGCTCGGACGTCGCCGTGCTGCAGCCGCAGGGCCAGCACTCGCTGCCCGCGCTGACGGTCGGCGACTCCGGCGCCATCGCCGTCGGCGACCCGGTGATCGCGATCGGCTCGCCGCTCGGCCTGCAGGGCTCGGTCACCACCGGGATCGTCAGCTCGCTGAACCGGGCCGTGCCCACGGGCGGCGAGGGCAGCGGCGGCGACTCGTCCTACCTGAACGCGATCCAGACGGACGCGGCGATCAACCCGGGCAACTCGGGCGGGCCGCTGGTGGACGCGAAGGGCCGCGTGATCGGCATCAACACCGCGATCGCGACGCTCGGCGGCCAGTCGCTCGGCGGCGAGCAGCAGAGCGGCAGCATCGGCCTCGGCTTCGCGATCCCGATCAACCAGGCCAAGCGGGTCGCCGAGGAGATCATCGCGACCGGGAAGGTGAAGCAGGCCAAGCTCGGCGTGCTGCCCGACCCCCGCTACCAGCAGGGCGGCGCCCGGATCATGCCGCAGCCGGTCAGCGGGCAGGACCCGGTGACCAAGGGCGGCCCGGCGGACAAGGCGGGCCTGAAGCCCGGCGACGTCATCACCAAGATCGACGACAAGCCGATCGAGGACGCCACCGACCTGATCGCGCAGATCCGCAGCCGCGCCCCCGGCGAGAACATCAAGGTCACCTACCAGCGGGACGGCAAGGAGAGCAGCGTGCGGGTCACGCTCGGCTCCGACTGATCCGGCACGGGCTGATCGGGCGCGGGCTGATCGGGCACGGTTTGATCGGGCACGGGCTGATCGGGCACGGATGTTCAGGCCGGGTTCACCGGGCCTGGGGATACGCTTAGGGGGCCGGCCGCAGGGCCGGTCCCCTCGGGCTGTGTGTGGAGGACGGGTTGTTCGACGTCGGACTCGGTGAGATGGCGGTGCTCGTCGTCCTCGCCCTGGTCATCTTCGGCGACAAGCTGCCGCAGGTCGCCGGGCAGGCCGGCCGGATGCTGCGGCAGTTCCGCGAGATGGCCAACAGCGCCAAGGCCGACCTCCAGGAGGGGCTCGGGCCGGAGTTCAAGGACTTCGACATCAACGACCTCAACCCGAAGACGTTCGTCCGCAAGCACCTCTTCGAGGACGACGACGGCTACCTCACCAAGAACGGCGCGGGCCTCTTCGACGACGAGCCCTCCTACGCCACCACCCCCGGCGAGCTGGACGGCGAGAAGCCCCCGTTCGACAACGAGGCCACCTGATCTTGAAACGAGGAAACCCCGCCGGAGACCCGGCGGGGTTTCCTCGTCGCGCGCTCTACCTGCCCTTGGGGGCGATGCCGAGGGACATGCCGGCGAGGCCGCGGGAGCGGCCGGCGAGCTTGTCGGCGATGGTGCGGAGCTCCTTGGCGGCGCCGGCGTCCGGGTCGGAGAGCACCAGCGGGACGCCGCTGTCGCCGCCCTCGCGCAGGCGCGGGTCGATCTGCACCTGGCCGAGCATGGGGACGCGGGTGCCGAGCGTCTTCGTCAGCGCGTCCGCGACCGTCTGGCCGCCGCCCTCGCCGAAGATGTGCTGCTGCTCACCGCAGTGCGGGCAGGCGAGGTAGGACATGTTCTCGATCACACCGACGACCTGCTGGTGGGTCTGCGCGGCGATCGCGCCCGCCCGCTCGGCCACCTCGGCGGCGGCCTGCTGCGGGGTGGTGACGACGAGGATCTCCGCGGACGGCAGCAGCTGCGCGACGGAGATCGCGATGTCGCCGGTGCCGGGCGGCAGGTCCATCAGCAGGATGTCGAGGTCGCCCCAGTAGACGTCGGTGAGGAACTGCTGCAGCGCCCGGTGCAGCATCGGGCCGCGCCACACGACCGGCTGGTTCCCGGCGGTGAACATGCCGACCGAGATCACCTTCACGTCGTGCGCGGACGGCGGCATGATCATGTCTTCGACCTTGGTGGGCGAGGCGTCCACGCCCAGCATCCGCGGCACCGAGTGGCCGTAGATGTCGGCGTCCACGACCCCGACCTTGCGGCCCTGCGCGGCCAGCGCGGCGGCCAGGTTCACCGTCACCGACGACTTGCCGACGCCGCCCTTGCCGCTCGCCACCGCGTACACCTTGGTCAGCGAGTTCGGCTTGGCGAACGGGATCTCCTTGGCAGGCTCCCCGCCGCGCAGCTTGGTCTGCAGATCCTTGCGCTGCTCCTCGCTCATCACGTCGAGGTCGACGCGCACCGAGGACACCCCGTCGAGCTTGGATACGGCCTCCGTGACGTTCTTGGTGATGGTGTCCTTCATCGGACATCCGGCCACGGTCAGGTAGACGCCGACGCGGACGGTGCCGTCCGCCTCGATGTCGATGCTCTTGACCATGTCGAGCTCGGTGATGGGTTTGTGGATCTCAGGATCGTTCACCGTGGCAAGCGCCTCGGTCACCCGCTCGGTCGTCAACTGGGAGGCCATACGCCCATGGTATGAACCCGAGGCCGATACCTGCTAATCAGGGTGTCGGTCCTCACACCCGGGTGTGCGTCCCCGTCGCGCCGGGCGGCCGCCGGGCCTACGATCGGTCCCGTGACAGGCAGCACCCTCTCGGCGGGCGCCGAGCTGATCGTCTGGCGGACGCTGCTGCGCGCGGAAGCGCGGCTCTCCCGCCGGCTGCAGGCCGATCTGCTGGCCCGGCACGACCTCGCGCTCGGCTCCTACGAGGTGCTCATGCACCTCGGCGAGGCGCCGGGCGGGCGGCTGCGGATGAACGACCTCGCCGACCGCGTGCTGCTGTCGCGCAGCGGCCTGACGCGGCTCGTCGACCGGCTCCAGCGGGACGGCCTGGTCATCAGGCAGTCGTGCCCGAGCGACGCGCGCGGCCTGTTCGCCGTCCTCACCGCGGGCGGCCGCGACCGGCTGGCCGAGGCCACCCCCACCTACCGGGAGGGCGTCCGAGACCACGTGCTCAGCCGCCTGGACGAGCCGGACCTGCGCGCCCTCAGGCACCTCCTCGACAAGCTCGCCGACGAGGAGGTCCCCGCCTAGGAGACGTGCTCCTTGGCGTCCAGGTCCTTGAGGATCTGCTGGAGCTCCGAGCGCAGGAAGTCGCGGGTGACGACCTCGTTCAGCGCGACCCGCAGCCCGGCGATCTCCCTGGTCAGGTACTCGGTGTCGGCGATGCTGCGGTCGCCGCGCGCCCGGTCCTGCTCGTACTGGACGCGGTCCCGGTCGTCCTGCCGGTTCTGCGCCAGCAGGATCAGCGGAGCCGCGTAGGACGCCTGCAGCGACAGCATCAGCGTCAGGAAGATGAACGGGTACGGGTCGAACTTCAGCGCCTCCGGCGCGACCAGGTTCCACACGATCCACACGGTGACGAACACGGTCATGTACACGAGGAACCTGGCGGTGCCCAGGAACCGCGCGATCCGCTCCGACAGCCGCCCGAACGACTCGGGATCGTAGTGCGGGCGCGGCAGCAGCGTGCGGCGCAGCTCCCTCGGCTGGTCCAGGCGCGCGGTCATCTGGCGTGTCGGCATCATGTCGTCCCCCGGAGAGCCTCTTCCTCGGGATCGGCGGACCCCTCGGCGCTCGCTTCCATCGCGGTCTCCCGCCAGTCCTCGGGCAGCAGGTGGTCCAGGACGTCGTCGATCGTCACCGAGCCGAGCAGATGCCCGTTCTCGTCCACGACGGCGCCCGCGACCAGGTTGTAGGTGGCCAGGAACATCGCGACGGCCTCCAGCGACATGGTGGGGCGCAGCGGGTCCAGCTCGGTGTCCACGATCCCGCTGACCAGCGTCGGCGGCGGCTCCCGCAGCAGCTTCTGGAAGTGCACCGTGCCGAGGTAGCGGCCGGTGGGCGTCGCGGTCGGCGGCCGGCACACGTACACCTGCGCGGCCAGCGCCGGGTTCAGGTCGGGGCGGCGGATCAGCGCGAGCGCCTCGGCGACCGTCCCGTCCGGCGGGACGATCACCGGGTCGGTCGTCATCAGCCCGCCCGCCGACAGGTCCGGGTAGGTGAGCAGCCGCCGCACCGGCGCCGCCTCGTGCGGCTCCATCAGCGTCAGCAGCTGCTCGCGCTGCTCGGTCGGCAGCTCGCCGAGCAGGTCGGCGGCGTCGTCGGGGCCCATCGCCTCCAGGACGTCGGCGGCCCGGTCGACCTCCAGCTTGCCGAGGATCTCGATCTGGTCGTCCTCGGGCAGCTCCTCCAGGACGTCGGCGAGCCGCTCGTCGTCCAGCGCGACCGCCACCTCGGTGCGGCGCTTCTCCGGCAGCTCGTGGACGATGCCCGCGAGGTCGGCGGGCTTCATCCGCTCGAACGCGGCGATCAGCCCGGCCGCGCCCTGCCCGTGCTCGACGGCGGAGAAGCCCTCCACGGCGTCCCAGTTCACGACCAGGCTCTCTCCGCGTTTGCGCAGGCCGCGGCCCGTCCGGCGGCGGACGGCGACCTTGGTGACGTGCCAGTCGCGGGTGCGGGTCGGCTCCATCGCCACGTCCACCACGGAGACGGGCTCGCCGTCCTCGCGGAACCGGACCGTCCGGTCCAGCATCTCGGCGATCACCAGCGTCTCGGAGTCGCGCTTGCTGAACCTGCGCATGTTCAGCCGCCCGTCGAAGATGATCGCGTCCGCCTCGATCACCGTCACCCGGGTGATCGGCAGGAACACCGCCCGGCGGGAGGCGACCTCCACCACCAGCCCGAGCACCCGTGGCGGCCGCGGCGCCAGCCGCAGCGCGACCACGACATCGCGGACCCGGCCGACCTGGTCCCCGGCCGGGTCGAACACCGCGATGCCCGCGAGCCGGGCGATGAACACCCGTGTCGGAGCTCCGCTCATGGCGTGGACACTACCCATGATCTCCCGGCTGATCCGGACAGGCGTGTCACATCGCGGACGCCCCTCCCGTCCAAGGTGGCGGGGGGGATGAAATGGTGGGGATCGTGAGCGACGTGATTGCGGACCCTTTCGAGGAGCACCGGAACCTGCTCTTCGCGGTGGCCTACCGGATGCTGGGCACGGCCGCCGACGCCGAGGACGCCGTTCAGGACGCCTGGCTGCGCTGGTCCGCCGGCGACCGGTCCGGGGTCGCCGACCCGAAGGCGTACCTGGTCCGCATCACCACCAACGTGGCGCTCGACCGGCTGCGCTCGGCGCAGGCCCGCCGCGAGACCTACGTGGGGCCCTGGCTGCCCGAGCCGCTGCTGACCTCCCCGGACGTCGCCGAGGACGCCGAGCTGTCGGAGTCGGTGTCGATGGCGATGCTCGTCGTCCTGGAGACGCTGAGCCCGCTCGAACGCGCCGTGTTCGTCCTCAAGGAGGTCTTCGGCTTCCCCTACGCCGAGATCGGGGAGGCGCTGGACCGCTCCGAGGTGTCGGTGCGGCAGCTCGGCACCCGCGCCCGCAAGCACGTGGAGGCCCGCCGCCCCCGCTTCGAGGCGGGCGGCGCGGAGCGGCGCGAGGCCACCGACCGCTTCATGGACGCGGTCCTCGGCGGCGACATCAACCGGCTCATGGAGGTCCTCGCCCCCGACGTCGCGCTGTGGACCGACGGCGGCGGCAAGGTCCGGGCGGCCCTGCGCCCGATCCACGGCGCGGACAAGGTCGGCCGCTGGCTCACCGCGATCACCGGCCGCCCCTACGCGGGGGTGGAACCGGCCGACATGCGGATCCGGCGGGTGTACATCAACGGCGAGCCCGCCCTGGTCGTGGACGGCCCGGACGGCCCGCTCAGCACCGTCACCGTGGACGTCGACGCGGACGGCCGCGTCCACGGCATCCACCTGGTGGCCAACCCCGACAAGCTCCGGTCCGTCGCCGGGGGCCGCGAACTCCCCCTATGAGGGCTGGCAGGTGAGGGCTACCGGTCGGCGCGGCGGCGTTTGCCGCCGTACAGGCGCGGGGGCGCGCCGGCCGTCGTCGCCGGGGTCGGGACCGGCCGGACGGCGGCGTACTCGGCCGGCGCCTGGGCGGCCTCGTCGGCCGGGGTCAGCCGGATGATCCACGACTCGCCGGCCCAGGTCTCGACCTGGCCCTCGTGGGTGGCCGCGTTCAGGCGCTCCTTGGCGAGGATCGGCGTCACCTCGTCCCACAGCTCCGAGCCCGGCTCGACCTGCTCGGCGTCGGCGACGAACGAGACGAGGCGGCCGCCCTTGTCCTTGCTGCGCAGGATCACCGTCACGTGCGCGGCCTCCGGCAGGCCGGGGATCGGCTGCTCGCCCTCCCCGCCGGTCAGCACGTACGCCGCCCCGTCGTGCCACACGTGCCAGGCGGCGCGCGGCTGCGGCAGGCCGGGCACGTCCAGCCACAGCAGCCCCGACTTCTTGGCCGCCTCTTCGACCAGCGCCCTGTTCAGCCCCATGCCCGAAGGGTCTCACACCCCGCCGATAGCATCCGGGCCATGCGCTCTCGACGTACCACCCTCGCGGTTCCCGGCAGCAATCCCCGCTTCATCGAGAAGGCGCAGGGGCTGCCCGCCGACGAGGTCTTCCTCGACCTGGAGGACGCCGTCGCGCCGGCGGCGAAGGAGGACGCCCGCAGGACGGTCGCCGCCGCGCTCAACGACGGCGACTGGACGGGAAAGACCCGCGTGGTCCGCGTCAACGACCTGGACACCCACTGGGCCTACCGGGACGTCATCGAGGTCGTCGAGGGCGCCGGCGCGAACCTGGACGCGATCATGCTGCCCAAGGTCCCGGACGCCGCCCACGTCCAGTGGCTCGACCGCCTGCTCACCCAGATCGAGCGGGCGACGGGCCTGCCCGCGGGCCGGATCGGCATCGAGGCGCAGATCGAGGACGCCCGCGGCATGGTGAACATCGACGCGATCGCCGCGTCCTCGCCCCGGCTGGAGGCCCTCGTCCTCGGCCCCGGCGACCTGATGGCCTCGATCAACATGAAGACGCTCGTCGTCGGGGAGCAGCCGCCCGGCTACACCGAGGGCGATGCCTACCACTACATCCTGATGCGCATCCTGATGGCCGCCCGCGCCAACGACCTGCAGGCCATCGACGGGCCGTACTTCAACATCCGCGACGTGGACGCCTTCACGCGCGTCGCGGGGCGCTCCGCCGCCCTCGGCTTCGACGGGAAGTGGGTGCTGCACCCGTCCCAGATCGACGCGGGAAACGCCGTGTTCTCCCCGTCCCAGGACGACTACGACCACGCCGAGCTGATCCTGGACGCCTACGACCACTCGCTGGGGGAGGGCCGCGGCGCCGCCCGCCTCGGCGACGAGATGATCGACGAGGCGTCCCGCAAGATGGCGCTCGTCATCGCCGCCAAGGGCCGCGCCGCCGGGCTGGCGCGCACCCGGCGCTTCGAACCCCCGGGGAACTGAACGCCCCATACGATTCGTCCCACGTACGCGAAGGTTTTCAGGAAGGGCCACCCACGTGTCAGAACCAGGCGACAGCAACGGCTGGCACCCGATAGACCCCGACCTGGACCAGCGGCCACCGGAGGACCAGGAGGCCCAGCGGCCTTACCCGCACCCGCCTTACCCGCAGCCGCCGTCCTACTCGGACCAGCCGTACGGGCAATCGCCACCGCAGGGGTACACGGCCGGGGTGCCCTACTGGCCGGGTGCGCCGGCTGAGCCGCCGGGGCCGTACGGGGCACCCGGGCCCTACGGCGGCGGGTACGGGGTCCAGCCGGTCAAGCGGCCTTGGACGGTGCCGTCGCCGGAGGGCGTGCCGTTCCACCGGGTCGCGCGCAACGAGGCGCACCGGTGGTGGCGGCCGCTGGTGGGGAGCCTCGCCATCGCCGCGGCCGGGATGGTGCTGGCGATCGGGCTGATGCTCGTCGGGACGATCGTCCGCGTGCTGGCCACCGGCGAGGTGCCCGACCCGGCCGCGTCGGACACGGACTCGATCTTCGGCGACCAGACCGCCGACCTGGCGTTCAACCTCGGGGCGCTGGCGGTGTTCCTGCCGGTGGCGCTGCTCGGGGCGTGGCTCGTCCAGCGGCGGCGGCCGGGCACGCTGGCGTCGGTCGCGGGGCGGCTGCGCTGGCGCTGGATGCTCGTGTGCTGCGGCCTGGCGATCCTGTTCTGCATCATGTCCTACGCGACGTCGATCATCGCCTCCGCCGCGGTCGACGACCCGTCGGGCGGCGACGAGCACTGGGTCGGGTGGGGGCGGTTCCTCGCCCCGGCCATCGTCATCGTCCTGCTGGTGCCGTTCCAGTCGGCGGCGGAGGAGTTCCTGTTCCGCGGCTGGCTGCTCCAGGCCGTGGGCGCCTGCACGCTGGAGAACGCCAGGTCGCGCGTAGGACGGGCCTTCAGCGTCGTGTTCCGGACGCCGTGGCCCGGCATCGTCGTCGGCTCGGCCCTGTTCACGGCCGGCCACGGCTACACGGGCTGGGGCATCCTCGACATCTTCGCCTTCGGCGCGATCGCGGCGTGGCTCGCGGTGCGGACGGGCGGGCTGGAGTCGGGCATCGCCATGCACGTGTTCAACAACCTGATCGCGTTCCTCGGCCCGGCCGCCATCGGCGAGCTGGACATCGAGCAGGGCGGCGTCCCGTGGCAGATCGTCGCGGCGGACATCGTCCCGATGGTGCTGTACGCGGCGGCCGTCGTGTGGCTGGCGCGGCGGATGCGGATCCCGACCGTCACCGCTGGCCGGGGCGACGGCGACGTGCCGGTGGCGGCGGACACCGAACCGGTGCGCGCCTCATAGGACGCCCCACCGCGCGAGCGCGTCGAGCAATCCCGGCGTGATCGGAAGCTCGCGCAGGTCGTCCGCGGACGCCCAGCGCACGTCGGACGCGTCGTCCCCGGCGCGCAGCGTCCCGCCGGCCACGGTCGCCGCGTAGTCGTGGATCTCGTAGACGGCGTCGCCGGGCCCGGGGCGCTCCACCGTCCCGGCGAGGGCGCCGACGACCACGTCGAGGCCCGTCTCCTCCTTCAGCTCGCGGGCGACCGCCGCCGGGTCGTCCTCGCCGGGTTCGACCCGTCCGCCCGGAATGGACCACAGTCCCTCGCCCGGCGGGCGGCCCCGCCGCACCAGGAGCAGCCGCCCCTCGCCGTCCCGCACGATCCCGCCTACGCAACGCACTCGCATGACCCCATTTTGTCGCCACTTTCCCAGCCGGCGACCGGGTTGACCTTGACGAGCACGGACGTCGCCGCGCAGGGTGGGTAATCATGAGGGCGGAGCCCACATGCCCGCGCTGCGCGGGTCCTCTCAGCGCGCCGAGTCTCTGGTCCAGCGACTGGACCTGCGGTGTGCACGGCGCCGTACTGCCGAGGCAGCCGTCCAAGCGTCCCGGCCCGGACGGGCTGGCCGCCGTGCTGCGCGATGCGAAAGTCCCCGTCTGGACGCCCTGGCCTCTTCCGCCGGCCTGGCTCGTCACTGGGTTCACCACGGTCGGGGACGACCGCTCCGGCGCACGCGCGACGGCCGTCGCCGCGTCCGGGCCGGGATTACTGCGCGGCCCGGCCGACCTGGTGCTGATCGCCGAGGACCCCGGGATAGGGCTCGGCGTCCACTACGCGGGACTGGAGGGCGACCCCGGCGAGGCGTTCAACGGCGGCCCGCCGCACGTGAAGATCGACGTCAGCGGACCGGCCGCGACCTGCGGCCACTCGGTGCCGATGTGGGCGGTCGGCGACCGCCCCGACCGCGCCGTCTACGTGGGGGAGGCGATGGGCCACTGGCTGTGGGCGGTGCTGTGGCCCGCCGACGCCGGGGTCCTGATGCTGGACGGCCTGAACCTCCTCGACCTCCGCGAACCGGGCATGGAGCTCGACCTCCCCTACGGCGCCCACAGCCCCCGCCTGGAGGAGTGACCGCGGGCTTCCGGCCGTCTAGGGCAGGACACCGGCCAGGTACTCGCGGACGGTGACGCGCAGCTCGTCCATGTCCGGCGACGATGTGCGGAAGCTTGGTAGGAAAGGGGCATGCGGATCGATCTGCACTGCCACAGTGACGCGTCCGACGGGACGCGCCCGCCCGCCGAGGTCGTCAGGCGGGCGCGGGAGAACGGGGTGGACGTCGTCGCGCTCACCGACCACGACACCGTCGCCGGATGGGACGAGGCGGCCGCCGCGCTGCCGGACGGCCTGACGCTCGTCCCCGGGATCGAGTTGTCGTGCGCGTGGGACGGGCGCAGCCTGCACCTCCTCGGCTACCTGTTCGACCCCGGCGAGCCGGTGCTGGCCGCCGAGCTGGCCCGGATCCGCGACGACCGGGTGCTCCGGGCCCAGGGCATGGTGGAAAGGCTGCGAGAGCTGGGCGTGGACGTCACGTGGGGCATGGTCCGCGGCCTCGCGCGCGGCGAGGCGGTCGGACGCCCGCACATCGCGCGGGCCATGGTCGAGGCCGGCGCGATCGAGTCGGCGGAGCAGGCGTTCACGCCCCGGTGGATCGCGCAGGACGGCCGCGCCTACGTCGAGCGGTACGCGCTCGACCCGGAGCGGGCGATCGGGCTCGTCCGGGCGGCCGGGGGAGTGTGCGTCCTGGCGCATCCGCGGGCGCGGCGCCGCGGATACGTCTTCGCCGACGAGGTGATCGAGAAGCTCGCCGCCGCCGGGCTCGCCGGGGTCGAGGCCGACCACCCCGACCACGTTCCCGAGGACCGCGCCCGCCTGCGTGACCTGGCCGCCTCGCTCGGCCTCGCCGCGACCGGCTCCAGCGACGACCACGGCGCGTTGACCGGTGACCGGATCGGCGCCGAGACCACCGCGCCGGACGCCTTCCAGGCGCTCGCCGCGGCCGCCTCCGGCGGTGATCTCCGTCTGCCCGATGGGGGCCGCGAAGCACGGTAGGGTGCGAAGCGTGGACGCGCGCATCGAACAGGTGGTGACGTCGGGGACGCTGGCCCTGGACGACACCGAGTACGACGTCGAGAACAACACCTACCTCGTCGGCGACGATGACGAGGTCATCGTGATCGACCCGGCGCACGACGCCGAGGCCATCCTCAAGGAGGTCGGTGACCGGGAGGTCATGGCCGTCCTGCTGACCGACGGCAACGAGCACCGCCTCGGCGTGGTCCTCGAGGTCGCCGCCGCCGGCGAGGAGGACGAGGAGAACTGGGCCCCGATCGCGCTGCACCGCGCCGACCGGCTGCTGTGGCGCGACTACTTCGGCCGCCTCGCCAAGGAGGAGGACGACGAGGACGACGCCAAGGCGCTGCGGTCCCTCGAACCCGACATCTGGCTGGAGGACGGCGGCGTCTTCGAGATCGCCGACGCGCAGCTGGAGATCGTGCAGACCCCCGGCCACACGCCCGGCAGCGTCTGCGTGATCAGCGAGCAGCTCGGCCTGCTGTTCTCCGGCGACACCCTGCACCGCGGCCGGCCCGGCTCGATCGGCGGCGTCTACGAGGACCTGCGCAAGCAGCTCAACTCGATCGGCGCGCTGCTGACCCCGCTGCCGAAGGACCTGCGGGTCCTGCCCGCCCAGGGCGAGGAGACCACCGTCGGCGAAGAGGACGCCCGCTGGGAGACCTGGGGCTCGCTGGCGAACGAGTCGGACGACGACTGACCGGGCCGCTGCTCTCCGGACGACCGGCGCGAAGGGGCGTTGAGCGTGGGTGCTGAGCAGCTGGGCTTCGACGGGATGCCCCGGCGGCTGTACACGTGCACGCCGTCGCGGCTGAACTCGTGGCTGGACTGCCCGCGCCGCTACCGGATGACCTACCTGGACCGTCCGATGCCGCCGAAGGGCCCGCCGTGGGCGCACAACAGCGTCGGTGCGAGCGTGCACAACGCGCTGGCCGGCTGGTGGCGGCTGCCCGTCCGCGAACGCACCCCGGAGGCCGCCGGGACGCTGCTGGCCCGCGGCTGGCTGACGGACGGCTTCCGCGACGAGGCGCAGTCCGCGCAGTGGCGCGAGCGGGCCCGCGAGATGACCGAGCGGTACGCGGCCGGGCTCGACCCGTCCGACGAGCCGCTCGGCGTCGAGCGCACCGTCGCGACCCGCACCGACCGGATCGCGGTGTCCGGGCGCATCGACCGCCTCGACGGGCGCGGCGCCGAACTCGTCGTGGTCGACTACAAGACGGGGCGGCACATCCTCACCTCGGACGACGCGCGCGGCTCGCTCGCGCTGGCGATCTACGCGGTGGCGGCGGCCCGCGTCCTGCGCCGCCCGTGCCATCGCGTCGAGCTGCACCACCTGCCGTCGGGCGAGGTCGCGGTGTGGGAGCACACCGACGAGTCCCTGGCCCGGCACATGCGGCGGGCCGAGCAGATCGCCGCCGAGGCCGCCGCCGCCGACGAGGCGTACAAGGCTCTTCCGGGGGGCCGTCCCTCCACAGAGAATCGCACTCGGATTCCGAAGCCTCGCGCGGGCGAGGTCGAGCACGCCCCCTACGACGAGCTGTTCCCGCCGCGTCCGAGCAACCTGTGCTCGTGGTGCGACTTCGCCCGCCACTGCCCGGAGGGCCGGGAGGCCGCCCCGCGCAAGGAGCCGTGGGCGGCGCTTCCCGTCGACGCCGGCTAGGCGGGTGCGAGGGCCTGCTGGGCGGGCCACCGGCGCGGGTCGCGCAGCCCGTACAGGCCCTTGCCGAGGTCGTATCCCTCCGCCGCGAGCCGCTGCCTCGTCCGTTCGAGCATGTCGCGGGTGTCCTTGGCGAAGGCGTAGTCGTGCAGCCGCTCCGGGACCGAGTTCATCGCGAGCCGGAACGACCTGAGCGCCGCCGTCACAGCCGGCTGCGGCACCTCGGGGAGGGCCCCGTACATCCTGCGGGCCCAGTCCGGCAGCGAGTAGTAGCAGAGCGCGCCGAACGGGAAGTAGCCGGGCTTGCCGGGCGCGAGGAACTTCAGGTTCTCCGGCATCGTCGGCCACATCAGGAACCGGACGGTCTCCGCCGCCTCCTCGGTGACCCGCAGCCTGGGCCGCATCTCGGCGAAGAACGCCTCCATCTCCGCGACGCTGCCGGGGACGTCCTCGGCGTGCAGCCCGACGAGCGTCGCCGACTTGCGCTGCTCGTCCAGGTACCGGTCGGCCATGGCGCCGGTGAGCGGCTGCCCGGCCCTGCGCGCCACTTCCAGGTAGGAGTAGACCTCGGCGCAGTGCACCCACAGCAGCAGCTCGGGCTGGTCGAGCCGCTCCTTCTTCCCGGTGTCGTGGTTGAGGATGCGCAGGCTCCGGTGGATCTCCCGCACCCGGTAGGCGGCCTCCTCGACCTCCTCGGGGCTGCCGAACGTGCCGAGCCCGACGAAGTCGGACGTCCGCTGGAGCCGCCCGAAGGGGTCCTCGCGGAAGTTGGAGTTCTGCCAGACCCCCCACATCGCCATGGGGTGCAGCGCCTGCAGCATGAGGCTGCGCACCCCGCCGATCCACATGGACCGGTCAAGGTGCACGCGCCACGTGACGCTCTCGGGTGGCTGGACGGTCGCCGGCATTCGTACCTCCATGAGACAAACTAAAGTAAGTGTGTCATTACATGGAGGGGCCCGCGACACCGCCCCCGCGAATCAGGGCAGGAGACCGTGCAGCCGGCCGGCGAACGCGGCCGGGTCCTCGGCGAAGCCGGTATGGCCGCCAGGGAAGATCGTGGGTTCGATGCCGAGGGCGCCGGCCAGCGTTCGCGACGTCCGGTCGCAGAGCTGCCCCGGCGACGCGTCGCCGATGCCGACCACGATCCGGTCCTTGACGGCGCGCAGCGCCTCGACGCCGGGCTTCCAGCGAGTCGTCCCGCGCAGCTCGTGCTCGAACCACCAGCGCTCGTCCGCCACCTGCCGGGGGTCGCGGTCGCCGCCGAACACGTCCTCCAGCATCGCGTCCGGCATCATGAGCCCGGACGTCGCCATGAACTTCCGCCACGCGCCGAGGACGTCGCCGCCCAGGTAGATCTCGATCATCTCCTCGGTCGCCCGATGGAGCTCGTCGCGGTCGTCCAGCAGCTCGTTCAGCGGCGGCTCGTGGGCGATGACGGCGCTGACCTGCTCCGGATGCGCCTGCGCCAGCGCGAGGACGGTGCACGCCCCGCCACTGGACCCGAACACGGCCGCCGGCCCCGCGTCCACGTCGGCGATCAGCCGGGAGAGGTCGCCGGCGCGCAGCGGCGGCGTCGACTCCTGGTCGGGGTCGTCGAGGGGGCTGCGGTTGATCCCGCGCGGGTCGGTCGTGAGGACGGTGCGGCTCCCGGCGAGCAGGTCGGCGAGCGGCGCGAACGCGTCGGCGGTCATGGGCGAGCCGACGAGCACCACGAGCGGGCCCTGCCCGCGCAGCTCGTAGTGCAGGCGCCCGTCGGGCACCCGCAGGGTTCGGACGATGGGCTGGGACGAAACGGACGTCATGGATCCTCCTGGTCTGCCGGTTCGAGATGGAGACTCCCGAACCGGCAGGAACTCATCGTTGATCCTTGGCATCCGCCCTCGTACGGACTGTGCGGGTCAACCCCGGGCCATCGCCTGCTCGTTCTTGAGGTGAGTGCGGATCTCGTCCCGGAGCTCCGGGGTGTCGGTGTGCCCGTGCACCGAGGCCGCGTGCTCGGCGGCGGCGCGGACGACCTCGTCCTCCTCGCCGCTGATGGTGAGCGTGCAGCCCGACTCGCTCGGCATGTCCCTGCAGTCGGCTACCTTGCGCATGATTCCCCCTCGCAGGTCCGCCGCACCGCCACACCGTGCCAACTACCTCCAATCTGACATATCCCCACGTCAGAGGGAAGTTGTCCGACCCATGTTGTACGGTGACGCCTCCGCCGACGAGAGGCTGTGCCGATGGACTGGGTCGAGTCCGCAGGGGGCCCGCTGCTGGCCGCGCCCGCGTCGCAGCTCGTCCACTGGGAGGGCGTGACCGACGACGACGGTCCCGTCGAGAGCTGGGGCGACTACGGGCGCGCGTGCGCGGTCGAGGGCTACATCGGCCTGGTCGATATCGGGGCAGGCCAGGGCCTCGTCCTCGGTGACGAGCCCGCCCTGACGACCTACCTGCCCGACCAGCGCCTCTTCCTCCGCTGGGTGGCGGCGAACTCGGAGGAGGAACTGGTCCTCGCGGCCAAGGAGGCCGTCCGCGCCTTCACATGGGACGAGGAACTCGCCTGGGACGTGGACGGCCCGATCGTCCTCTTCGACTCGCCCTGGGCCGGTGCCACCCCCGAACCCGGCAACCACCTGATCATCGACCTGGCCCCCGGCCGCTATCGAGTACGCGCCGGCTACGAAGAGGCCGGCACCAACTGGATGATCCTCGTCGACCTCACCCCGGCGCCCTAGCCGCCGTTCAAGCCGACATGGCCGCCCACATCGTCACCCCGGGCCGCGCCGAGCACGGCGTCCAGCAGCCCGGGGAAGCGGGCGTCCAGATCGTCCCGCCGTAGCTCCACGAAGCACCGCGTCCCCTCCTGCCGGGTGCGCGTGACCCCGGCATCGCGCAGGACGCGCAGATGATGGCTGAGCGTCGACTTGGCCACGGGCGCCCGCAGCTCGCCCCATCCGCGCTCGCGCCCGTCGGCGAGCACACGCACCAGCCCCACCCGGATGGGGTCGTTGAGCGCCCCCAGCACGTCGATCAGGCCGATCTCGTCCGGCCTGGGATGGTGCGCCTGCCTCATGCCCCCGATGGTACTTTGTTCGATGTTCGCCGAACATCGAACAAAGGACTCCCGTGGACTTCACCGGCAAGACCGTCATCGTCACCGGCGCGGGCTCGGGCATCGGCCGCGCCGCCGCCCAGGGCTTCGCCGACGCCGGCGCCCAGGTCCTCGGCGTGGGACGACGCAAGAACGCGCTGGAGGAGACAGCCGCCGCCCACCCGTCGATCACCGTCCATCCCGCCGACCTCCGGGAAGCGACCGCGGCGGAGGCAGTGATCGACGCCGCGATCGGTCTCCGGGGTCGTCTGGACGTCCTGGTCAACAATGCGGGCGCGACCAAGGTCATGCCCCTGGCCGAGATCACCTCCGAAGGCATGGCCGCGCTCTTCGACCTCAATGTGACCGCGCCGAGCCTCCTCGCCCGGGCGGCGCTGCCCCACCTGCGGGCCACCAAGGGTTCGGTGGTCAATGTCTCCAGCACCTACGGTCACCGCCCCCTTCCCGGCGCCTCCCACTACGCCGCGTCCAAGGCGGCCCTGGAGCAACTGACCCGGACATGGGCGCTGGAGTTGGCATCCGAAGGCATCCGCGTGAACGCCTTGGCCCCCGGCCCGACGGAAAGCGAGGCCCTTGCGGCCGCCGGCCTGCCCTCGGCCGCCGTGGAGCAGATCAAGCGGGACGAGGCGTCCCGCATCCCGCTGGGCCGCCGAGGCACCCCCGTCGAGGTGGCCACCTGGATCCTCCGCCTTGCCGATCCGTCCACCACCTGGCTCACCGGCCAGGTCCTCACCCTCGACGGCGGCCTCGAACTGGCCTGAGCGATGCGGGATGCTGGGCCTCCGGGAATCCGGGTGGGGTCCCGCTAGTTGGAGGAGAAGCGAGAGGAGAGAACATGGCAACCGAGAGAGCGCTGCTCGCGGGCGGCTGTTTCTGGGGGATGGAGGACCTGTTCCGCAAGCAGCCCGGAGTGGTCTCCACACGGGTCGGCTACAGCGGCGGCGACGTCCCCAACGCCACCTACCGCAACCACGGGTCCCACGCCGAGAGCATCGAGGTCGTCTACGACCCCGGCCAGACCGACTTCCGGGCCCTGCTGGAGTTCTTCTTCCAGATCCACGACCCGACGACCGTGAACCGGCAGGGCAACGACATCGGCACGAGCTACCGCTCCGCGATCTTCTACACCTCGGACGATCAGCGGAAGACCGCCGAGGACACCATCGCGGACGTCGAAGCCTCCGGCCTGTGGCCGGGCAAGGTGGTCACCGAGGTGACCGCCGCGGGTGACTTCTGGGAGGCCGAGCCCGAGCACCAGGACTACCTGCAGAAGTACCCGAACGGCTACACGTGCCACTTCCCCCGCCCCGGCTGGAAGCTGCCCAGGCGAGCGGTCGCCGAGTAAGGCGGGCGGCCCCCAGAATGGTGGGATGCGGTCTTGGTGGGGTTGGGGCGACCTGGAGGACGCGGTCGCGGGTGCGGAGCGGGCGGCGCTGATCGGCCGGGTGGCCGAACTCCTGCCGGACGCCGAGCTGGCCGACCACGAGCCTCCGGCGATCGGTGACCTGAATGTCGGATCGCCGCGGATCGTCCCGCCCGCCGCCCTGGCCGCACTCTGCTCGGACGATGTGGCCGACCGGGTCGGGCACGCCCGCGGCAAGGCGTTCCGCGACGTGGTCCGCAACCTGCTGGGCGAGGTGGGGGAGGTCCCCGGCCTGGTGGTCCGGCCACGCAGCGAACGCGACGTGGTCGACGTCCTGGACTGGTGCGCCGATGCCCGGATCGCGGTCATCCCCTACGGTGGCGGCAGCTCCGTCGTAGGGGGCGTCGAGCCACGGCTGGACGGCGCGCACGTGATCAGCCTCGACCTGGGCCTGCTCGCCGGAGTGGTCGAGGTGGACGCCACCGCCAGGGCGGCCCGGATCCAAGCCGGCATCTACGGCCCGGCCCTGGAAGACCGCCTGCGGCCGAACGGGCTGACGCTGCGGCACTTCCCGCAGTCGTTCGAGTTCTCCACGCTCGGCGGATGGCTCGCCACCCGGGCGGGCGGCCACTACGCCACCGTGCTCACCCACATCGACGACCTCGTCGAGTCCATGCGGGTGGTGACTCCGGTGGGCGTCAGCGAGTCGCTGCGGCTGCCCGGCTCGGGCGCGGGGCCGTCCCCGGACCGGATGTTCCTGGGCTCGGAAGGCACCCTCGGCGTCATCACCGAAGCATGGATGCGCCTCCAGGAGCGGCCCCGGTGGCGGGCGGGGGCCTCGGTCCTGTTCGACCGCTACGACGACGCCGTCACGGCGACCCGGGGTGTGGCCCAGTCCGGGCTGAACCCGGCCAACTGCCGCCTGCTCGACCCGATGGAGGCGTTGCTGAACGCCGGTACCGACTCGCCGGGCGGGGTACTCGTCCTGGGCTTCGAGTCCGCCGACCACCCGGTCGAGGCGGCCCTGGACCGCGCGCTCGAACTCTGCCGCGACTACGGCGGACGCCCGCAGCCACGTTCGGCCCGCAACGCGTCCGACACCTGGCGCACCGCGTTCCTGCGCATGCCCTACCAGCGCGACGCCCTCGCCGCCCACGGCATGATCGTGGAAACCTTCGAAACCGCCTGCACCTGGGGAGCCTTCCCTGCCCTGCGCGAGGCCGTCCTGTCGACGGCACAAGGGACGATGCGCGCGCTCGGCACTCCGGGCGTGGTGACCTGCCGTTTCACCCACGTCTACCCGGACGGCCCCGCCCCCTACTTCGGTGTGTACGCCGCCGGCCGCTGGGGTTCGACCGTGGCGCAATGGGACGAGATCAAGACGGCGGTATCGCAAGTGCTGTCCGACCACGGCGCCACGATCACCCACCACCACGCCGTAGGCCGCGACCACCGCCCCTGGTACGACCTCCAACGCCCCGACCCTTTCGCCTCGGCCCTCCGCGCCGTCAAATCCACCTTGGACCCGTCGGCAATCCTGAACCCGGGCGTCCTCCTGGACCCTTCCCGGCAGTCACCGACCTGACGACTCACATCGAGCCGGCCGCCACTCGCTCATACCCACCTCGCACCTGGGCGCGCCACCAGCAAGATCATGACGAGGTCGGCTCGTTGATCACAGCACGATGCCGATGGGCCGGACGGCCGGACGGTCTGATGCGCGAGTTCGTCTCGGCGAGATGACCACCTCACAAGGAAGGGACTCCCATGTCCATGCGTTCTCAGAAAGCCGGTCGGCGGACGCGGATCGCCGTCGTCGCCGCCGCCATCGCGACCGCCGCCCTAGGGGCCGGCATCGGCGCCGCCCCGGCGCAGGCGTCCACCCACCGCGGGGTCAACGGCTGCTTCGCCTGGTCCTACGGAGACGGCAACACCTCTGTGACGACGTACTGGCACAACCGCTGTTCGACCAAGCACAAGCTGAAGATCAAGTACAGCCTGAGCTGGACCACCAGGACCTATACGGCGGTCGTCAAGGGCAATGCGAAGGGACACAAGAAGCTCCAGACCGCGACCATCGTCTCAATCTACGACGGGGGCCGCGCCTAACCGGTCGCGGCCGTTTCGGGGGACACGGCGCGCGGGCCGTACCCCCGAAACGGGGCGGCGGGTCGCTCCTCGCGCCGGACCTGCCAAGGCCGGGCCTTGGGCTGTCGAGGGCCTAGGCGGTCGCGCGCCGGACTCGGTAGTCCCAGCGCCTCAGTACTCGGACCACCGTTTCCGCGCCGCTGGGATTGGCGCTGTGGACGAAGATCATGCCGATCCTGAACGGGCGGCCGTCGAACGCCGTCTCTTCCAGCAGGGCCACGACCGGCATGATGCTGTCGTCGCCGCCCAGATCGTGGTCGAGCCAGAGTTCGTCGATCTCCTGGTCGCGATGCTCGTCAAGAAGCAGGACGCCCTCGTGGCTCGTGCGGGCGATCCGCGTGGCCCTCGGCAAGGGGCGCAGGTCGTCGATGCCGAGGATGATCGCCGACCGAGCCGCTGAGCTCTCGTCCACCCGGCCATCATGCCGGGTTCGACCATGCTTTGAGGGTTGTGCGCGGTGCGGCTCTGGTCGGCGGGGCGCTGACGGCCGAAAGTCTCCGGGGTCGCTTCAACGTAAGACTCGAATTCATGGATCTCGAAGACAACGGAAAACGACGCGGACGGACGTCCGGCGGGCGGTGGTGGACGCTGGCGGTGGTGAGCGCGGCGCAGTTGCTGGTCGTCTTGGACGGCACGATCGTGAACATCGCGCTGCCGTCCGCGCAGCGGGCGCTGGAGATGTCGGACGGGGACCGGCATTGGGCGATCACCGCCTACGCGCTCGCGTTCGGCGGCCTGCTGCTGATCGGCGGAAGGGTCAGCGGCGCGCTCGGACACCGGCGCGCGTTCCTGATCGGGCTGGTCGGCTTCGCCGCCTCGTCCGCGCTGGGCGGGGCGGCGGTGAACCCGGCGATGCTCTTCGGCGCGCGGGCGCTGCAAGGCGCGTTCGCCGCCGTGCTCGCGCCCGCCGGGCTGTCCCTGCTGGCCGGCACCTTCACCGAGGCCCGTGAGCGCGGCCGGGCGTTCGGAGTGTTCGCCGCGGTCGGTGCGGCGGGCTCGGCGGTCGGCCTGGTCACCGGCGGCCTGCTGACCGAGTACGCCAGCTGGCGCTGGTGCCTGTACATCAACGCCCCCATCGCGCTGCTGGCGGCGGTCGGCGTCACGCTGGTGCCCGCGGACCGTCCGATCGGGAGAGGACGGCTGGACGTCGCCGGGGCGCTGCTCAGCCTCGCCGGCTTCACCGCAGTGGTGTACGGCTTCGCCCGAGCAGAACCCCTCGGCTGGGACTCAACCGAAGTCATGACGTGGCTGGCCAGTGGACTGGTGCTGCTGGGCGCCTTCATCGTCGTGGAGATGCGAGCGGCCAACCCGCTGCTGCCGATGCGGGTCCTGGCAAACCGCGTTCGTGCCGGTGCCTTCCTGGCCATCACCCTGATGTTCGTGGCGATGTTCGGGTTCTACCTGTTCATGAGCTACTACACGCAGACGGTGCTCGGCTACTCGCCGGTCCAGGCGGGCCTGACGCTGATCGTCAACGCGCTGGCCGCGCTGGTGGGCTCCATGCTCATCGCCGGGAAGCTGCACGGCCGCGTCCCGGCCGCCGCGCTGCTGGTGCCGGGACTGCTGGCCGCGGCCGCCGGGATGCTGATCCTCACCCGCCTGTCGGCCGGTACCACCGACGTCCTCGCCCTCTACCTGCTGCCCGCCCTGGTCCTGACCGGCCTCGGCCTCGGCTGCGTCATGCCGCCGACCGCCAGCCTGGCCACCGAGGGCATGCAGGGACACGACATCGGCGCCGCCTCGGCCGCGTACAACGCCGCCCAGCAACTCGGGGCCGCGCTGGGCATCGCACTACTGAACACCCTGGCAGCCGGCGCCACCGCGACCTACCTGGCGTCCCATCGCACTGCCCCCGCCGATGCCGCCACCGTGCACGGCTACACCACCGCTCTGACAGTCGCGTTCGCAATCCTCCTGACCGCAGCACTCCTGACCGCAGCCCTGCTCATAACCCGCCGCACCCGTCCGCGACGGCGTACCAAGAGCCGAGCGCCCGGGTCGGCGACACACGGGAGGGCCGAGACGAAGAAGACCGTGTCATAACGGTCGGACGGACGTCAGGCGCTCAGTGCAGTGACCTTGACTCGCCATGTCGGATTGGTCCAACCTCTCGGAGGTAAGTCGGCGCCGGCACCCCGCAGGGCACTGGACACCGCCCTCGGCACCGGCGCCACACTTGTACGGCAGTCGAAAGGGCTGACCACGCGTGGGCGTCGACAAAACCGGCAGTGGCAACGACGGCAAGCCAGAGGACGTCGAGAAGCCGTCGGCCAAAGAGGGAACCTGGAAGCATCGGCGCGACCAGCCGGGCGAGCCGGGCCAGCCGTCCCGTGTCGCAAGCTGGGGCGGCGTCATGAGCTCCGTGGACACGGGCGAGAAACGTGACGAGCGCGACGACGAGCATGCCCCGCCGGAGGATGAGAAGCCCATTGCCACGCCTCTGGCGGATTCTGCCGAGTCGGAGAAGGAAGTCTTGGACCTCGATACCTCGAGCTCGGCAGCCGAGGCGGACGACAACCAAGACGACGACGGTCAGCCCCCCGAAGAAGCGCAGGGAGAGGGGGTAAAGCGACAGTTCGGGGAGGTCACGCAAGCCGACCCCGAGGGTGACTGCAGATCGTCGGGAGCGCCCGTGTCCGAATGGGATGAGCAGTCGGGGAACGTTGATCAGACCGGTGCCGACGAAACCGCTCCGGAAGGCTCGCGCCGTACCCCTGAGATACCTATTCAGATGGATGGTAATCAGATCCGCGGAGCCAAGATCCTGGGCGGGGTTAAAGAGCTCTTCGAGCCTTACCGTTCTACCATCGCCGGACTGGAACGCCAGGTTGCCGTCATCAGATTCGAGGCGTCCCCGGAGGCGTCTCCGGACTGGCAGAGCCGGATGGAGGCGTCTCGGGTCTCCGCAGAGCAGAAGGTTAAAAGCTTCAATTATCTTGGATACGAGCCTAATCACATCCTGTTGCCATCTGATGCCTCGGCCGAGCAGTTCGCCGATGTCCTTGCACAACTAGGTGAGGACCAGTCGACGAGCGGCATCATCGTCCAGTTTCCACCTCCACCAAGACTTCGAGAAGTAGTTCAAGATCTTGCGCCCGCCAAGGACGTCGATGCCCTTGTCAACACCTCCCCGCAGGAAGCATGCGCAACTGCCGAGGGCATATGGCGCGTAGTGGAGCCTTTTACTGACGAGACCCACAATGTTGCCGTCGTTGGGAGCAGGGGTTTCGTGGGGCGAGGAGTGGTTCATTTCCTTCAACAGAATGGCATTGACCCACTCGAACTCGAGGAGGGGGATGACCTTACCCGGGTGCGTGAGGCGGAGATCATCGTTTCGGCCACCGGCCGGCCGGGCATCCTGGGCTCTGATCACGTCCGCCCGCACCACCTGCTCGTCGTGGACTCCGGGTTTGTGCCCCGGCAGGGCGGTGTTTCCGGCGATGTACGATCGGAGGTCTATGGCGTACCCCAGCACATCACCCCGGTTCCCGGAGGGATAGGCCCGGTGGAGATGGCCGTTCTCATGGAACGCATGGCCAAAATCGACGTTGACCCGGAAAATCCTGGATGGCGACTCACAAGGAGGAGCGATGACCTCCGAAAGAACGGCTGACGTGAGACAGATTCTTCAGTGGGATCATTCTAGGGGTGGAGCGGCTCATTGCTTGGCCAGGGTGTTTCTGGGCACCCCGGCGGGTGTGCCGATCGTGGTGCTCAGTGAAATCCGCACCAATTTGGACGGGTGTGGAATCGTAGGCGATTTCGCTGGCGCCGCCGACGCCCTCGTCGGCTCCCTCCAAGAGCAGTCCCATCCTGCGCCCGCACAACTGGTCTGGCTGGCGCATCACGGACCTTTCTCGTATTATGAGAATGTCGGTGATGAGACATTCACGCGGGTTGACTTGAAATGGGACGGCGAGAGATTTCATGGCTCCTACGCAGAGCAGCATCTGCTCAGTGGAACCAATGTGAATCGATTGCTCAGTGGCGTTGAACTGGAACCGGTCCCCGCTGTGCTTGCTCAGCTCGGCTGGGAATTCTAGCGGTGCAGGCCTATTCGGAGTTGGATGCCGTCGCTATTGCTGCGCTGGTGGCGAGGCGGGACGTCTCGGCAGTCGAGGTTGCGCAAGCGGCGCTCATGCAGAAGCAGGCTGCCGAACCGAGGCTGCGCGCGTTCCGGAAAGACTTCACTGAGCAGGCGTTGGCGGATGCGAAAGAGATCGACCGTGTTGTGGCCCAAGGGGAGCGGTTACGGTTGGCCGGAGTGCCCATCGGGGTTAAGGCATGGGACGGGCTGGATGATTTCCAGACGGTGCGGCTGAGGCAGGAAGGCTGTGTCGTCATCGGTCTCACTTCCGTGCCGAGATCGATCACCGAGTGGCAGACATGGGGGTTTACAGAGCACGGCCCGACGGTCAACCCGTGGCGTTCAGACCGGACGCCGGGCGGCTCCTCGGCGGGTTCCGCAGCGGCGGTGATGGCGGGGGTCGTACCGCTGGCCACTGCGAGTGACGGTGCAGGATCCACCCGTATCCCGGCCGCTTGGTGCGGTGCCATCGGACTAAAACCCACCAATGGGCGGCTCCCGACCCGCGATTCTGCGGGACTCAACGTTCCCGGTGCGATTGTCCGTTCGGCCAGGGACGCCGCGCTGCACGTGTCCGTCCTCTTGGGGGAGGAAGCGATTGGAGTCGCCCATAGCAAGGTTCTCGCGGCCACCTGGTCCGCAAATCTGGGGTATGTCGATGTCGACTCAGAGCAGGCGGATATCGCTCGGGCGGCTGCTGGTCACCTGGCCGACGCGGGTCATGTGCGATTGCATCGGGCCAGAGCCGATCTACTCGACCCCGAACTTGCCTGGATTGCGATTCGTGGCGCCGGCGATGACCTTGCCGATGCCGAAACCGTCCGGCAAGTCAACAACGCGAGACTACGAGAGCTCTTCAACGATGTCGATGTGCTGTTCACGCCGACGACGCCGGGGCCTCCACATGGGCATCAGGGCCCTGGTAGCACAATGTCGGTCAGTCTGACCTGGGCCTTCAACATCAGTGGACACCCCGCCATCAGCATCCCTGCGGGCCACGCCGCCGACGGCACTCCGGTGGGGCTGCAGGCCGTGGCACGACACGGCGAGGAAGATGTCCTCCTGCGGTTGGCCGCCGACCTGGAACGCCTGAATCCCTGGCCGAAACGGGCACGGCCGACCAACCCGGAAAGTCAGCCCAGTTCGAGACCCCGCCCTTGACCCCTGGCTCGGGGAGGTCGAGGTGGCCGGTCTTGACGGTGGTGAGGAAGGCTGTCCAAGCCTCAGTGACCCACACGTAGTGACCTTCGTCTGCGCCGTGGCTAGCCTTGCCCCAAGCCCCGACCTCGACGCAGTTGCCTCCATTGCCGGTGCTGAAGCTGCTCTTGCGTCAGGTGACGTGAGACGTGTCCACCCGGCTCACCTGCTTTCTTTATCAAATGCCGTGTTTCAGTAAGAAGTCTCGGCCAGGATTCCGATTCCCTCGGGTGTTGACGAAATTGGCAATTATCGGAAAGAAGGGTACTAGGCGAGCATGCCCGAAGAGCGGGTCGTGTATTACGCGATTACCGGCGGAGGTAAGACCGTCGTACTGAACGGTGAGCGGTAACCGGCCAGGGCCCGGTCTTGGCTCGGGTCGGTCACGTGATCGACCCTACGGGGCCTGGTTCGTCGGGTTCTGACGTGTTCCTGCTGGTGGAATATTCGGATCGTCGCATGGCTTGCTGGTGATCGTGCGTGTCTTTCGTACCTACTCGCGGGTCTACGCCGCTGACCTGGAGGCTGTGCTGGCCTCGCTCACCGCGGTCTCCGGCGAGCCGGTCAGTACCCGTTTCAGGCTGTCGGACGGTCTGGAACTGGCCACCGTCGGCCGGGTGCTGGTAGTGGCAGGTGATGAGCGGGCCCTGGAGCCGTACAGGGCTACTGCGGCCACGCTGATCGTCGATGACCTCGACGAGTGCCTGGCGCTGCTCACCCGAACCGGAGCGCAGATCCTGCGCGGCCCGCAGGCCGTCCCCACCGGCAGGAACCTCACCGCCAAGCTGCCCGGTGGGGCCCAGATCGAGTACGTCGAATGGGACCGGCCCCAGTGGGACCGCGCTGGCGGGCAGCCGATCTAGCGCGGAGCCCACCGAGGCGGTGGTCGCGCTTCACGGTGGGAGGGGGCGGTCAGGGGAGGTCGAGGTGGCCGTTCTTCACGGTGGTGAGGAAGGTGGTCCAGGCGTTGGCGGTGAAGCCGAGCACCGGTCCGTCCGGGTCCTTGGAGTCCCGCGCCAGCACCACAGCCTCGTCCGCCGCGACCTCCACGCAATGACCGTTCTGGCCACTGTGGCTGCTCTTCCGCCATGCGCCAGCCTCTGCGCACTCTCCACGGTTGCCCATGTTGTGGCCGCTCTTGGGCCAGATGGCGACTTCAACACAGGAGCCGTTGTTGGCGCTACTGCGTGCCTTGCGCCATGTGAGCTGGGAGAGCTCCGTCATGGAGACCTCCATTCTTCTCGAGTCACGCCTTCTGATCGGCTAGCCGGGCAATCAAGGCACGGGTCTCGTCAGGGCCTAGGGCTCTTGCCCGTAGTTGGTCGAAGAGTTGGGCGTAGTCGTCGACCTCGCTCGACTCTTCAAGATAAATGCACCCCTTTCGGTAATCAACGTACACGACGTCCGGATCGCGTCGATCTGGGAAGCCCAGAATCTCGAAGGCGCCGTGCATGGAGGGGTGCGCGCCACTGGCCAGTGGAAGCACCTGGATGGTCACGCCAGGGATCTGGGAGAGTGCCGCGAGGTGGGTGAGCTGCTCACACATCACGCTATGGCCGCCGACCTCCCTGCGCAGAGCCGCCTCGTTCTGGATGATCCATAGCCTCGGACGATCGGAGCCTTCGAGTACCTTCTGACGCCGCATGCGGACTTCGAGCATGCGTTCGCCGTCGTCGGGCGAGACGTTGTCGTCCGCAAGCATCACGGCGCGGGCGTATGCCTCGGTCTGGAGAAGGCCGAAGATCACCTCGGCCTGGTAGGACCGGATCTCGGAGACCTCCTCTTCGAGGCCGACGTAGACCTCGAACCACGCGGGGATCGCGTCTCCGTACTTCTGCCACCAGCCGCGTTGGCGGCTTTGGCGGGCGAGGGTGACCAGGACGTCCGTGCGGTCGTCGTCCAGTCCGTAGAACTTGCAGAGGGCCATGATGTCGGCGACCTTCGGGGCGTGGACGGCGGCCTCGATGCGGCTGACCGTGGCCGGCGCGATGTCCGCGAACCTGGCCGCCTCTTCTCGGGTCCTTCCCGACTCCTTCCGCAGGCGCCGCATCTCGGATGCGAGGCGCCGCCTGCGGACCGTGGGGCTCGTCCGACTTGCCACGTTGGTACCTCCGTTTGTGGATATGCCTAGCGGGCGGACCATGATTTTTTGAGCGGGTTCACTCTTTCCGGTTTACAAATTCGGCGCGTCCACTCCATGCTCTGACCGTAGCGAGAAGTCACGCACGGTGTCTGGGTGATCACGGAAGAATGTTGGTGGATCGTGGTCGTTCGCGTGCCTGGAGAAGGGGCGTCCGACGATGTCAGCGGAGCAGGGACCGCGTCCGATGAAGCATCTGGGGACGTGTGTCGTCCCGGCGGCGCCGAAGAACGTGGTGAACGGGCGGCGGTGGCTGCTGGGACGGCTCGAACCGCTGCTCGGGGCGAAGCACAGCGCGTGTGAGGACAGCGTTCTGCTGCTGTCCGAGACGCTGACCAATGCGATCGTCCACGGCGGCGGCCACCTTGTGGAGGTGGACGCCTACGTGGACACGGCCAGCATCCGGGTCGAGGTCACGGACGAGGGCGGCGGCACCACCGTTCCCCATCACGTCGACGACCCGCACGGGGAGCACGGGCGCGGGCTGCCGATCCTTTCGATGCTCGCCAAGGCGTGGGGCTTCGAGCAGTTGGACGATGGGCGGCTGCGGGTGTGGTTCGAGGTGCCGCACACCGTTGTCCCGGGGACTCGGGGCCCGCAGGGCGCTCCGGCTCGTCCCCGGGCGGATGACGGGGTTCACGGGGTGTCCGCTTCGGCTAACCGCCATGCGGAGGGCGGCTGAGGGGGCGGTCAGGCGGCGGCGGTTACGGCCTTCAGTTCGTTGAGGGATTCCCGGATGAACTCCGGGAGTTCCTTTTCGCCGGGGGCGGCGATCCAGCGTTCGAAGGCGATCTTGAAGATGGCGATGCCGGCCTCGGCGGTGAGGGCGGCGGCCGGGTCCGGGACGCCGCGCTGCCGGAGGGTCTCGGCGAGGGCGGTGGCGAAGGCGGCCATCTTGATCACCTCGCGTTCGCGGAGCTCCGGGTTCGCGTTGATGATCGCCTGGCGGCGGCGGGTGCGGTCGAGGTTGCCCCGGAAGACGGCGCTGATGGTCTCCAGGGCGTCGGCGGTGGCTTCGAGCGGGGGCGTGGAGGCGGGGGCGTCGGCCACGGCGCCCGTGAGCATGTCCCGGAGTTCGCCCGAGCCTCCGAACAGGACCTCGCGCTTGTCGGCGAAGTGGCGGAAGTACGTCCGCTCGGTGACGCCCGCGCGGGCGGCGATCTCCGCCACGGTGGTCTTCTCGAATCCGCGTTCGCCGTAGAGGTCCAGCGCCGCCTGTTCGAGCCGGCCGCGTGCGTCCGGCTTCCATCGCCCCATGGCGGGAATACTAGTCGATGACAGTCACTGACATCGATGTGCTACTGTCGATGACAGTGACTGACATCGGTTGCGGTACTGGAGGTTTCTCATGCGCGTTTTCGTCACCGGGGCGTCCGGCTGGATCGGGTCCGCCGTCGTCCCCGAGCTCATCGGTGCGAACCACCAGGTCGTCGGGCTCGCGCGGTCGGACGCTTCGGCCGCCGCCCTTGAGGCGGCCGGTGCCGAGGTGCGGCGGGGCTCCCTCGACGACCTGGACGTCCTGCGCAGCGCCGCCGACGACTCCGACGGCGTGATCCACCTCGCGTTCAAGCACGACGTCGCCTTCGGGGAGGGCCGGTTCCAGGACGCCGCCGACGCGGACCGCCGCGCCGTCGAGGTGTTCGGCGACGCGCTCGCGGGCTCCGACCGGCCGTTCGTCCTCGCGTCCGGGCTGCTCGGACTGCCGCCGGGACGAGTGATCACCGAACGGGACGGGCTCGACGCCGGCTCGCTCACCGAAATGGGAGGAGGGCCGCGGGCCCGCCAGGAGACCGCGCTGCTGACCCTCTCGCTCGCCTCGCGGGGCGTCCGGGCGTCCGTCGTCCGGCTGCCCCCGACCGTCCACGGGGACGGCGACAAGGGCTTCATGGCGACCCTGGTCGGCATTGCGCGCGACAAGGGCGTTTCCGGCTATCTCGGGGACGGGGCCAACCGCTGGCCGGCCGGGCACGTGCTCGACGCCGCGAACCTGTTCCGCCTCGCGCTGGAGAAGGCTCCGGCCGGGACGGTGCTGCACGCGAGCGGCGACGAGGGGGTGCCGATCCGCGAGGTCGCGGAGGTGATCGGGCGCCAACTCGACGTCCCGGTCGCCTCGGTCGACGCCGCGGATGCCGCCGGGCACTTCACCTGGCTGGCTGGGCTCATCGGCCTCGACGCGCCGGCGTCGAGCGCGCTGACCCGCGAGCTGGTCGGATGGCGGCCCACCCAGCCCGGCCTCATCGACGACCTCGACAAGGGCCACTACTTCGCATGACATGCGGCACGGCCCGCCGGGATCGCCGGCGGGCCGTGCGGTGCGGACGTCAGCCGTCGGTCTCCGGCGACGGCAGGTAGCGTCCGGGGACCTCCTCCGGGGTGAGGATCTTCTTCTCACCCGGGTAGGGCGTGGTCCAGTCGTGCGCCTGGTACCAGGTGAAGTGGTCCATGAGCGCTGGGTTGGCGCGGTCGGGGGCCGCGGTCGACCCGGTCAGGTGCTGCTTCCGCTTCCAGGCGTTCCAGGCGTCGACGGTGGGCCGCATGCCGGCGGGCACCGCCGACGCCGTCCCGGACGGTTCGTCGTTGCCGCATTCCGGCGGGGTGGACAGGCCGCCGGTGAGCGGGACCTGGTTGGGCAGCGCGTTGAACGGCCGGTAGTCGGGCTTGCGGGTGAAGGCCCCGGCCATCGGGCTGGCGGCGCTGTCCTTCTGGTTCATCGGCTGGATCCCGAGGATCTGCTCGATGGTGCGGATCATGGTGATCTGCGTGTAGTAGGTGCTGTCCACGGTGCCGTGCCGGGCCCACGGGCTGATGATCTGCACGGGGCCGCGGGCGCCGTCGACGTGGTCGACGCCGTTCTGGGTGTCGTCCTCGATCACGAAGATCGCGGAGTCCTTCCAGTATTTGCTGTGCGAGATCGTGTCCACGATCTTGCCGACGGCCAGGTCGTTGTCGGCGACCTGGGCGACCGAGTTCGGCGCCCCGCCGGTGTGGTCGCTGGAAAGCCAGAACATGTTGAGGTTGGCCGGGCCGTTGGCCTCGAAGTCGCGCTTCCAGATCTGGTACCGGTAGATGTCGGGGATGTCGGTGTCGAACTTCGGATAGTCGTGCGCCGTGATCTTGTTGAGCGACGGGATCGGCGACTGGTTGTCGACCTTCAGCGCGGGCTTTTGACCGGTCGCCTCCATGTTCCGGGCGTCGCAGTAGAAGTTCTGCCACGTCGCGCCGGCGGGCTTGGTCAGGAACTGGGTGAACTCGCCGAAGTTGCGGGCCGTCCGGCCGGCGGCCGCGGCGCCCGTCCACAGGAAGCCGGTGCGCTGGTGGCCGAGCGCGTCGTCCTCGGTGTCGTAGCTGCGCTGGTACAGGCCGGCGCCGGACTCGGTGTACTCCGGGTTATCGGCCTGCATCAGCCAGTTGTGGCCCTCGGCGGAGTTGGTGCCGACCGAGTAGGTGTTGTCGTAGAGGCCGAACTGGCGGGCGAGGGAGTGCTGGTTCGGGGTGACCTTCTTGCCGAACTGCGCCAGCGACGGGTCGCCGTTGCCGCGCGGGTCGTCGCCGAAGAACTGGTCGTAGGTCCGGTTCTCCTTGACCAGCAGGAAGACGTGCTTGATGGTCGACGGGTCGCCGAGGCGCTTCGGGACGGGCACGGCGTGCTGGGACTTGCCCTGGGCCACCTTGACGTCGTGCTTGCCCCAGCCGTTCTGCTTGAAGACCGTGGCCGTCGACTTGGCGATCGCCTGGTCCGAAGGCAACCGGAAGCGGAGCAGCGTGCCGGTCGAGTCGTGGGTGTTGTGGCCCGTGGCCGGCTTGGTGCCGGTCCCCTTGTCAATCGTGCGCGTCGGGCCGCGCTCGCCGATGCCGCGGGTGTTGGTGACGACCACCTGGTCGCCGGCCGTCGTCACCTCTTCGGGGTAGTAGTCCGTCGGCAGCAGGCCGACATAGCTGACCGGCGCCTGCGCGGAGGTGAAGCGGTAGACGGCGACCGCGTTCGCCCGGCCGAGGGTGACCAGCAGGTGGCCGTCCTTGGTCAGCGTCACGCCGTTCGGGGCGTAGCCGACCTTGGACTGCGGCCAGGGTCGGGTGGCGATCGTCTGGACGACCTTGTCCTTGGACGTGTCGATGACCGAGACCTGGTCGTCGAACGTGTCGGTGACGAAGAGGGCGCCGCGAGCGGCGTGCATCGCGGTCGGGTGCAGGCCCACCTTGATGGACGTGACCGGGGCGTCCGGCTCGGCGACGTGGATCACGCTGACGCTGCCGGTCGTGGTCGCGCCCGTGTCCGGGTCGGCCGGCACCTCGGTGCCGTAGGAGTTCATCGTCGTCTCGCCGGGCTTGGCGGGACGCCCACCCTCGTTGCTGACGTAGAGCTTGCCCCCGGTCAGCGCCAGGCCGCGGGGCGCGGTGCCCACGGTCCAGCTCCGTTGGATCGCTCCAGTGGCGGCGTCCATGGCCACGACGCGGTTCTGGCCGTTGACGGCGGCGTACACGGTGCCGCCGTCCGGGGAGAAGACGGCCTGGGCCGGCAGCGCCTTCTTCGACCCCTGCGCGGCGATGGGGATGGACACCGGGGTACCGAGGGTGCCGTCGTCCTTCACCGGGAAGCGGGTGAAGCCGTCGATCTGCGGCAGCCACAGGGTCTTGCCGTCCGGAGAGTAGGCCGGTCCCTCCTGGCCGACGTTGTTGCTGGAGATGCGCACGTCGGCGGTCTTGGCCGTCCCGGCCTGCTGCAGCACCTTGTAGGTCTTGAGGTCGACGATGGTCAGGGCGATCGACCGGTCGTTGGTGAGCGCCGCCAGGTGGCGGCCGTCCGGGCTGACCGCCGAGGCGAGCAGCTTGCCGTTGTCGACGAGCAGCCGGTCGCCGATCGGCTTGATGATCTGGTCGCTGGCGAGCTGCAGGCCGTCCCTGGTGGTGGAGCCGACCCGGTTGTGGCCGAACCCGCCGGTGGACGCGTAGGAGACGCCTCCACTGGCGATGGCGAGAGCCGCGGTGCCGCCCGCCACGAGGCGGACACGGCGGCCGGTGAGCGGGCCGAAGAACCCGGCGCGGGCCTTCTCGACACGCTTGCGCGTGACGTGCATGACTATTCCTCCGGAGCACTTGCGAGCAGGTCGACATGGCCGTCGAACTGCCACAGGGGGTTGGGTGCGTCCCCGGTCGGGGTGCGTATCTGGAAGTAGCCGTTGACCTCCTTGGGGCCGTCCCCGTCCGCGACGAAGCGCCCGTTCGCGGTGACGTCGAGCTGGTAGACGGCGCTGCCCGCGGCGGTCGCGCCGGGCAGGTGCCAGGACACGACGCACCGCCAGTCGTTGCCCGGGCCCTCGTCGGCGACGCGGGAGCCGCCCTTGTCGCAGGACGCGGTGGCCCGCAGCTGCGCCTCGGTGACGTCCGGACGGTGAAGCTGCCGCGTCTGCAGCCGGTAGAGGTGGGCGAACGCCGTGGCGAGCGAGTCCTGCACCTTGGGCCGCTCGATCCCCGAGCCTTCGGCCGAGGTGGTGCCGGTGACCACCGCGAAGGTGAGGACGGTCAGGCCGGCCAGCGGCAGCGCCCCCGCAACGAGGACCCGCCGGCCCGAGCCGTCGTAGGCCAGGTCGGTGAAGTCGCGGCGCAGGAACAGGCGGTAGGCCAGCGCGGTGGCGGCCACCGCCCACGCCAGGCTCACCGCGAGGCCGATGACGATGGGGCCGTCCTGCACCGGGCTGGTGAAGAGCCCGCGCCAGGCGAGGAAGCCGTGGGACGGCAGGGCCAGCCGCACGGCCACCGGAAGCGGGAGCAGCTGCGCGAGCTGCAGCGCGAAGGCGAGGAGCGCGGGCGTCAGCAGCCCCATCGGGGAGCGGCCCAGCGCCACCGAGCCGAGGAGGCCGACCGCGGCGAACGCCAGCGTCGGCGCCAGCACGCAGGCCCACGCGAGCAGGACGGTTCCGGCCGCGTCACCGGGGGTGAGGAGGTGGCCGTCCAGGCCGGCGAGCTGGTGGTGGCCGACCGCGGCCAGGCCGCCCGCGATGCCCGACCCGGCCAGCCCGGCGACCAGCAGCAGCAGGACGGTGAGGCTGGCGAGGCCCTTCGCCACGAAGATCCGCCGCGGCGAGCGGACCGCCATGAGGAGGTGGCGCCAGGTGCCGAGCCGGTCCTCGGCCGCGAAGACGTCCCCGGCGACCAGCGCCGTCAGCAGCGGCAGCGCCCAGGTGCAGGAGAAGTCCAGGACGACCAGCGACCCCGCCCAGCCGGTCGCGTGCATCCAGCGGCCGAAGACCGTGTCGGTGGGCAGCATGCTCTGCATGCTCACCACCCCCACGTAGGCCGCGGGCGCGAGCCAGCAGACGAGCAGCAGCAACCGGATCCGCCACTGGGAGAGCAGCTTGACCAGCTCGAACCGGTAGCCGCGCAGCACCGGCGCGGGACGTGCCTCGGTCCGGGGCGGCGTGCCGGTCGCCGTCATGGGGTCCGTCCGTTCTCGGTCAGGGCGAGGAACGCGGCTTCGAGCGGCGCCACCACGGGCGCCAGTTCCCGCATCGCCACACCCGCCTGCACCAGCCGCACCACCAGGTCCTCGATCACGGGCACCGGGCCGCGGACCACCAGTACGCCGGGGTCGGGCCGCTCGTCGCCGCCGCGATCGAGCGGGACGTGGAGCCCCGGCGTGTCGAGCGCCACCTTGCGGGCGGCCGCCGCGTCCGAGGTGAGCAGCCGGTAGTCCAGTTCGCCGCTCTCCGCAGCGAGCTTGCCCACCGTCCCGGAGAAGACGACCCGGCCGGTGGCGAGGACGGTGACCTCGGAGCACAGGGCGGCGAGGTCGTCCATCCGGTGGCTGGACAGGACCACGGCGGTCCCTTCCGCGGCGAGCCGGGTGATGACGCGGTGCACGTGGCGCTTGCCGGCGGGGTCCAGGCCGTTGGCCGGCTCATCGAGGACGAGCAGCCGCGGCGCGGTGAGCAGCGCGGCGGCCAGCCCGAGCCGCTGGCGCATACCCAGCGAGAACCCGCGGACGCGGTCGTCGGCGACGTCGGTCAGCCCGACCTGCTCCAGCGCGTCGCCGACGCCGTCGGTGCTGCCGCCGGCCCCGTCGGCGTCGTGCCCGCGCAGCGCTTCCAGCGCCGCGAGGTTCTGCCGCGCCGTGAGGGACGGATAGAGGCCGGGGCCGTCCACGAAGCCCGCGACCCCGCCGGGGACGGCGAGCGTCCGGCCGACCGGCGTCCCCAGGATCTCCAGGCGGCCGCCGTCCGCGACCGCCAGGCCCAGCAGCAGCCCCAGCAACGTCGTCTTGCCCGCGCCGTTCGGGCCGACCAGGCCGTGGACCTCCCCTTCGGGCACCTCCAGGTCGACGCCGTCGAGCGCGACCACATCGCCGAAGGTCTTCCGGATCCCGCGACCCCGGACTGCGGGGCTCCTCTGCATGTCGCACTCCTTCGGCTCGCGCTCTGGCAAGAGGAAGCTAGAGATCGCGGTTTACCGTTGGAGATCGCGCAGGGGAACATTCGGCGAATGCCGTTGATCAGTCGGGACTTGGCCTGTAAGAGGGGGCGCCGCCGGACGCTATTTGAGGGTCCTTTCGGTGTCGGACCAGAGATCGCGGAGGGCGGCGGCGGTCGTCTCGGGGGCCTCCCAGGCGGGGGAGTGGGCGGCGCTCGGGATGACGACCCTGGAGGCGTCGAGCCCTTCGGCCATGGCGGCCTGGAGGCGGGGGTCCCAGACGTCGTCGTCCTCGCCGTAGAGGACGAGGGTGCGCAGGTCCGTGTCGGCGCAGTGCTTGGCCAGCTCGTCGACGCGGTCGGGCGCGGTGAGGAGCTCCTCCGACATGTGGACGAGGCCGTTCTCGGAGTTCCCCAGCGTGCGGGCCTTGAGGAAGGCGACGATCTCGCGCTGGATACCGCGTCCGAGGTAGCCGGGTTCGAGGGTGAGCGCCCAGATCTCCGCCATGCCGAGCTGGGGGATGGCGTCGCGGAGGGCACGGGCCTTGGCCGCGGCCTGGCCGCCGACGGCGGACGGGCCCGAGCTCATCAGCGTCAATGACGCGGGAGCGGCCCCGGCGAGGACGGCCTCCCGGCAGACCAGGCCGCCGAAGGAGTGGCCGACGAGGTGCACGGGATCGGGGCCGAGCGCGTCCATCACGGCGGCGATGTCGAAGCCCAGGGCCGCGCGGGTGTAGGCGGACGCGTCGTCCGGCCCCAGCGACTCGTACTGGCCGCGCATGTCGATCGCCACGACGCGGCGGCCGGACGCGGCGAGGGTGTGCAGGACGGCGAGGAAGTCCTCCTTGCTGCCGGTCAGGCCGGGCACGAGGAGGGCGGGGCAGCGTTCGGGCACGCCCGATCCGGGGAGGGCCTCCAGCGCGGCGAACGGGCCGCGGGGGGTCTCGACGGTCGTCCGGCGAACGCCGGGGGGCAAACTCACGAACCGGGGCGTACTCACAGGCAACCAGCCTAGTCAATGGGCGGCAACGGGCTCGGGTGAAAAAGTTTCGGTGGTAGCGTCGCCAGCGTGCTCTCGCCCGCGATTTCCGCGCACCGCCGTGACGAGGCGGGCGTGGCGGGTCTCGGGGAGGCCGCCGCGTCCGGCGCCGAGTACGTGGAGATCGACATCCGGCGGACGGGGGACGGGCGGCTCGTCGTCCACCACGACCCGGAGATCGGCGGGCTCCGGCTGAACCGGCTGACCTACGACCGGATCCAGGAGCTCGCGGACCGGCCCGTCCCGCTGGTCGGCGACGCCATGAAGATCATCGCGGGCCGGGCGATGGGGCATCTGGACCTCAAGGAGCGCGGCTGCGAGCACGAGACCGTGGCGCTCGCGGTCGAGGCGTTCGGGACGGGGAACTTCGTGGTGACGACCCGCGAGGTGACGTCCCTCATGGAGATCAAGAAGAGCTTCCCCGGGGTGCGGACGGCGCTGTCGGTCGGCCGCAACCTGTGGGAGCGCGGCGCCGCGCACGACTTCGCGCCGCTGCGGCTGGTCCGCCGGGCGGGCGCCGACATGGTCGCCCTCAACCACCGGCTCGCCCGCGTCGGCGTGCTGCGCCAGTGCGGGCGCGCCGGAGTCCCGGCCATGATCTGGACGGTCAACGCCGAGCCCGTGATGCGGCGGTTCCTGCGCGACCCGCGCGTCGCCGTCCTCATCACCGACCATCCGCGGGCCGCCCTCACGCTGCGGGCCCGCGGCGAAACGCAACCGCGAGACTGAACGGAAGTCTCGCGGCTGCTTCTCGTCTGCCGCGGTCAGGCGGTCTGCGACGCCTCGGCGGCCCCGGCGGCGGGTGCCGCCGGCTTGCCGGAGCGGGTGCGGCGGCGGGGCCGGCTGCGCTTGCGCTCGGTGGCGACCGCGTCGACGACGGTGTCGTCCGCGGCGGCTTCGCCCTCGGTCGCGGCGGCCTCCACGGGCTGCCCGGCGCGGGTGCGGGTCCGGCTGCGCTTGCGGCGGCGCGGCCGCGGGCGCTCCCGCTCACCGTCGCGGTCGCGGTCCCGGTCGCGCCCGTTGCTGCGGACCTTGCCGGTCTCGCCGATGTCCTCCAGCTCCTCGGCGTCCAGCCCGGCACGGCCGTTCCGCTGCTCCTTCGGCAGCTTCCCCTTCGTGCCCTCGGGGATGCCGAGCGCCGCGAAGAAGTGCGGGGACGTCGAGTAGGTCTCCTCCGGGTCGGCGAACGGCAGGCCGAGCGTGCCGTTGACCAGCTTCCACCGGGTGAGGTCCTTCCAGTCGACGAGGGTGACGGCGACGCCCTCCTTGCCCGCGCGGGCCGTCCGGCCGATGCGGTGCACGTAGGTGTCGGCGCTGTCCGGGCACTCGTAGTTGACGACGTGGGTCACGTCGTCGACGTCGAGGCCGCGGGCCGCCACGTCGGTGGCCACCAGCACGCCGATCTTGCCGTTGCGGAACGCGCGCAGCGCCCGCTCCCGCTGGCTCTGCCCGAGGTCGCCGTGCACGGCGGCGGCGTCGAAGCCGCGCTGCGCGAGGTCGGCGGCCACCCGGTCGCAGGCCCGCTTGGTCTGGCAGAAGATCATCGTCAGCCCGCGGCCCTCGGCCTGCAGGAGGCGCGCGAGCATCTCCGGCTTGTCCATCTGGTGGGCCTGGAAGACGTGCTGGACGACCTGCGGCGTCGCGTCCGACTCGGTGTGCGACTCGGCGCGGACGTTGGTCGGGCGGGTGAGGTACCGGCGCGACAGCGCGACGATCTCGCCCGGCATCGTCGCCGAGAACATCATCGTCTGGCGCTGCGCCGGGACGCGGTCGATGATCCGCTCGATGTCGGGCAGGAACCCGAGGTCGAGCATCCGGTCCGCCTCGTCGAGGACGAGGATCTCGACCTTGGACAGGTCGAGGTGCTTCTGCTTGACCAGGTCGAGCAGCCGGCCCGGGGTGCCGACGACGACGTCGACGCCGTCGCGCAGCGCGCTGATCTGCGGCTCGTACGCGCGCCCGCCGTAGACGGACAGGACGCGGCTGCCGAGCTTGCCGCCGGCGACCAGCAGGTCGTCGGTGACCTGGAGGGCCAGCTCGCGGGTCGGCGCGACGACGAGCGCGCGCGGCTCCTTGCCGCCGTGCTCGATGCGCTGCAGCAGCGCGGCGCCGAAGGCCAGGGTCTTGCCGGTGCCCGTGCGGGCCTGGCCGATGATGTCGTGGCCGCCCAGCGCGATCGGCAGGGCGAGCTCTTGGATGGGGAACGCCTCCACGATGCCTTCGGCTTCGAGGGCGTCTGCTATCTCGGGGACGACCCCGAGTTCACGAAAGGTAGTCAGGGCTTTCAGCCTCCAATATGCGGGGTCTCCGCTCCCGGGTGCGGCGCGGCTCGCCGGCGTGACGCCGCCTTCGCGGGCGTGTCCGCCGTTCCTGTGGCCGCGCGCTCGCGCGGGAGGGACCAGCCGTTGCTCAAAATCTGTCGGCGACCGCAGTCAGGGGTTGAAAGCAGTCACTCATGGTGCCTGCGTGCGGTCACACTCCGCGACGCAGTGTACCGACCGTCAGTTGCATACACCAATAGCCGATCACCAGGTCTAACGTTTCCATGCTTTCATCTATTCCGGACCATGCCCGCCAGGCGTTATGTGGCCGGGCGGTAAGGCGGTCCCGGCGGGTCGGAAGGTGCCGCTGGGGCGGCCACATCCGGACAGGCCCCGAACGGGGCAAGCCCCCGCCTGCAGGCGGCGGGGGCTTGCGTCCGGGGGTGCGCCCCGGGTCAGAAGGTGCGGCGGCGCGTCCGCCAGCCGCTTCGCCGGCCGCCGTGGCCGCGGGTGTTCATCGAGGTGAGCGCGGCCACGCCGAGCCCGGCGATCACCACCGCGAACACGAAGGCGATGAGGGTGCCGGCCCCGAGGGCGTCGGCGACGACGCCGCCGAGGATGGCGCCGGCGATCCCGATCAGAAGCGTCAGCAGTATGCCGATCGGGTTGCGGCCGGGCACCAGCAGCCGGGCCAGGGCTCCGATGACGGCACCGACGACGATGAACCAGAGGATCGTCGTGAGCATGTCGATCATCCATTCCTTTTCCGTGGGCCGGACCGGCCCGTGGTGGAGATCGATATGCCCCTTCTGCCGGAATGAAACAAAGCCCAGGTCAAGGCGGGTGGGAACGGGGGTAAAGTCCCCCGGGGCCGGGCGCGGCGGGCTCAGGCGTACTGGGTGCCGAAGCCGACGCTGCGCTGCTCGTCCTCGGCGATCTCCAGGTAGCCGACGCGGCGGGCCGGGACGACGATCCGCCCGGCGCGGCGGTCCTTCAGCACCAGCACGCCGTCCGGCTCGGCGAGCGCCTCGGCGAGGGCGTTCTGCACCTCGTCGGCCGACTGCCCCGTGTCGACCACGAGCTCCTTGGCCACGTTCTGGACCCCGATGCGAACCTGCACGCGCTGCTCCCGTCTTCGGGCGCGTCCCGCCGACCGCCGGCGGACCCGTCCCCCCGATGGTCGCACGGAGATCGCCGGACGTGCCGCCGGCCGGTTGTGCCGTGGGTGAACGCGGGCCGGCGGGCGAACGCCCCGGACGGGACGGCTCAGCCCTGGTCGGAGGTGCGCGGGAAGCCGGAGATGCCGCGCCAGGCGAGCCGGGCGATGATCTTCTCGGCGGTGTCCTTGGGGATCGAGCGGTGCTGGGACAGCCAGAACCGGGCGCTGACCTCGGCCATGCCGACCAGGCCCATGCCGAGCAGCTGCGCCTCCTCGGCGGGGGCGTTGGTGTCCTCGGCGATGACCTGGGCGATCATTTCGGCGCACTGCTGGTTGGCGCGGTCGACCCGGGCCCGGACGGGCGCCACGTTGCGCAGGTCGGACTCGAACACGAGCCGGTACGCCTCGCCGTCGCCGGCCACGAAGTCGTAGAAGGCCTGCATGCTCGCCTGCACGCGGAGCTTGTTGTCCGTGGTGGAGTCCAGCGCCTCGCGGACGATCTTCACCAGGGCCTCGGCGTGCTCGTCCAGCAGCGCCAGGTACAGCTCCAGCTTGCCCGGGAAGTGCTGGTAGAGCACGGGTTTGCTGACGCCGGCGCGCTCGGCGATCTCATCCATCGCCGCAGCGTGGTACCCCTGCGCGACGAACACCTCCTGGGCCGCGCCGAGGAGCTGCTTGCGACGCGCCAGTCGCGGCAGCCTCGTGCCACGGGGGCGGGCGTCCGGGGTCGCGGTCACCACACTCTCCGATCACCGATAGTGCGACGGATGGGGGGTCGTCCATCGCGTGGGAACAGTCTCATCATCCTACGCGCGAGTAACTCCGTTGGTCACGGGGCGAGGCCCGCCGGCGTTCCTTCGCGCAGGTCAGTGTATTCCTGCCGGGACCGGGCGCATCCCGGACCCGATCTTTCGGTAAACCTTCCTGCCTGTGGACCGGACCGGTGCGGCCGCGGCCGGCGGGTCAGCGGTAGTCGTCCTCGTCCAGCCGTACCTCGCGGCGCTGCTCGGCCGCGTCGGCCTCGTTGGCGTCGTCCGGCATCGGGGCCCGGTCGACGCGGTCGTCCGCCTCGTCGAGCCCGGCCCGCTGCTCGGCCGCGTCGGCCTCGTTCGCCTCGGTGGCCGCGCCGCCTCCGCCGACGTCGTCGGGCGGGGGCTGTTCCAGGTCGTCGGTCTCGCTCATCGCGTCCTCCTCCAGGCGTTCACAGCCTCTAGGCGTTCACAGCCGGCCGGCCAGTTCCCGGAGCGGCGCCTCGACGGACTCGCCGTAGGTCGGGAACGCGTGGACGACGTCGGCGAGCAGGCTCAGCGGCGTCTCCGCACGGATGGCCAGCGCGATCTCGCTCATCCACTCCTCGGCATAGAGTCCGGCCGCGGCGGCGCCGACCAGCAGCCCGCTGGAGCGGTCGGCGTACAGCTCCACCCGGCCGCGCTCGTCGGCCTCGACCGCCGCCCGGGCCGTCGAGGCGAGGTCGTACCCGGCGGTGAGGAGGTCTATGCCGAGTTCGCCCGCCCGGCTGGGCGAGATCCCCACCGAGTAGACGGTCGGGGTCGTGTAGACGACGCGGGGGATCGCGCGGTAGTCGGCCTCGCGCCGCTGCCCGAGCAGGTTCGACAGCACCACCCGCGCCTGGTAGCGGGCCGCGTGCGAGGTGCGGGCGATGCCGGTGACGTCGCCGGCCGCCCACACACCCCCCGCGCTGGACGTCACCCGGCACGTCTCGTCCACGGGGATCCCTTGGCCGGGCGCGATGCCGATGCCGAGGTTCTCCAGGCCGAGCCCGTCCACGCGCGGACGGCGCCCGGCGGCGACGAGGATGCGGTCGGCGTCGAGCGTCCCGCCGTCCGAGAGCCAGAGCCGGAGGCCGACGTCCTTGCGCTCCACGTTGCCGATGCCGGCGCCGAGCCGCAGGTCGACGCCCAGCCGGCGGAGCGCGTCGGCGAGGACCTCGCCGGCGAACGGCGCCTCGGCGGTCAGCAGCCGCCCGGACGCCTCGACGAGCGCGACCTGCGACCCGAACGCCGCGTACACCTGCGCCAGCTCGCAGCCGACCGGGCCGCCGCCGAGGATCACCAGCCGGCGCGGCAGGTCGGGGACCGACAGCGCCTCGCCGCTCGTCCACAGCGGGACGTCGGCGAGACCGTCGACGGGCGGGATCACCGGCTCGCTGCCGGTGCAGACGACCAGGTCGCCGAAGCCGTGCACGGCGCCGTCGACCTCGATCCGGCCGGGTTCGAGGATCTGGCCGCGGCCGCGCAGCACGGTCACGCCGTCCTCGGCCATCCGCGCGACGGCGGAGTCGTCGCCGCGCCGCCGGGCCAGCTCGTCGCGGCGGGCGACGGCCATCTCCCAGGTCTCGCCGCGCCGCGCCGACAGCAGCAGCGACTTGGACGGGACGCACGCGAAGTACGCCGACTCGCCTCCGACCAGGCGGTTCTCGACGAGCGCGACATCGCGCCCGGCGCGTGCGAGCCCGGTCGCGACCTGTTCCCCCGCGGTCCCCCCGCCCAGCACCACTGCGTCGTAGTGATGGTTCTGCCCCAACTGTTCATCCTTCCGCCACGGCGTCGTGTCCCCTATGACCATGGTGACGGAATCCGGTGCCGGAGCGTGCCGGTTCGAACACATAGGGCACGCGAAATGTCAGGGAAGCGGTTGCCGGTCCTTCAGGAGCGGGTTGAGAAGGTCGCCGTGCTTGTCCACGCGGGTGAGGACGTCGTCCGGGCCGAACACGAGGTCGGCGGCGTCCTCGCACGCCTCCAGCTCGTCCCAGGTGATGGGCGTCGACACCGACGGGCGGCCCGCCGCGCGCAGCGAGTAGGGCGCGACGGTCGTCTTCGCGGGGTTGTTCTGGCTCCAGTCGACGAAGATCTTGCCCTTGCGCAGCCGCTTCTCCATCTTCGCCACGACGAGCTCGGGGTGCTCCTCGGCGAGGCGCTGCGCGGCGGCCTTCGCGTACTCCGACGTCCGCTCGGGGTGCCTGGGCTCCTTGACCGGCACGTAGAGGTGCAGGCCCTTCTTGCCGCTCGTCTTCGGGTAGGAGTCCAGGCCGTCCTCGGCGAGTACGTCGCGGAGGAGGCGGGCCACCTCGCACGCCTCCACGATCGTGGCGGGCGGGCCCGGGTCCAGGTCGAAGACGACCAGGTCGGGGCTGTGCACCTTGTCGCGCGGCCCGACCTTCCACTGCGGGACGTGCAGTTCCAGCGCGGCGAGGTTCGCGCACCACACGAGCGTCGGCAGGTCGTCGACGACGACGAAGTCGAGCGTGTCGCGGCCCGTCGAACTGCCCGGCGTCGGGATCGTCGCCGTCCGCACCCAGTCCGGGGTGTGGGACGGCGCGTTCTTCTCGAAGAACTTGCCGCCGTCGACGCCGTCCGGCCAGCGGATCCGGGTCGCGGCGCGGTCCTTCAGGTGCGGCAGCAGCGCCGGGGCGATGCGGGCGTAGTAGTCGATGACCTCGCCCTTGGTGAACTCCGGGTAGAGGCTCTTGTCGAGGTTGGAGAGTGAGACCTGCCGCCCGCCGACCTCGACGGTCGTCCGCTTACTGCTCACTCGTGACCTCCAGGGGGTCCTTGTCGTCACGCAGGCCCCGCCAGGACGGGAAGCGCAGGCGGCCGTCCCTGGTGCGGGCGCTGTAGGCGACCTCCCCGACGAGCCGGGGCTCAACCCATTGGGCGTCCTTGGCGAACTCGCGCGGGACGGGCTCGTCGAAGGGGCTGGTCGGACGGCGCAGCGGCCACAGCGTCCCGTACAGCTCGTCCAGTGCGCGGTCGGTGAAGCCCGTGCCGACGTGGCCGACGAACCCCAGCAGGCCCTTCAGGTCGTACTCGCCGAGGAGCAGCGATCCCACTCCGCCTTCGCGCCGCCCCTTGCCGGGCTTCCAGCCGCAGACGACGACCTCGCGCGTCATGAAGTTCTTCACCTTGCGCCAGAAGTCGACGCGGCGGCCCGGACGGTAGGGGGAGTCGAGCCGCTTGGCGAGCAGGCCCTCCAGCTGCTGCTCGCGGGTGAAGGCGAGCAGCTCGTCCACCTGCGACTTGTCGCCGCCGTGCAGGTACGGGGGGACCTCCACGGGGCCGGTTCCGGCCAGGTCGAGGTCGTCGAGCAGCGAGCGGCGGTCGGCGTACGGCATGTCGAACAGGAGGTGCCCGTCCAGGAAGAGGATGTCGAAGACCACGTACCGGACGGGCACCTCGCGGGTCAGCCGGGGGTCGGGACGGCTCACGTGCATCCGGCGCTGGAGGCGCTCGAAGCTGGGCCGCCCCTCCTCGAAGGCGACGACCTCGCCGTCCAGCGCGACGTCGTGGTCGGGCAGCAGGTCGCTGAGGGCGGACAGCTCCGGATACCGGCTGGTCACCTCGCTCCCGCGCCGCCCGACGGCCCGCACCCCGTCGGCGGAGACGTGCGCCAGGACGCGGACCCCGTCCCATTTGAGCTCCAGGCCCCAGTCGCCGCCGTCGGAGGGGAGGTCCCCGGTGGCGGCCATCATCGGCTCAACGGGCCACGGCATGGTCATACCGGCGTCTTACCCGGTCCGGCCGCACGGCAAAGGATCAAGGGCCCGTTCTGGCGCAAATCGAACGAGGTTGCGACGCTAGGGGCAGGAACGTGCTGGGTAAGGACGGATCATGCGCAGTATCTGGAAGGGCGCGATCTCCTTCGGTCTGGTGACCATACCGGTGAAGCTCTATTCGGCGACCGAGCAGCGGGACGTCGCCTTCCACCAGGTGCACCGGGAGGACGGGGGGCGCATCAAGTACAAGCGGGTGTGCACGGTCGACGGGGAGGAGGTCCCCTACTCCGACATCGCCAAGGGCTACGAGCTGCCCAGCGGCGAGATGGTCATCCTCACCGACGAGGACTTCGCCGACCTGCCGCTGTCGTCCAGCCGGCGGATCGACGTCCTGCAGTTCGTGGAGAACGAGGAGGTCGACCCGATCTACTTCGCGAAGTCCTACTACCTGGAGCCGGACCAGCAGGGCGCCAAGCCGTACGTGCTGCTGCGCGACGCGCTGGAGAGCTCCGGCCAGGTCGCGATCGTCAAGGTCGCGCTGCGGCAGCGGGAGTCGCTCGCCACGCTGCGGGTCCGCGAGGGCGTGTTCGTCCTGGAGACCATGCTGTGGCCGGACGAGGTCCGCGCCCCCGACTTCGCGTTCCTCGACGAGGACATCGAGATCCGCAAGCAGGAGCTGTCGATGGCGACGTCGCTGATCGAGTCGATGGAGGGGGAGTTCGACCCGTCGGAGTACAAGGACGCCTACCGGGAGGCCCTCAAGCAGGTGATCGACGCGAAGATCGAGGGCAAGGAGGTCGCCCGGCCCGCCGAGGAGGCCGACGAGGAGCCCGCCGCGGACCTGCTCAGCGCGCTGCGCGCCAGCGTCGAGGCGGCCAAGAAGAGCCGCGGCGAGAAGGACGGCAAGGCGGCCGCGGGCAAGGGCACCGCTCAGAAGAAGCCCGCCGCGCGCAAGCCGTCCTCGAAGTCCGGCACGAAGAAGGAGCCCGCGAAGAGCCGCAGCCGCAAGTCGGCCTGAGGTTTCGGCGGGTTCAGTTGTCGCGGTGGGCGGCGAGGACGCGGCCGAGCGTGCTGGCCGCGCCGGACGGGTCGGTGCACGGTGCGATCCGCTCGCCCCAGCCGTAGCAGTACGACCAGTCGCTTCCGGACGTCTCCCGCACCGCGATGACGTTCTCCTGAAGCGCCCGCATGCTCGGGTTGACGACGAGGGCGGTGGGACGGCGGTCGGCGGGTGCGGCGACCTCGACGCTCCAGCCGCCGGCGCGCAGAACGTCGGTCAGGCGTTCCAGGTGCCCGAGTGCCGTCTCGGCTTCGGTGATCACCTGCGCGGACATGGTGCCTCCAAAAGGGAACAGCCCCTGACGGGGTGGTTTCTTGGGATCCGCCGGGTGCGGTGCCGTCGCGGTGGGCGTCACGCGGGGGCGCGGCCGGTGGAATGAGGTTCAGTCTCGCGCCGGGTGAGTCAGATCACAAGCGGTTTGCACGCATTGGTGGCCGGCACTTCGCCGTGCCGGCCACCGGGCATGCTCAGCCCACGGGTTCCAGGGTCCGGGGCGGGGCGGCGGAGTCGCCCTCCTTGATGCCGAACCGGCCGTAGAGGCGGGCGAGGGGGCCGGGCGCCCACCAGTTCGCGCGGCCGAGCAGCCGCATCGTCGCGGGCACGAGCAGCGCCCGGACGATCGTCGCGTCCAGCAGGATGGCGATGGCCATCCCGACCCCGGTCATCTTGATGAACGTGATGCCGGAGGTGGCGAACGCCCCGATCACGACGATGAACAGCAGCGCCGCACTGGTGATGATGGCGCCGGTGCGCTGCACGCCGGACGCGACGGCCGCGGTGTTGGAGCCGGTCAGGTCGTACTGCTCGCGGACCCGCGACAGCAGGAACACCTCGTAGTCCATCGAGATCCCGAACAGCATGGCCAGCATCAGGATCGGCATGGCCGGGGAGATCGAGCCGGTCGCGGTGAAGCCCAGCGGGCCGGACAGGTGGCCGTCCTGGAAGATCAGCACGACCGCGCCGAAGGTGGCCGACAGCGACAGCATGTTCATCACGATCGCCTTCAGCGGCAGCAGCACCGACCCGAAGGCCAGGAACAGCAGGACGAACGTAACGCCGCCGACGAGCAGCGCCAGCCACGGCAGGGTGGCGCCGATGCTGCCGAGCTGGTCGACGACGTCGGCCGTGACGCCGCCGACGTGCGACTGCGCTCCGGCGGGCGGCGGGACGTCCCGGACCCGCTGGACGAGATCGCGGGCGGCGCCCGAGTTCGGGTCGGCGTCGTAGGTCAGCGCCAGCCGCGTCGTCGTCCCCTCGGAGCCGGTCACCGCCGCGCCCGTGATCCCGGGCACCGCGTCCAGGCGGGCCCCGTACGCCTGGACCGCGGCCCGGTCGGACGTCCCGGTCACCACGGCCTCGATCGGGCTGGTGGCGTTGCGGGCGAACCGCGTCTCCAGCGACTCGCTGACGACCCGCGCGTCGGCGCCGCCCGGCAGCACCTGGGCGTCCACGCCGCCCCAGTTGATGCGCAGCAACGGCGCGCCGAGGGCGAGCAGCAGCGCCACGGTCGCGACCACGTAGATCACCGGGCGGCGCATCACGCTGTGCGCGATGCGTCCCCACCAGCCATCGGACCGGGCGGCCCCGCCGCGCCGCCGGACCGACAGCGCGTTCACCTTCGGCCCGAGGACGGCCAGCAGCGCGGGCAGGACGGTCAGCGCCGCGGCCATGCAGACGAAGACGGTCGCGATGCCGCCGTACCCCATCGAGACCAGGAAGGTCTGGTCGAACAGCAGCAGGCCGGACAGCGACACCGCGACCGTGATGCCGGAGACCGCGACGGTGCGCCCCGCCGTGGCCATGGTGGCGGCCAGCGCGTCCTCGACGGAGTCGCCGTCCGTTCCTCCCGAGGGGGGGCGACCCCCCACACCCCCCGGGACGCCTCCGGCGCCGTGCCGGGCGATCTCCTCGCGGAACCTGCTCACCACGAACAGCCCGTAGTCGATCGCGAGGCCGAGCCCGAGGAACGTCGTGATGTTCACCGCGAAGATCGACACGTCCGTCACGTAGCTGAGCGCGTGCAGCGCGGTGAACGAGCCGAGGATCGCCAGCCCGCCGATCAGCAGCGGCAGGCTCGCCGACACCAGCCCGCCGAAGATCAGCACGAGCAGCACCAGCAGGATCGGCATCGCCATGCCCTCGGCCCGCCCGATGTCGGACGAGACGCGCTCGTTGATCGCCGTCTCGACGCCGACGGACCCGCCGACCTTGGCGGTGAGGCCCCCGCCCACCTTGGTCAGGTCGTCCTGGATCGCCTTGTAGCCGTCGCTCCGCGCGCCGTCGTCGGCGCCGGCGAGCTGCAGGACGGCGTAGGTCGCCGTGCGGTCCTTGCTGACGAACTGCGGCGACTTGGTCGTCCAGTACGTGCTGGTCTTGGAGACCTTGTCCGACGGCAGTGCGGCCAGCGCCTTCTCGACCGACGCCCGGTAGGACGGGTCGTCGACGGTGGCCTTCCCCTGGTAGAGGACCACGACGTCCGCCTCGTCGCGGCCGAGGTCGTGCTCGGCGGTCTGCGCGGCCTTGGCGCTCTCGCTGCCCGGCGTCTCGAAGCCGCCGGACGAGGTCAGCGCGCCGAAGACGCCCGTCCCCCACACCGCGGCGAACACGAGCACCGCGCCCGCGACCGCGAGGACCCACCGCCGCCGCCGGTGGACCCACCTTCCCCATCGATCGAACATGACGCGTACTCCCCGCTCGGTGACATTGAGTAACTAGCGTGAACACTGTAAACTGCGAATGCCGTTAACTTCGCATACGGCGTTAGCTTTAGTCAAGGGCGTTTTTGGGGAATCATGCGAGGGGCGGCCCGGCGACGCGGGCGGCGCACCCCCGGGAAAGAGGGCGGCGGAGTGGAATCGCGACGTGATCGGCTGCGCGCGGCGACGGTCAAGGAGATCTCCGAGACCGCCCGGCGGATCCTCGTCAAGGAGGGACCCGAGGCGGTGACGCTGCGGGCCATCGCCCGCGAGATGGGCATGACGGCCCCGGCGCTCTACCGCTACTTCGGCAGCCACGGCGAGCTGCTCCGGCACCTGGTCGGCGAGCTGTTCAACGACGTGACCGGCGACCTGCACGCGGCCATGAAGGACGTACCGCCGGGCGACATGAGCGGCAAGTTCATGACGGCGGCCCGGCAGTTCCGCAGCTGGGCGCTGGCGCACCCCCGCGAGTACGCGCTGCTGTTCGGCGCCCCCGTGCGCGGCGCCGGGCACCAGGAGGACGTCGACTTCGCCGAGGAGTGCGCCCGGCAGTTCGGCTGGACGTTCATGGCCCTGTTCCTGGAGCTGTGGAAGAAGAGCCCATTCCCGGTGCCGGCCGACGACGAGATCGACCCCGGCCTGCGCGAGCAGCTCCGCCGCTACCGCGACGGCGTCCTCGGCGTCGACCTCCCGCTCGGCGTGATCCAGCAGTTCCTCAAGTGCTGGACCAGGCTCCAGGGCAACGTCAGCCTGGAGGTCTTCGGGCACCTGGAGTTCGCCCTGGACGACGCCGCCCCCATGTTCGAGCTGATGCTCACCGAGGTGTCGGCCGACCTCGGCCTGACCTACGTCCCCCCGAAGAGCTGAGCGCCGCTACCGCGAGGCGGCGGGCAGCCGGACGGTGAACGCCGCCCCGGCGCCCGGACGCCCGGCCGCGGTGATCGTGCCGCCGTGGCCGTCCACCACCTCGCGGGCGAGCGCGAGGCCCAGCCCGTCGCGCGAGTGCCCGGCGAACAGCCGTCCGGCGTCCTCCGGATCGAGGCCGTCGCCGTCGTCGCGGACGGTGACCTCGACTTTCGCGGGCGTCCCGGAGAGCGTCACCCAGATGTGACCGCCTCGGCCGGTGTGCGCCAGCGCGTTGTCGACCAGGGCGGACAGCAGCCGCCGCAGCGCGGGCTCCGCGCCGTGCACGACATGCCGGGGCCCCTGCCGCGACACCGCGATCGTCACGCCGCGTTCCCCGGCCCGGACCAGCTCGGACGCCGCGAGCTCCGACGCCAGCGCGGCGAGATCGACCGGACCGGCCCCGGACCGCGGCCGGTCGAGCCGGGCGGACCGCAGCACGTCGTCCACCACCTCGCCGAGCCGTGCGGTGTCGGCGACGAGCAGGTCCATCTCCCCGGCGACGTCCGCTCCCGCGCGCAGCCCGCGGGCGGCGAGCTGGGCCCGGGTGTGCAGCCGGGCGATCGGGGCGCGCAGCTCGTGGGTCACCTCGGCCGCGAACCGCCGCCGCCGGTCGAGCGCCTCGTCCAGCGGCGCGAGCCTCCGGCGGGCGATGAGGTGCCCGCTCAGCAGCGCGGCCGGCAGGTGGGCGGCCCCCGCGGCGGCGAGCGCCCACCGGAGCCTGCGCCGGGCGGTGGCGTCCATGCCGGACGCGGCGGCACGGTAGGCGATCGCGCCGAGTGCGGCGGGCAGCACGATGGCGGCACCCGCGGCCTGGACGGCGGCGCGCCCGCGGGCCCGGCTCACAGTTCGCCGACTCGGTAGCCGACGCCCCGCACGGTTCGGACGATGTCCGCCCCCAGCTTGCCGCGCAGGTAGTAGACGTAGGTGTCCACGATCGACTCCGTCCGGGCCTCGTCGAACACGCGCCGCAGGAGCGAGGCGCGCGTGTGCACCTGGCGGGGCCGGGTGGCGAGGGCCATCAGCAGCCGCGACTCCCGGCCGGACAGCTCCACGTGCTCCCCGGTCGGCAACCGGACGAGCCGGGACTGCGGTTCGAGCCGTCCCGCGCCGAGCGGCAGTACCAAGGCCAGGTCGAGGTGCCGGCGGTGCAGCGCCCGCACGCGGGCCAGCAGCTCCGCCACGTCGAACGGCTTGACCAGGTAGTCGTCGGCGCCCGCGTCGAGACCGGCGACCCGGTCGGCGACGGTGCCGGCGGCGGTCAGCAGCAGCGCCGGCACCGTGACGCCCTGCCGGCGCAGCCGGCGCAGCAGCTCGACGCCGTCCAGCGCCGGCAGCCCGCGGTCGATGATCAGCACGTCGTAGTGGTGGCTCAGCCCGAGGTGCAGCCCGCGCTGGCCCTCCGCCGCCTGTTCGACCGCGTAGCCCTCATCGCCGAACAGCGCGGCGAGCATCCGGGCGAGCTCGCGGTCGTCCTCGACGAGCAGCAGCCGGCGTGGCGGGGCGCCGGGACTCGTGGAATCGGCCACGCGACAACGCTCCCACCGCCGCCGGACGGCGGCCAGAGGTCCGGTCAGTAGTGGACAATCTCCTTTAAATTTGAACCGAAATCGTCGCAGACCCGTCTTGAGTTTGCGGTGAGGTGGGCTTCTGACATGATCATGCTGTATCGTGTTAGTCATGAGCCGGATGGTGAAGCGGGCGTACAAGTACCGCTTCTATCCCACCCCCGAGCAGGCGGATCTGCTGAACCGCACGTTCGGGTGCGTGCGCCTGGTGTGGAACAAGGCGTTGGCCGAACGCACCCGCCGGTACGCCGAGGAAGGCATGGCCACCTCGTACGTGGACACGGCGAAGTGGCTCACCGCTTGGAAGCAGGACGACGAACTGTCGTTCCTGCGCGAGGTGTCGAATGTGCCGCTCCAGCAGGTGCTGCGGGCTCAGCAGGTCGCGTTCAACAACTTCTTCGCCAAGCGGGCGCGGTACCCGCGGTTCAAGAACCGGAAGAAGTCTCGCAGGTCGGCGGCGTTCGCCGGCAACGCCTTCACCTTCCGCGATGAGCGGCTGACGCTGGCGAAGATGTCCGAGCCGCTGGCGATCCGCTGGCACCGCCCGCTCCCCGAGGGCGCCCGGCCGTCCACGGTCACGGTTTCCTGTGATCCGGTCGGACGCTGGTTCGTGTCCATCCTTGTGGAGGAGGTCATCGCCGCTCTGCCGACGACCAGGGCGAGCGTGGGGCTCGATGCCGGTTTGGAGTACCTGGTGACCCTGTCCACCGGGGAGAAGGTGTCCAACCCGCGTTACGAGCGTGCCGACCGCCGCAAGCTGGCCAAGGCTTGCAAGCACATGTCCCGCAAGGCGAAGGGGTCAGCGAACCGGAACAGGGCCCGGCAGCGGGTCGCCAAGATCCATGCGCGGATCGCCGACCGGCGCCGGGATCACCTGCACAAGCTGTCCACGAGGCTGGTACGCGAAAACCAAGCACTGGCCATCGATGACCTGACGGTTCGGAACATGCTCGCCAACCGCTCGCTGGCCCGCGCGATCTCCGACGCTGCCTGGAGCGAGTTGCGGAGCATGCTGGAGTACAAGACCGGCTGGTACGGCCGCGAGTTGCTGCTGGTGGACCGCTGGTTTCCGTCCTCGAAGCTGTGCTCCACGCGCGGCTGCGGGCACGTGAACGGCAAGATGCCGCTGAACGTGCGGTCCTGGATGTGCCCGCAGTGCGGCATGAGCCACGACCGTGACGTCAACGCGGCGAAGAACATCCTCGCGGCGGGGCTCGCCGAGAGGTAAAACGCCTGTGGAGGGCCGGTAAGTCCAGCCCCGGAATCTTCTGGGGAGGCACGGCCCGTTGAACCAGGAACACCGACCCGCGAGGGAAGGACCCGCCTCCGGGCGGGAAGCGAAGGCCACGAAGATCAGGATCATCACGGGCCGCGAGATGGAGCATGGGTCTCCTCCGCTCGGGCGAAATGACGTTCGCAGAGCCGCTGCCTGCGGGCGTCCCAGACCATGTAGGTGCCGAGGACGAGCTGGACGAGGCCGCGCGACACGTCCTCGACCCGGTCGCGCGTCCAGATGAACAGCAGCGCCGCGCGCCGTGACCGGGCCGGGGCTCCGCGCGGGACGAGCAGGCAGGGCCCTCGGCTGGGCAGTGACCGGGTGTGCTCGGCGGACGTCGCGAGCGCGCAGCGGTGCAGCACTTCGCGGGCCGCGACGCGCATCGTGATGGGCGCCAGCCGCCACGCCGGGCAGGGCCGGTTGGCGGCGACGCCGAACGGGATGTGGTTCATGTCCTTGGCCGCCGCGCCGTCCCCGAAGCGGCCGGGGTCGAAGCGGCCGGGGTCGTCGTGGCCGGCGCGATGGAAGTCGGGATAGGAGAAGCACAGCACCGAGCCCTCGGGGATCGTCGCGGCACCGCCGGCGTCGATGTCGCCGGTGGTGATGCGGTGCGCGATACCGAACAGCGGGTAGAGCCGCAGCGTCTCCTGGATCACCTGGTCGAGGTCGCGGTCGTCGTCGGCCAGCGCCGCCGCGGCGGCGCCGGGGTGGCGTGCCATGACCATGAGCAGGTGCGCCGTGGCCTCCGACATCTGGACGACCGCCGTGTTGAAGAACGTGCCCTGCAGGTAGAAGGCCTGCTCCTCGGGGGAGAGGCCGTTCGGGAGCGGGTGCCGGACGTCGGCCAGCCGCCCGGCGAGGTAGCGGGTCAGGCGGCGGCGCCGGTCCATATGCCGTAGCCCGCAGCACTTCAGCGCGGTGACGACGTCGTCCGCGTTGCCGACGATCAGATCGCGGGCCGCCGGCGGGCACGGCTCCCCGAAGACCAGCTCGTAGTAGAACGCGGCCCAGACCGGCATCATCAGGTCGCGCAGCCGCACGAGCCTTACTCCGGTCGCTTCCTCGCGCATGACCTGGGCGACGCAGCGGCGCGTCAGCTCCTCGACATCCGATCTTGGAACGGCGAGGAACCGGCGGGTGGTGCGGGCGACCTCGTCGTACCGCTCGCCCGCCTCCAGATGCTCCTGGTGGACGTGCGCGCCGGGCGAGAGCCAGTACCAGAACAGGTCCGACAGGGCGGCGCCCCTGCTCCGGCCCCCGGCGGCCGGGTGGGAGTACACGTCCCTGAAGTGCTCGACGCCGACCAGGTCACCGGGGACGGCGATGCCCTCGTCCCCGTTGATCCGGGCGAACAGCCATCCGCGCAACGCCACGACGCGGCCGGGGAGCCACCACGGCAGGCTCACCAGCACGGCGGCGAGGGCCGCGATCACCACGGGCGCGATCACCATGGCCGCCGCACCATGCCCGGTTCCAGGTCGCGGACGGAGGCCAGGCCGCACAGGGTCAGCGCCTCCTCGACCTCCGCGCGCAGCAGGCCGAGCACGCGGCGGGCGCCCCGCTCGCCGTCCGCCGCCAGGCCCCAGACGACGGGACGGCCGACCGCGACCGCGTCCGCGCCGAGCGCGAGCGCCTTCAGCACGTCGGTGCCGCGCCGGACCCCGCCGTCCAGCAGGACGGGGACCGCTCCGCCGACCGCGTCCACGATCTCCGGCAGGGCGTCGACGGCGGCCGGGGCCGTGTCGAGCTGGCGTCCGCCGTGGTTGGAGACGAACAGGGCGGAGACACCGTGGTCGAGCGCCGCCCGCGCGTCCGCCGGATGCAGGACGCCCTTCAGCACGACCGGCAGCGACGTGATCTCCCGCAGCCGGTCGAGGTGCTCCCACGAGACCGCCGGGGAGAAGGCGATCTCACGCACCCGGTCGCCGTCCCGCATGTTCTCGCAGCACAGGCCATCGGGCAGGTCGCGGAAGCCGTTGCGCTCGTCCCGCCCACGCGTGCCGAAGACCGGCGAGTCGGCGGTGACGACGAGCGCGCCGCACCCGGCCGCCTCCGCGCGTCTGACGAGCGCCTCGGTGAACGCCATGTCGGGCTGGATGAAGAGCTGGAACCACAGCCGCGCCCCGGGCGCCGCCGCCGCGACGTCCCCGACGGCGACGGTCGACGCCATGCTCACCATCATGATCGTCTCCGCCGCGGCCGCGGCCCGCGCCGTGGCCCGCTCGCCCTCGGGGTCGGCGAGCCGGTGGAACGCGGTCGGCGCGATGAGGACGGGCATCGACGCGCGGCCGCCGAGCAGCGTGACGCCCAGCTCGGGCTTCGCGGTGCCGCGCAGGACGTGGGGGAGCAGCGCGAGCCGTTCGAACGCGGCCTCGTTGGCGCGCAGCGTGACCTCGTCGCCGGCCCCGCCCGCGAAGTAGTCGTAGTGCACCGGGTCGAGGCGCTCCCGGGCGGCGGCCTCGACCTCCCGCAGGGTGAACCGCATGGTCACACCGTGGAGGCGGCGGTCTGCCGGGCGAAGAACGCCCGCAGCGGCTCGACGTGGACCTCCTGCGAGGTCCACTCGTTCTCCAGGTTCTCGGTGACGTGGTGGACGGCCACGACCGAGCCGTCCCGGTGGTGCCGGACGATCGGATGCAGGTAGTGGCCCTCGTGCGCACGCCCGGAGTCGCTCTGCCTGATCCGCGCGACCGAGATGTCGAACGGGTCGGTCTTGTCGTGGTCGGGCCCGTAGTCCAGCGTGATGGTGAAGTGGCCGCCGGGCGCGGCCTCGGGCGGCTCGCCGGCGTCGGCCGGCACCTCTTCGAGGTAGCGGCCCCCGCCCCGCCCGTCCAGGACGATCATGTCGGCGAGCGTGCCGAACTGCTGCCACAGCCCGGAGCTGCGGTTGACCCGGGCCAGCACCGCCGCCGCCAGCTCCGCGGGATCGGCGGTCAGCGCCCGGCCGGGCCACTGCACGCCGTGGTACCGCCGCTCAAGGAAGCGGTGCAGCGCCCGCACCCCGTACCGGTAGCCGTGGATGAAGCCGCTGGTGCCGCGCTTGAAGTCGCGCGACTGCGTCAGCGTCCCGGCGAAGTACAGGCCGGGGACGTTGACGGACTCGTAGGCGGGGGTGAGCGCGGGGAACCGGTCGGAGATCGTCAGCTCCGGCCGGCAGCCGTCGCCGAAGACGGACGCGTCGATCCGGAACCCGGTGCAGACGATCACGTGGTCGTAGGGGATGTCCTTGGTGACCTCGTCGGCGCGGGTGAACGCCACCGTCGCCAGGTAGCGGCCGTCGGCCTGCCGCTCGATGTGCCTGACCTCGCCGTCCAGGATCGCGTTCTGCGACTTCAGCTGGTAGGTGTCGAGGAAGTTGTTGTTGACGGCGCGCAGGTGCCCGACGAAGTGCGTCCGCCACGCGAGCTTCACCGAGTGCGGCCCGGCGACGTGGATCACCGCGGCCGTCTCGATCAGGTTCTCCGCCGTCTCGAACGCCGAGTTCCCCTTGCCGAGGACCAGAACGCGCTTGTTCACGTACGCGCGGGGGTCGGTGGAGTGCTCGCCGTACAGCTCGGCCGTCTCGATTCCCGGCACGGGCGGGACGTTCGGCTTCGAGAAGCCGCTCGCGACGATCACCCGCTCGGCCGCGTGCGTGCCGCCCTGGTCGTCGGTGACATGGAACCCGTCCCCGTCCCGCGTGATGTGCGCGGCCCGGGTTCCGTAGGCGACGTTCAGGCGGTGGCGTTCGGTGAAGTCGGCCAGGTAGCGGACGAAGTCGTCGGCGGCGGGGAAGTACCGGTCGCTGTAGCGGGTGAACACGAGCTCAGGGTCGTCGGACAGCAGCGAGTTCCAGTCCATGCGCAGGTTGAGCTCCGGGTCGTCGGTCCCGGTGTGCTTCTTGTTGTTGGAGATGAGCGTGCGGTGCCGGGGGTAGGTTTTGAAGAACGTGCCGGGCCCCTCGCCCGCCTCCAGGATCAGATACCGCCGGCCCGCCTTCGCCAGGAAGCAGCCCAGTTGCAGGCCCGCCGGGCCGGCGCCGATGACCAGGTACTCCAGGGGTTGAGTTCGCACGACACCCTCCAGGTGGTTGAACGCTCAACCCCCAGTCAAGGCGCGGAATCTCAGAAGTCGATCAGAGCCGGGGCGGGTACGCCGCGAGCAGCGCCCGCTTGTCCGGCTTGCCGCTCGCGGCGGCGGGCACCCCCGGCACCACCGTGATCGTCCGGGGCACGCCGTCGGCTCCCAATTCGCCTTGGACGAGCGCCCTCAGCGCCGCGTGGTCGGGGGAGCGGCCATCGGCCGGGACGACGAACGCGTGCACGGCCTCACCGGTCTCCTCGTCGGGGGCCCCGGCCACGTACGCCTCGGCGACGTCCGGATGCGCGGCCAGCACCCGCTCGATCGGACCCGCATACACGACCATCGCGTTGACCATGACCACGTCGCGAGCGCGGCCGTCCAGGTGGAGATGGCCATCGTTGTCGAGACGGCCCAGGTCGCGGGTGCGCAGCCAGCCGTCCCGCAGGACGTCCCGCGTCTCCCCGGGGTCGTCCCAGTAGCCCGCCATCATGTACGGGCTGCGCAGCTGGATCTCGCCCGCCCGGACGCTGATCTCGACACCCGGGTGGGGACGCCCGACCGAGGGCGACATCCCGTCGGCGGGCGTGAGCATCGACACCGAACCGGCCTCCGTCTGCCCGTACCCGTTGTAGACGACCGGGCCGAGCCGCTCGACCGCCTCCGCCAGCCGGTGCGGGCCGAGCGGCGACCCGGACACCATCAGCGCACGCAGGCTCCCCACGTTGGCCGGCTCGTCCCGCAGCAGGCCGAGCATCTGCCCGAGCCTCGGCACCGTCACGATCGACCCGGTGATCCCGTAGCGCTCGATCGCGTACGGGAACAGGGGGCGGCCGTCGTCCTCGGGGATCACCGCGGTTCCGCCGCCCAGCAGGCACGGCGCGAGGAACTCCAGGACGACCATGCTCGCCAGCGTCCCGAACAGCATGTACCGCTCGAACGCCGCGGCGAACTCCATCGCGACCCGGCCCCAGGCGTCCGGCTGCCAGGCCCAGTGCCCGCTGAGGGCCCGGTAGGTGAACGCGCAGCCCTTCGGCCGCCCGGTGCTGCCGCTGGTGAAGGCCAGCAGCGCCACGTCGTCCGGGCGTCCCAGGACGTCGAAGGACGGACGCCCGTTCATCAGCTTCCCGATCGGCACGACCGGGATCGGCCCCGCCGCCGCGGTCAGGTCCGGCGTCGCAGCATCGGCGATCACGGCATCGACGCCCGTCCCCAGCACCTGCGCGAGCTGCCCGGCGGCATATCCGGGCCGGACGCCCACGACCCGGCACCCTGCCACATGCGCGGCGATGTGCAGGGCGAACGCCTCCGGCGAGACCCCGGTGCGGATGGCGACGCCCCGGCCCGGCCCCAGCCCGGCCTCCCGCAACC
>NZ_SMKY01000269.1 GCF_004349235.1 Actinomadura darangshiensis | reverse complement strand
CCAAGGAAGGCATGTCCAAGAAAGAGATCATCCGCTGTCTCAAGCGCTACATCGCCCGAGAGCTCTACCAGATCATCACCGCACCAAGCGATCTTGAGCCCGCGGCTTGACATCCATAAGAGCATCCATGCACATGCACGCAGGCACGGCCATGAGTGATTCTGAGGTTGTCGACGCGCTTTGATGCAGGAGAAGACCGTGCCTGCTGTTTCAGCATGTCTGATCTCCGCGGTGCTGGGCCACCTGCAGGAGGTGCCGGAGTCCGATCGCCGGGCTCTGGTGGAGAAGGTGCCGGCGCTGGCGGCGTATCTGGCGCGACCCGCCTCTGGCGCCCCCGACGGGCGGCGCGCCTATGAGCTTGGGGTCTGTGCCTACGGGCCACACGGCCACAACCTCGCCGACCGGATCCACCAATGGGAACGTCAGGGCCGCTCAGCCACCGGCATCTGGCTCGTCCTTGCGCACTCTCTCAGTAGCGCCATTGGAGAACGAGCGTCATGGCGGCGTGATCGCTGAGTCGGTTGCGACGGGGGCGCTGGTCATATTCGCAGCTCTGAACTACATGCTCACTTGAGCAGAATGCGTGGTCGATGCGGTAGCCAGCGCCGCTGCGTCCGTACCAGGAGTGGTCGGGTTGATGTGGGTGCAGGTGGCGGTAGGCGTCGGTGTATCCGGCGGCGGAGAAGGCGCGGTAGAAGTCGTACTCCCAGGCACCGAATACCTTGAGTGTCGGCTGGTGGTCGGGTTCGACAACGTTGAGATCTCCGGTGATGAGAACGGGGCCGTTGACCCCGATGAGTGCGGGCAGTCGCCGGATGAGCCGGGTGACGGCGTTCTGGAATGCTCGTTTGTCGACATTGCGGCGTTCGCGGTTGCCGCGCGACGGTACGTAGAGTCCGACGATGCCCACGGTCTGGGGCGTTGCGTCGTCGTGGTTGAGGTGCAGCCGGGTTGCGACGCAGCGGTGGGGAAGGTGCGTGGTTTGGATCTGGGGGCAGCTTTCCAGCTTGCCGATTCGGGATGCGATGAGTACGCGGTAGTCGCTGCCTGGCCCGGTGGGGCAGCACACGGTGAAGCCGTAGTCGGTGAGCTCTTGGATCAGGGCGGTGGCACCGTGGCTGGCGGAGACTTCGGTGAGGACGGCGACGTCGATGGGTTGCCCGGCGATCCAGCCGGCCTGCTGGCGTGATCGTGCCGGGTTGGCGTGCTGCACGTTCCAATTCATGATGCGAAGGCGGTCTGGCTCTGCGTGGTGGGCGGGCCGCTCGATGAGGCCTGTGATGGCCGGTTGCGTAGGTGGAGTGGTCATGACGGGGCGGTGGTTTCGTCGAGGAACACCTCTCCGGTGTCGTCCAGGCGAGCTTGGACGGCGGCCATGATGGTGCGGGCCCGCTCCAGTATTTGGGGACGCGGATGGTCGCGGAGGCTGGTGAGGTTCACCCGGACTTGTCCGGGGGTGGTGAAGCCGGTGAGGACGACGGCGTCGGGTGAGCGGTCCAGGCATGACCACAGGGCGATGCTGATCAGGTCGGCGGAGCCACTCCCGACCAGGCTGCGAAGTTCTTCAAGCCCCTCTTGGAGGACGGTGAGGGCGTCCGGGGTGAACCAGCGTTTGCGGCTGCGGTGGTCGCCGTCGGGGAAACGACGGGGGCGGGCCGGGTCGTACATGCCGGTGAGGAGCCCTTGCCCGAGGGCCTTGTTGATCAGTACTCCGCAGCGGCGCTCGCGAGCGAAGGCGAAGATCCCTTCGGAGCGGGCGGTAGGGGTGAGCAGGTTGTCGCGCACGGCCAGCACGTCGGGTTCGACCGCGTCGAAGACGGCCCGGAACCGGGCGATCTTGTCGCCGCGGCGGTCGGGTGCGGTGGCGAGCCGATCGGGGGCGAACCGATGCGGTCCGCGCATGCCGACGGCTTTGATGAGGCCTTCGGCTTGAAAGGCTCGCATGGCTTCGACGGCGGGCTGGAGGTAGCGGTCGTCGGCTCCGAAGTCGGAGTGGTGCAGGGCGTAGATGTCCAGGTGGTCGGTGCCGAGGTTGTCCAATGTCTGGCCGAGCTGGCGGCGCATGTGGGCGGGGTCGTAGCCGTGCCGGGCGGTGCCGGTGAAGTAGCCGACCTTGGACGACAGCACGATCTGCTCGCGGGGGACGTGGGCGACCAGGTGCGCGAGGCGGCGTTCTGACCGGCCGTGCCCGTACACATCAGCGGTGTCGAACAGTCGGGCACCCAGCTCCCAGGCGGTCTCCAGCCCGGCGATGGCTGTGGCGGAGTCAGCGCCGCTGGCCCAGCCCATTGACATTCCCAGATTGTGGTCCGGGCCGCCGATGGCCCAGCAGCCGATGCCGAGCGCGGGGACGGTGATGCCGGTTCGTCCTAGGGCGCGCATGGGCAACTGACCGGTCGCGGATGGTTGGCCAGACACTGGGGCTCCTCGGTATGACCTGGTGCCGTTGCTGGGATCTCCATCATGGCTGCCACGGCCCCTTCGCTGTGGCGGTAACGCCGCACCCGCTCATTTCGGAGGTCGTTTGTTCAGGCGGGGCGGCTGGCCGTCTGGATGGCGTCTAGCTCCTCGAGGAGGAATTGGTAGAGCTCGCCGGGTTCTTGGCAGACCAGGACTGGCACCGCTGCGGCACGGCTCGTGGTGTGGCTGTAGAAGCCGACCACGGCGATCTCGTCCAGGCGGAAGAAGGAGAAGGTCCGCTCTCCGGGCCAGTAGAAGACCTGGATGTTGGCTCCGCCTGGCCGGCGCAGGGCCTCGTAGCCCTGACGGGTGGTCTGGATCCGAGTCTGGAGTTCTTCGGGGGTGATGGCGAACCGGGCGGCCAGCGCGGCCACTGTGGTCTGGTCGTCAGGGTCGGCGAGGAATACCCGGAGGCGGCTGCCTGCGCTGGCGGCGACCAACTCCAATTCCCGGGCGTGCAGATGCCGCCACGTCTGTCCGTAGGCCATGAAGATGTCAAGTTCGGCGACATCGCTGAACAGCGTCTTCCATTCCACCTCGCTCAGATAGGTGGTGCCGATCCGCAGTAGTCCGGCGTTGCGGATATCGCGGACCAGCTGGTCGGTGAGCCGGGGCTGTTGGTCTGCCTGCTCGGTCTGTGCGGATACGACAGTGGGATCGCTGGTTTCCGCCAGGCGCGCCCAGGCCCGCACCCATCGGGGATCGGCCTGCGGGTTGATGCCGCAGGCCCGCAGGAACCCCATCACCAGGTCGCGGCGTGGAAGGGTGGCCCCGGCCAGAGCATCGGAGACGCTGCTGCGTGGCAGACGCGTGCCCAGCCGCCGAGCTCGCTGTTCCAGTTCGCGTAGCGAGGGGTTGCCGGCTCGCGTCCGCACCTGGCGCAGGCATCGGGTGAACTCCGCGACGGTACGAGCCTCGCTGGGATCGATATCGCCGGGTTGAGGCATCGGCCCCTCACATCAGTCCGCGCGTGTCCGAAATCGTCCGAGAGCCTACTCGCCGCATCACCTTGCCTACGGGGCTTCTTCCAGGTCGCGCGGAAGCGGCGTCATAGCGGCTGTCCGGATCCGTCCGCGCCCCTGGCCCGGGCAGCTCGATGTCGCTTGTGCTGGAGGCGAGGTAAGGAGGCCGCGATGCTGCCCAAGATCCTGCCAGCACTGGTCCACCCAGCACGCCGGAGTCCGGGCTCCACCCCCGCTCACACCTCCGGCGACTCCACAAGCCGGGTATCAGGAGAAGCTCCCGGGCGCACCACTGGCCATGAGCGTCTGCTCGCCGGCGTCGAACACGCAACGGGCATCCCCGTGGACGCCGCCACTGCGACCCGGCTGGGGGCGATTCCCGAAACCGATCCGAATGCCGTAGCCGCGGCCCTGACCGGCGTGCTGCCCGGCCGTTTCGCCGTCACGGGCACGCTTGACCGGCGGCTTCTGTTCGCCGAACGCGCCTCCCAGGCCTCCGGATGGACGATTGCCGATCTGTCCGGCCAGGAGCACCTGACCCGATCTTGGCCGCAGTGGGCGCAGGACCGGATCCAGATCGCCACGCCACAGACGTGGCTGTCGGCGGGCGAGGTGAGCGAGGAGGCGGCGCAGCGGCTGCTTCGGCCTCGGGTGCTGCTGGCAGCGTTGTATCACCCTGAGTGGTTCCCACTGCCGCGGTTCCCGCTGGCGATCTCAGACCTGGCAAGGGCTGCCCGTTCCACCCTGATCGGCCAGGTCACGCTGATGGACATGCAACTGGGGGCCACCCTCGACGACATCAGGGCGGCCGTCGATGACCTGGCTCCCGACGTCGTGGGTGTGTCGGCGACCTTCGGTCAACACGACCTGATGATCGAGCTGTTGGACGACCTGTTCGGCAGTCCCCGGCCGCCGCTGGTGCTGGCCGGTGGCAGCCTGACCGCCCGCAACGAGGGCCTGCTGCTCAAGCGCTACCCCGATCTGATGGTCGCCCGGGGCGCAGGTGAGCCCACGATCGCCGATGTGCTCAGCCATTTCCATGGCGACCTGGAGCGGGATCAGATCCGCGGGATCGGCTACACCGGAGCGGCCCGTGGTGGCGGGTTGATGATTGCCCGCCCCGCCACTCGAGGTGAGCAGTCGACCCTTGTTCGGCCCCTACCGTCGGCTGCGCTCCGGACGGCAACGCTGCCCAACCGGGCGGTCACCGAGATCCTGCCCGAGCTGGACCTCTTGGACGCCACCTTCGACCACCATGGCGTGGCCCAACTGGAGACCAGCCGCGGCTGCACCAGCGCCTGCTCGTTCTGCCCCCGCTCGCACAAGGGGAAATGGGCTCCTGGCGGAGCACAGGACCTGGACTGGATCCTGGATGCGATGAGGACGGTGTTCGACCGGCACCCCGGCATCTCCCGGACCCTGTACCTGGTGGACGAAGAGATCATCGGGCGCGGCGACGACGCCGTCCCCCGGATTCGCGCGATCGCCGCAGCGCTGCAGGCAGCCGGGTTGTCGTGGGAGTCCTCGTGCCGCATCGACCAGGTCGTTCGGCCCGACCGCGACCGCGACTGGCACCTGGAGCGCGCCCAACTGTGGCGGGATCTGGTCGAGCAGGGGCTGCGCCGGATGCTGTTCGGCGTCGAGTCCGGCGTCAGCAGCATCCTGGAGCGCTTCAACAAAGACACCACCAGCGACCAGAACGCCCTGGCGATCAGGACGTTGTCTGCGCTGGGAGTCCCCACCCGCTACACCTACATCACCTTCGACCACCTGATGGACGCTGACGAGCTCGCGGCCACGCACGCCTTCCAGGGCCGCACCGACCTGCTGCTGCGCCCCCTGCCGCACCTGAGCGTCGAGGAGATCATCGACGGGATCGACGACCCGCAGTTCGTCGCCGCTCATCAGACCGGCCGCGCTTTCTACACCGGCATCTCCTACATGCTGGTCAGCATGGAATGCTTGAGCGGCGCCGCCTACACGCGCGCCGTCCAAGCCCGCGGCCTGACCAGGACTGCGCGGCCCTCGATGGGCCGGGTCGACGCGGAATTCGCCGACTGGCGCATCGGGGCCTGCTCCCATCACGCGCAGCTGTGGATCGACCGGAGTTTCGCGCTGGACTACACCGCCAAGTCGCTGGAGAAGATCCTCAACGGCCAGCCGCGTGACCTGCTCCATCAGGCCCGCGTCACTATCCGGCATGCCGCCTACGTGGTTCTCACCGAGATGCTCGCTCTGATCGACCGTTACTCGGCCCAGTCTGCCGGGCGCACCGAGGCTCTGAGGCTGAAGGGGAACCTTCAGGCGGTGCTGGATGGCGAACTGGCCGAGCTCACCACGCGGATGGCGACCGTGGTGAATGCCGCGCTGCCTGCCCTGCCGGACGACGCCCAGGCACTCCTGAAGGCCGAGTATGAGCGGTGGCGGCAACCTCAACCATGGCGCCTGATCAACGCCGCCGAAGCATGCGGGACCTGACCGATGCTCCGCACACCCCTGCCTGCGCACGATAGGCGCACAGTATCTGCGCGGTCGGCCGGAAGCCCGCGCCCGCAACCGGCCACGGGCGAGTCACACCGGCCACGAATGGTCACGATGAAGGCAGTGCGCTGTCTGAGCGACCGCCGTGTGGCGGTGCGCAGCGGTGTGCACCGCCACCGGTCCCGGCGCGCCGCCGGGCAACGCCCGAACCGGACCACACCGACAACGGAGAGCCGAGTGCCCGGACGATTTCTGGTGCTGGAAGGACCTGACGGAATCGGGAAGACGACACTGGCCGAGCTTTTGGCTACCTGCTCCTACGACCAAGTGGCCGCCGCCCAACCGAACGCCGTCCACTCTTCTACATCACCGATACGCCCACACCGGGCTCAGGCACCGGCGGCGTCCGATGCCCGGCAGTTTGTGTTCGTGTCACGACGGCAGATCTCGGCCACCTCGGCCTACGCCGCGACGTTGATGCAGCAACTGGCGACCATGCTGTGGCACAGCGGCGACGCCCCCGACCTGTCGGACGCGTTCTGGGTCGGGCTGCAGGCATCCTGGTTCACCGCTCACGGCGAGACGGTACTCGCGCCATTGCTGGACGCCGGCCACGACGTCATCGTGGACGGCTGGATTTACAAGTTCTGCTCCAAGCTGCTGCTGCAGGGCTACACCCAGCCCATCCTCGACGTCATCTTCCAGCGGATCCGGGTGCCCGACACCGTGGTGTTGCTGTCGGCCGACCCTGCCGCCCTGTATGACCGAGGCCGGCAGTTCCGGCCCGCCGAACTCGGCATGCACGCCGGCTACGGCGAGCTCAACCGCGAGACGTTCGTGGACTATCAGCGGGCTGGGCTGGAGCACATGCGCGCCTATGCCGACCGATACCAGTGGCCGGTCCTCGCCCTGAGCCCCACGGCCACCCCAGCTGAGTCAGCGGCGCAGGTCCGCCAGGTGATCACCGCGCTCGATGACTCTCCACCCGACCACCCAGCTGCACAGACGGAGATTTAACGATGAGCACGCTTGCGGCCCACGGGGGCCCTCCGACCCTCTCGGTGAACGAACCGCACTACCGATGGCCGGCCGTGGACGACAGCCTGGAAGCGGCCGTACGAGCGCAACTCCACCGGTCGCTGTCGGACCGGGATGCACGCGGGGTCATCGGTGACTACGAGCGGGCGTTCGCCGAGTTCGCCGGGGTCCCGCACGCGGTGTCCTTTGCTTCCGGTACCGCAGCGATCCACGCGATGAGCCGGATCGCGGGGCTCAAACCCGGAGATGCGGTCGTGGCACCGGCCTACACCTTCTTCGCCACGGCCTCACCGTTCGGGTTCGACGGCATCCACGTCCGGTTCGCCGACGCCGACGCCTACGGGAACGTGACCGCCCAAACCATCGCCGCCCAGCTGAGCCCGTCAGTCAAAGCCGTGATCGTCACCCACATGTGGGGCAACCCCTGCCCGATGGACGAGATCGCAGCGCTGTGCACCGAGCACGGTGTGCTCCTCCTAGAGGACTGCTCCCATGCCCATTTCGCCTCCTGGAAAGGCCGACGCGTGGGGACGTTCGGGGACATGGCGGTGTTCTCCACCAACCAGAAGGCGATCACGACCGGTGAAGGCGGCATGCTGGTCACCGCCAACGACCGGTTCCGGCAACTCGCGCTGCTGTACGGGCACTACAACAAACGCTGCCTGACCGAGATCGACCCCACCGCCGAGTTCGCCCCGTTCGCCTTCACTGGAATGGGCCTCAAACACCGCATCACCACCCTCGGCGCCGCCATCGGCCTCCACCAGCTCTCCCGCGCCGACGACATCGAGCGCCGCCGACGCACCGTCCTGGACACCTTCGTCAATGGCCTGGACGGCAATCCCGTTCTCACCCCCGCCATCGTCCCTGCCGAGGTTGGACAACACGGCCTGTACGTCATCGGCTTGCGATTCCACCCCCAGAGCGCGACCGTCACGCGTAGACAGTTCATCGACCTGTGCGTCGCTGAGGGAGCCACTCACGTGGACGCCCCCGGTTCCACCCGCGACATCAGCGCCGAACCGCTGTTCGCCCGACGCGACCCGTTCGCGCCCTGGCAGCCCAGCACACCCGAACACATCGATCTCCCCGGCGTCCAAGCCTTTCAAGCCGGCTTCCTGAAAATCCCGATCTGGGGGTACCCCGGCGACCAAGACCTGGTCGAGGGCTACCTGACGGCGCTGACCAAAGTCTGCGCCGCCGTCGCCCGATGACCAGCCCGATAGGCCCCCGCATCGACACCGCGCCCCCGGCTGTTGAGGGTCGGTTCCCGGTCCGCGCCGACACTGATGGAGACTTCGACCTCGCCGCCCTAACCGCCGAGACCGCACCTCGTTTCGCCCCCTCGCGCAACGAATCCCGAGGCGCACGCTCAGGAGTGGCGGAAGCCGCAGCGTCGGCTCGACTCTGGGATCTCTCCGAACCCGCCGCTGCAGCGAGGGCTGCCAAGGGGTTAGCTGCTGACGCTGTGAGCTTTAACTTCGTGTATTCGCAGCGTGTGACTACCACGAGGTCACCGGGCGGGGACGCGAAGCACCCGCAACCAGCCACCCACATGGATCTGAAGGTGCTGCACGGCTTTGAGACCACCTCTGTCCTGCGCCCACCCGTTGCCGCGAATACCGCCGCGCTCACCCCCGCCATCGCCTCCGCATGGCTCACCCTCGCCATGCACTGGATTGGCGTCGCGGCCGAGAGCGCCGACCTGCGGTTTCTCAACGGTGCTTGCAAACTGCTCGGCGCCGTAGCCATCCACCCCGCCGCCGGGCCCGAACTGCCTCAGCAAATCACCATGGCCGCCCACCTTCTCAACGCCGCCACCGACAGCCTGCAAGCCGACCTGGCCAACCGGCTCGCACCGACCGCGCAGTTCACCACCAAGCCCGTCACCCCAGGGCTGCACGCCGGCGCCACGCCTCACCCCAAATCCTTCACCGTGGACGAGGGCTCGGGCCGGGAGCACGATCGATCCCGGCGCCGGCCGCGGATCATGATGCTGGCCGGAGTGGGCTCGGGCAGTCCTGCCCAGCTGGCCGAAATGACTGCTGCGGCCGGTGTCCGGCTTACGGCGGTGTGCTGGTACGGGCCGCCCTCCGACGGCCCCGCCGCAACCCCATCATCGAGCTACGACCAAGCCTGGTATCCACCCGACCAGCCAACCACCGACCAAACCGCATCCGGCCCACAGCCCGAAGTCGGCCAGGGGCACGCCGCCTCGAACATCCCGCAGATTCATGCCCACAACTGGGGGCAGGTCGCCGAGGCTCTGAACCGCCACGCCGCCGATCTGGTCATCCTGGCCGGGATGCCGATCGTCCCGGCCGCAGTCCTGAGCCTCGCCCGCCTCGGTGTGATCAACGCCCACAACGGTGCCCTACCGACCTACCGGGGCATGGATGCCGTGGCTTGGGCGCTGCTGAACAACGACCCGATCGTCTGCACCCTGCACCGCGCCGAACCTGGCGTGGACACGGGAAGCGTCTACGCCTCGGCCGCCGTCCCCATCGCCCCCGCCGGGACACTGCGCGCCCGAACAAAGCACACCCAACTGCAGCTGCTGACCGCCGCCGCGGTCCACGTCGCGACCACCGGAAGCCTGCCCGCCGCCACAGCCCAGGCCCCGGGACTGGGCCGCCAGTTCTACCGGCTGCACCCGCACCTCAAACGGGTCTTGGACGCCTCTCCCTTCGCCGGCCCCGTAGTCCCCGAGCCAAAATTCCCGCTCGTATCCGACCACCACCCTCCTGGAGGGGCCTTGCCATGACCTCGCCGCCCTATCCGCATCCGACGTTCAAGGAACTGGCCGCCATCGACTGGACCAGCGCCGCCTCCGTCCTGGCCGGCTGCACCCCGGTCTACGAGGCGATCGCCACCAATTCGGCCCTGCTGAACCAACTGCTGAACCAGTTGCCTGCCGATACCCATCTCGCAACGATGTGCGAGCGCTACGACTTCTTGGACAAACTCGTCCTCTACGACGACACCACCGCGAAAGTCCGCGTCCGGCTGCACCTGTACCGGGCCGGCTACTTTGACCGGCCGCACCCGCACCGCTGGGACTTCTTCGCCGGAATCTACCGAGGCAGCTACGTGCACCGGATCTTCGGTCGCGACACCGAGTTCGACGAAGACACCGACCCCCGCGCCCTGCGGCCGCTGATCGAGCGGATCGAACGGCCCGGCTCCACCTACGCACTGGACCACGCCACCGTGCACACCGTCCAGGCCGAGGCGGACACCATCTCGATCCTGGTCCGCGGACCAGCCACCAGCGACCGGTTCCTGATCCTGGACGCCGTGGAAGGCCGCTCCTTCTGGGTATACGGCGCCGCCCACGAGACCGCCGAGCAGCGCGCCGCCAAACAGATGACCGCCGCCCAGCTGGCCGCCACCATTGACCGGGTCCGACAGCTGACCGGTCTTGCCGCCGACACACCCGCCGCCACGGCCGCAGCAACAAGGGAGACGCCATGACCGACGACGCGGTGCAGGGAATGCTGTTCGGCGCCGTGGACACCGACACCGGCGACCAGGTTGTCACCGACCCTGGCACTACTGAACTGCGGGTGTGCGCCCTGAACGTCAACAGTCCGAATCCGCAGCGTGCCCAGCGGTTGGCCGACTGGCTGTTGAAGACCCGGAGTAACACCCTCATTCTCACCGAGATGCAACCCAGTAGCGGCGGACGCCTCATCATGAGCGTGCTGGAGGCCGAGGGATTCACCATCTCCTGCGGCCCCGGCTGGCAGGAAAGCCGCTACCTCGCCACCATCGCTAGCCGGGGCTTCACCGTGTCCCCGGTACTGCCGCCAGCATTCAACCCGCGCATCGTCGCGGTGGACCTCACCGCAAGCACCGCACCGACCACCAAAGATGGTGCCGCCCAAACAGAGTCACGCGGACAGGCGGGACAAACCATTCGCGTGATCGGGGTGTACGGGCCCACTAACGGCATGACCGAGGAAAGCAGCGAACGCCGCCGCGCCTTCCAACAGCGCATCATCGGGTACCTGACCAGCATCTCCCATCCCAACATGATCGTGGCCGGGGACCTCAACGTCGTCGAGCCCGGTCACCGGCCACACCTGCCCGCCTTCGCCGACCACGACTACGCCTTCTACACGGGACTGCTGGACCTCGGCCTGACCGACGCCTACCGGGCTCTACATCCCACCGCCACCGACCACAGTTGGGTCAGCGACCGTTTCGGGTCCCAACGCCTCGACCACGCCCTTGTCAGCGCCGCCACCGGCTGTATTACCGCCTGCAGCTACGACCATCAACCCCGCACGCTACAGATGAGCGACCACGCCGCCCTAGTCACCACTGTCCAACTCGCCGCCACGCGGTGACACCGGCGCAGGAGCCTGAGACCGCACAACCAGCCGAAGCGCCGATGGTTGCATGCTTTAGCTATCTCGCCCATGTCCATACCCTGCACGTGACCGCGATGCCGCGCCTCAACTACGGCGTGGACGTCGAGTACACCGAAGGCTTTGTCGCCGGAGACGGCCCGCTTGTTGCCGCGTCCCTGCAAGGCCTCGGCCATCCCGCCTCATTGCACAGCAACCCTGTCGCTGACGACGATGTTGGTCGCTCTGTCCACGCTCGTTTGACGGACTGGAACATCACGCTGCACCCCAGTGCCACACCGATGGAACGCACCCGGACCAACATCGTTGTGGTCGATCATTCAGGCAACCGGACCTGGTTCTCCGGACTGCGAGGCATCACCGACGAGCTCCGCGCCATTGACCTGCCCCGGCTCACGGTCGCTCCGGTGGTCTACCTGGACTGCTACGAAGTCCTGCAGGAGGCGCCTCGTGCTGTCATGGCAGCCGCATTGGAAGCGGGGTGCCAAGTCATTGTCAACCTCGGGGGTTCACCTCCGCCGGCCTGGTTGGCAGAAACCCTACGCGGCCGCCGAATTCGCGCGCTCCAGACCAACGCCGAGGAGAACACAGCCTCCGCCCATGCGACCTTGGAGGCCCTGTGCGCACTGGACGTAGCTGAGCTGACAGTGGTCACGGTCGGACGTTACGGCGCGATCGGCCACGCTCACGCAGGTCAGAACGCCGTGAGGTTCCCCCCGTAGCACGGACAGCTCGGGTGAGATGGGTCAGGTGGTGATGCTCGAGGTTCGGTGTCGTTCCTCGTAGTCCACCGGGCTCAGCATTTCAAGGCTGGAATGTCTTCTGAATGGGT
>NZ_SMKY01000268.1 GCF_004349235.1 Actinomadura darangshiensis | reverse complement strand
GCTCGGGAGCGGCGGGGGGGCTGGTCACCGGATTGCCTCCACGGTGCTGCGGGGCGAGGTCTTGTTCCGTACGAGCGAGGGCCACTCCTGCCGCAATCGGCCGAGCCCCGCCTTGAGCTTCGGCTTCACCCATCGCTGCAGCGGTTCCTCGATCAGCCGGTGCACCAGGAAGGCCGTGCCGAAAGCGGCGATCAAGGACATGCCGAGCAGCGTCCACCGGCCGAGGTGGGAGCGCAGCAGCTCGTACAGCACGCGCCCGATGCTCTCGTGCACCAGGTAAAGCGGATAGGTGAGCGAGCCGAGGAAGGTGAAGCCGCGCCAGCTCACCGCTTCGAACCGATGGGTGGCCACGATCGCCATGAGCAGGAATGTGAAGGTGACACCGCCGGCGATGACCGCGTCCCATACCCGTGGCCAGGCCAGTTCGGCGTTCACGGTGCCCTGCCGGTAGTACACGGCGAGTGCCCAGCAGCCGGCGGCGATGAGCCACAGGAGAAGGTTCGGGCCGAATCGGTGGATGAGGAAGAACGCCATGCCGGCCACGAAGTACGGGGCCCATGGCGGCATCAGGACCGCGGTGAGCGGCGAGAAGTCCGCCTCCTGGGCGAACAGGCCGAGCAGCAGCCATCCGACCATGAAGGCCACGCATCGCTCATAGGTGATACCGCGCCAGATGAGCACGGCGATCAGCGCGTAGAAGTGCAGTTCGACCCAGAGTGTCCAGTAGACGTTCTCCATGTTGGGCACGCCGATGCCCGTCTGAAGCATGGTCATGTTCGGCAGGTAGGCGACCAGCGGGTTGTGCGACGCCACCGGTGTCTCACCGATGGCGAAGAAGCTCAGGATCGAGAGAGAGACGCCAACCCAGTAGGCCGGGAAGATCCGCACGGTGCGGGAGACGGCGAAGTCGCCGACTCCCCTGCCCCATGCGCTCATCAGGATGACGAAGCCGCTGATCAGGAAGAACAGGTCGACGCCGAGGTTGCCGAAGTGCGTGATCGATGCGAGCACCGGCATGTTGTGATGGTTGGGCACGCCCCATCCCGCGATACGCCCCACGTAATGGTGGAACACCACCAGCAGGGCCGCGACGAACCGGAGCAGGTCCAGTTCGCGCAGCCGCGGCCGGTCGGCGGGCGGGGCCGAGGTCATCGGCCGGCCTCGGCGGGTGGCCGGGCGGGCGCGGTGAGGCCGCGGCGGCGTTCCTGGCGCTTCTTCAGGAGCAGGTCGGCGGCGGTGTCGATGTCGCCGTCCCACAGGACGCGGCCGTCCTCAAGGAAGACGCCGCGGGTGCAGAGTTGCCGCAGGAGCTTGGCGTCGTGCGCGACGATCACCATCGTGCGGCCGCTGGCGCGGTACTCGCGCAGGCGGTCGATGCACTTGCGGCGGAACAGCGGGTCGCCGACGGCGAGGACCTCGTCGATGAGGAAGACGTCCGGGTCGGTGTGCACGGCGATGGAGAACGCCAGCCGCATGAACATGCCGGACGAGTAGAACCGGACGGGCTGGTCGAGGAACCGCCCGATGTCGGCGAACTCGACGATCGAGTCGAACTTGCGGAGCGTCTCGGCACGGTCCATGCCGAGGATGGCGCCGTTCAGGAAGACGTTCTCCCGCCCGGTGAGGTCGGGGTGCAGCCCGGCGCCGACCTCGATCAGCCCGGCGACGCGGCCGCGGACCCGCACGGTCCCCGCGTCCGGCGGCATCACCCCGGAGATGATCTTCAGGAGGGTGCTCTTGCCGGAGCCGTTCACCCCGATCAGCGCGACGGCCTCGCCGACGCCGATGGTGACGGACACCTCGTCCAGCGCGGTGAACCGGTCGCGGAGCTTCTCGCGGCGCAGCGCCCGCACGGTCATGTTCTTGATCGAGCGGGCGTGCCGCAGCGTGAACCGCTTGGTGACGCCGTCGACCACGACGGCACGGGCGGCGGCCATCAGAGCTCCTCCGCGAAGCGCCGCTGGAGCCGGGCGAACACGAACTGGCCCACCCCGAGCAGCAGGACGGCCATCGCCAGCAGGACGAACCCGTCCCTGGTGAGGTCCGCCGGAAACGCGGACGCGCCGTCGGTCGTCGGCCACCAGAACGCGCGCTCGAACAGCAGCACGCCGACGGCCATGGGGTTGGCGAGGTAGGCGTCCAGCGCCCAGCCGGGCGCGGTGTCGCGGACGACCGTCCACGGGTAGATCATCGGCACCGACCAGGTGACGAACAGCGTCGCGATGTCGACGACCTTGTCGGTGTCGCGGTAGAAGACGTGCAGCGCCGAGCAGATCAGCCCGAGGGCGATACCGAGCGTGGCGACGAGCGCGAAGCCGAGCAGCGCCGAGCCGATCGCGGCGGCCGACGGCGTCCAGCCCCAGACGGACGCGACGGTCAGCACGATCGCGAGGCCCGGCAGCAGGTGCACGCACGACACCAGCAGCGACGCGACCGGGAACAGCTCGCGCGGCAGGTAGACCTTGCGGACGAGCGGCGCGTTGCCGAGCACCGAGTGGGTGGTGTTGATCAGGGTCTCGTTGAAGAACGAGACGAGCACGAGCGCCGAGAACATGAAGATCGGGAAGTGCTCGACGCGGTCGCTCATCCGCAGGAAGACGCCGGCCACGAAGTAGAACACCGCGAAGTGCGCGGCGGGCCGCACGTACGACCAGCCGAGGCCGAGCAGCGACCCCTGGTAGCGGGCCCGCAGCTCCCGCCGCACGATGAGCCTCAGCAGGTAGCGCCGCCGGAAGACCTCGCCGAGCCCGCCGCCGTGCCCCGGCTCGACGAGCCCGGCGTCGTCGAGACCGGCGTCGAGGCCGGCGGGCGCTCCCGAGGCGGCTGTCATGGCCGGGGCCGCGCCCTGTCGAACGTCTCCTGCCACTCCTCCGGCGAGGTCAGCCCCGGCAGGGCGTCGCGGTACCGGTGGCTCAGCACCGCCCACTCCTTGCCGAGGCGGGCGTGCAGCGCCGACGCGCGGCGGATCAGCGACCAGAACCGCTGCGGGTCGCGCTGGTACCAGGAGACCTTCGTGCCGTCCGCGGACGAGACCAGGGCGCTGTTGAACTTCGTCAGCAGCCACCAGGTCTGGTCGACGTGCGGGACGACGGCCTCAGGGTGGATCTTGGGGTGCGCGCCGACCGGCTTGACCTGCCGGGCCGCGCCCAGCAGCGCCGTCTGGAGCATCGCCCGCCGGTTCTTCGGCGGGACGACGTCGCGGCCCTTGCGCGGCGGCTTGCGGCGCCGGACCGCCGGGAACTCGTCCAGGTCCGACTTGGCCTGGGCGTCGACGAACCCGGCCCGCAGCTCCCGCAGCTCGCCCATCTTCGTGATGATCGACGGGTGCAGGTCCTCGGGACCCTTGAGCGCGTCCTCCAGCGCCAGCAGCATCAGTTCGGCCGTGGAGTACTGCATGGCCAGCGCGTGCTTGATGGTGATGAACAGGCTCTCCTTGAGCATGTTGCCGCCGCGCTCGTATGGCGAGTACAGCAGCGCGGTGACGACCCTGTTCCGCTCGGTGAAGTACGCCTGCCAGTCGGTCATGACGTCCTTGGAGTGCCACGGCACGTGCCACACCGCGGTGCCCGGGAGCGAGACCGTCGGGTATCCCGCCGCCTTGGTGCGCAGGCCGTACTCGATGTCGTCCCACTTGATGAAGAACGGCAGCGACAGCCCGACCTTCTGGATCACCTCGACCGGGATCAGGCACATCCACCAGGCGTTGTACTCGACGTCCGCGCGGCGGTGCAGCCACGGGGTGTTCCGGAGCGGTTGCGCGGCCAGGTCGTGCGACATCTCGGTGTGCGGGGCCGGGGTCATCCACCAGCGGTAGCGGGCCACCGTCTCACCGAACACGTGCAGCACCGACCGGTTGTACAGGTCGAGCATGTGGCCGCCGACGAGCATCGGGCCGCGCGCCAGGTCGGCGAACGTGACCGCGCGCAGGACGCCCTCGGGTTCGAGGATGACGTCGTCGTCCAGCAGCAGCGCGTACGTGCTGCGGCCCGACTCGACGGTCTCGTGCATGACGCGGGAGAAGCCGCCGGAGCCGCCCAGGTTGGCCTGGTCGATGATGCGCAGCCGGTCGCCGAGCGCCTCCTTGGCCGCGGGGAAGTCGGGATGGTCCTCGACCCGGTCGGTGCCCTGGTCGACCACCAGGATCTCGTCGACGACGTCCAGCACGTCGCCCGCCGCCGCCAGCGCGGTGAGCGACTCGACGCAGAACTTCGGCCGGTTGAACGTGGTGATGCCGATGGTCGCGGTGCCGGGCTCGGTCCGCTCGGTGACCGCGCACCAGTCCGCGCCGTCCAGCACGGCGGTGCGGCCGTCGGCGACGATGTCGAACCAGTACCAGCCGCCGTCGATGAACGGGGCGAGCGGCAGGTCCACCGTCTCCTCGACGGACGAGTCGGAGTCGATGTGCAGCGACTTGATCCGCTCCAGGTGGCCCTTGCCCGTGGAGCGGTAGATCAGGATCGTCGCCTCGCCGCGGACCCGGACACGGAGCCGGACGGTCTCGACCGTGCTCCAGCGGCGCCAGTACCCGGCGGGGAAGGCGTTGAAGTAACTGCAGAACGACACCCGCGTCCCGGACGGGACGACGATGCTGCGGCGCCCGATGATCTCGGCGCTGTCGTCCTGCGTGGACGGCCGGTAGGCCGCCGGGGAGGCCGCGTCGCCGTCCTGCTCGGCCAGCACCCGCTCGGCGGCGCTCTCCAGGTCGGCGGTGCGGCGGCCGAACACCGCGTTGCCGTCGACGTACAGCTTCAGCACGTCGAAGTCGCGCTCGCCGGGCATCACGATCCGGTGCAGGACCCGCAGGCCCTCCACCGGCATCGCCGCCCCCGCGGTGGTCGCCTCGGTCATCGGTCCACTCCTCCGCTGATCAGCCGCTCGCCCCGGGTGAAGTGGGGCCGCAGCCGGTTGTCGACCATGCCCAGGGCGCTGGCGATCGCCATGTGCATGTCGAGGTACTGGTAGGTGCCGAGCCGCCCGCCGAACAGCACGCCGTCCTCCCGCCGGGCCATCTCCCGGTAGCGGAGCAGGCGCGCGCGGTCCGCGGCGGTGTTGATCGGGTAGTACGGCTCGTCGCCCCGCTCGGCGGACCGGGAGAACTCGCGCATGATCACCGTTCGGTCGTCCGGGTAGTGCCGCCGCTCCGGATGGAAGTGCCGGAACTCGTGGATGCGGGTGTAGGGGACGTCCTCGTCGGCGTAGTTCATCACCGGGGTGCCCTGGAAGTCGCCGGTCGGCTTGACCTCCATCTCGAAGTCCAGGGTCCGCCAGCCGAGCTCGCCCTCCGCGAAGCCGAAGTAGCGGTCGAGGGGGCCGGTGTAGACGACGGGCACGTTGCCGGCCAGGTCGCCGCGCAGGTCGAAGAAGTCGGTGTCGAGCCGGACCTCGATGTTGCGGTGGTCGGCCATCCGCTCCAGCCACGCGGTGTAGCCGTCGGCGGGCAGCCCCTCGTAGGTGTCGCCGAAGTAGCGGTTGTCGAAGGTGTACCGCACCGGCAGCCGGGTGATGATCTCCGCGGGCAGGTCGAGGGGGTCGGTCTGCCACTGCTTCGCCGTGTAGCCGCGGATGAACGCCTCGTACAGCGGCCGCCCGATGAGCGACACCGCCTTCTCCTCCAGGTTGCGCGGCTCGTGCCCGGCGGAGATCTCCGCGGCCTGCTCGGCGATGAGCGCGCGCGCCTCGTCCGGTGTGAACGCCCGCCCGAAGTACTCGCAGATGGTGCCCAGGTTGATGGGCAGCGGGTAGACGCGGCCCTTGAAGGTCGAGTAGACGCGGTGCTGGTAGCCGGTGAACCGGGTGAACCGGCCGGCGTACTCCCACACGCGCTCGTTGGAGGTGTGGAACAGGTGCGCGCCGTACCGGTGGATCTCGATCCCGGTCTCGGGCTCGTCCTCGCTGTAGGCGTTGCCGCCGATGTGGTCGCGCCGGTCGAGGACGAGCACCCGCAGCCCCAGCTCCGCCGCGCAGCGCTCGGCCACGGTGAGCCCGAAGAAACCGGAGCCCACCACTACAAGATCAACGTTCACGGTCCGTCTCAGGGGTCGGGGGTGCTGCGCGGCCAAGATACCGGCGCGGTCATCACGCTTGTGCGGAAATGGTGTGCGTTGGCCGGTTGTACCCTGCCTGTCATCCGGAACGGCGCTCAAGGCGTCCCCCCAAGCGAGCTCCCAGAGGAGTCACCTGGTGCCAGTGGTCTCCGGCGGTTCCCCGCCGACCGTATACCTCCACATCGGCGCACCCAAGAGCGGGACGACATTCTTGCAGGGCCTGCTGTGGAGCAACGCGCAGGCGCTGTCCGAGGCCGGAGTCCTGCTGCCCGGCGGATCTTTCGGCGGTCAGGTCCAGGCCACCCGTGACCTTCGCCAGGTGGAACCGGAACCCGACGAACCCGGGCCTTCCTGGGACGGCGCCTGGGACGGGCTCGCCGACCAGATCAAGGAGTCCGGCCACCGGGTCGCCGTGCTGTCGCACGAGGTGCTCTGCGCGGCGGACGCCGCCGCGGCGGGGCGGGCGGTGGCGTCCCTCGCCCCCTGCGAGGTCCACGTCGTCTACTCGGCCCGCGACCTCGCCGGCCTGCTGCCGTCGGAATGGCAGGAGTACGTCAAGCACCGGTACCACTTCGACTTCGAGCACTGGCTGCGCGAGGTGGTCGACGGCCCGCGCGACGGCGGCGCCGCCGGCTGGTTCTGGCAGGTGCACGACATCCCCGAGGTGCTCGGGCGGTGGGTCCCGCACGTCCCGCCGGAGCGCGTGCACGTGCTGACGATGCCCGGCCCGGACGCCCCCCGCGAGCGGCTCTGGGAGCGCTTCGCCGGGCTGCTCGGCATCGACCCGGCCGTGGCCGACCTGACGGAGGCGCGGGCGAACACCTCCCTGAGCTGGACGGAGACCGAGCTGCTGCGCCGGGTGAACTCCGCCGTCGACATGGACGCGCCGATGTGGCTGTACCACCGGCTGGTCACCGAGGTCCTCGCGCTCAAGGTGCTGCCGGGCCGGGGCGAGGACGGCCGCGTGCCGCTGCCTCCCGAGCGGCTCGCGTGGGCGGACGAGAAGGCCCGCGAACTGGTCGAGAGCGTCCGGTCGGCCGGCTACGACGTGGTCGGCGACCTGGACGAGTTGCTGCCGGCAGGCGCCCGGCAGGGCGAGTCCGCGGCCTCGCCCGAGGACGCGGAACTGCTGGACGCGGCCGCCCACACCATCCTCGGCCTCCTCGACCGGATCGCGATGCTGCGCGGAGAGATCGGCACACTGCGGCAGGAACGCCGGGAGCAGCATCGGACCGCGCTGCCCAAGCTGATGGCCCGGCATCTCAGCGAGCGCAACGAGGCCGTCTGGAAGATGCGGGTCGGCTACTGGCATCTGGTGGAGCGGCTCAAGGGCATCGAGCCGACCCCCGGACCCGAGAAGGAGACCGAGACGGAGACGGATAGCGCGCCGGACGACGACGAGGCCGGCGAGGCGGGCACCGTCCTGTCCCGCCGGGCCCGGGCGCGGTGAGCGCCGCCGCGCCGCGGGTCACCGCGGTCGTCGTCACCTACAACCGGCGCGACCTGCTGGTCGAGGCGCTGGACGCGCTCGCCGCGCAGACCCGGCCACCGGACGCGGTGACCGTCGTGGACAACGCCTCGTCCGACGGCACCCCCGGCCTCATCCGCGACCGGTACCCGGACGCCGACCTCGTCGAACTCGGCGTGAACACCGGCGGCGCCGGCGGCTTCGCGGCCGGGATCGCCCGCGCGCTGGACGCCCCCGGCGCCGGTACGCGCCTGATCTGGCTGATGGACGACGACACCGTCCCCGAGCCGGGAGCCCTCGCCGCCCTGCTGGACGCCCGGGACCGGGCACCGGCGGCGCCGGCGCTCGTCGCCAGCCGGGTCGTGTGGACCGACGGCCGGGACCATCCGATGAACACGCCGCGCCGCAAGCCCGGCGCGTCCCGGGCGGAACTGGCCGCGGCGGCGGAGGCCGGCTGCATGCCCGTCCGGTCCGCGTCGTTCGTCTCCGTGCTCGTCGAGGAGGCGGCCGTGCGGGAGCGCGGGCTGCCGGTCGCGGACTACTTCCTATGGAACGACGACTTCGAGTTCACCACCCGGCTGCTGCGCGGGCGGACCGGGCTCTACTGCCCGGCGAGCGTCGTCGTCCACAAGACCGCGGCGTTCGGGGGTACCGACGCCGACCCGGGCAGCCGCTTCTACTACGAGGTCCGCAACAAACTCTGGCTGTTCACGCGCAGCCCCGGCCTCGCGCCGGTCGAACGGGCGCTCTACGCCGGGTCGTCGGTCCGGCGCTGGGCGCGCACCTATGTCCGCTCGCGCGACAGGGCCACATTGCGCCGGGGACTGCGCGAGGGCGTGCGGGACGGCCTGCGGAGGCGACCGCGCCCGACCGAGGAGGTCATTTCGGCCGCCGTGCGTCGATATGATCCCTGACGACGCAGCTCGAACAGGGTGACAGAGCGTCACAGGGCCGTACACGCAGTACCGACGCACGTAGCACCGACACAGGCCAAGGGGAGGCGGGTGTGACTCCGAGCGGGAACCCGGACGACGAGCACAAGGAAGACCTGCCCGAGGAGGAACTCGCCGACCGGACGACCAGTGACCGGACGGTGAGCGACGCCGACGACGAGGGTGCCTCGAAGACCCAGGTCTTCTCGCGCGACACCGAGCGGGCGGCCAAGCCCGCGCCCGGCATCGCCGACATGACGATGACCGACTTCTCGCGCTCCACCCAGGGCGGCGAGCCGCAGGCCGGCGCCGCGGACGCCGACGACCCGGAGGACGAGGAGGAGGGCGCCGACCGGACGCGCGTCCAGCCGGGGCCCGGCCGTCCGGCGCCCGAAGCGGCGCCGGCTCCGCCGCCGTTCCCGTGGGCGCAGGAGATCCCGGGCGGCGGCCCCCAAGCCGCCGGTCCCCCGGCCGGTGCGCTGGCCGCGGGCCCGCCCCCGGTCGCGCCGGCACCGGTCGACGAGCCCTGGCGGACGCCAGGCAAGGCCAAGAAGGGCGTCAACAAGAAGATCCTCTTCGGTGTGCTCGGCGGAGTGGCCGCTGCGGCGCTGGTCGCGGGCGGCGTCGTCGTGGTGCTCGGCATGGGCGGTGACGACGAGACGGAGGCCGGCGGCGCGAGGTTCGCGGGCGCGCTGTTCCCGGGCGACCCGGCGGCCCGGTCCGACGGCCGCGACCAGGAACTGACCGGTGTCGCGGCGTCCGGGTCCACCGTCGTCGCGGTGGGCGGCGAGGCCGACCCCGGCAACTACCGGGGCGTGTTCCTGGTGTCCGCCGACGGCGGCCGGACGTTCCAGACCGCGAAGGTCGAGGGCGCGGACGGCGGCGAGCCGGGCGCCACGGAGGTGCCGAGGCTGGTCGCCGGCGGGCAGGGCGGCTGGGTCGCGATCGGCACCCGGCCGGGCGGCGGCGTCGTCTGGCTGAGTCAGGACGGCAAGACCTGGCAGCGCCAGCCCGACGCGGCCGGGGACGTCTTCGGCCCCGGCAACCGCGTCACCCGCCTCATCCGGACCGAGCAGGGCTACCTGGCCCTCGGCGAGCACTCCCGCAAGGGCGACTTCAGCGACTCGGTCCCCGCCACGTGGCTGTCGTCCGACGGCAAGCGCTGGGATGCCCAGACCGGCTCGCAGGTCGGCTTCCCGATCCGCGGGAAGGTCGTGCTGGAGGAGGCGGCGGCGGGGCAGGGCGTCGTGCTCATGGAGAGCGCGCACACCCCGAAGCCGGGCAAGGCATCGTTCCGCCGTGCCTGGCGCTCGACCGACGGCGGCCGGACCTGGTCGCCCGCCAAGATCCCCGCACCCAAGGGCACCCGCGGGCTGCACGTCGGCGGCGGCCAGGCGGGGCTGGTGGCCGTCCGAGAGGTGAAGTCCGGCAAGTCGACCTACGGCCAGGTCTACACCTCTGCTGACGCCACCAGCTGGAAGACGGGCGGCAAGCTGGAGTCCGCTGGCTACCAGGAGGTCCAGCAGCTGATCGGCGGCGAGTCCGGCTACACCGGGATCGTGCGCGGCAAGAACGGCATGTCGGTCTCCCGGTCGGCGGACGGCAAGTCCTGGTCGGACGCGGGCACGCTGCCCGCGGCGTCCGGCCGCACCATGCTCGGCGCGGCGGCGTCGGGCGGCCAGACCGTGCTGGTCGGGCGGGACCCCGGCAACGGCGACCTCAACGCGCTGCTCGCCGTGCGGGACCAGGGCGGCAAGGAGGTCCCGGTTGACCCGTTCAAGATCCCCGGGGCGTTCCGCAAGGACCAGGCGGTGGCCGCGGTGGCGGCCAAGGGCGCGCAGGCCGCCGCGGTCGGCAGCACCGGCGGCGACGCCGCGATCTGGACGTCGGCGGACGGCGCCGCGTGGCAGCGGGCGCGCTTCTCCGGCGGCATCTCGCGGCCGGGCCTGCAGCGGCTCACGTCCGTGGCGAACGGCGGCGCCGGCTGGCTGGCGGTCGGCGACAACGGCGGGGCGCCGCGCAGCCCGCTGGTGCTGACCTCCGCGGACGGCAACGTCTGGAAGCCCGTCGACAACGACCCCGTGTTCGCCCAGAAGGGCTCGCAGGCGCTCGGCACCTACGCCGCGGCCTCCGGGCCGGCCGGTTACGTCGTGGTCGGCGACGACGGCGCGTCCGGCGCGATCTGGTTCTCGCCCGACCTGAAGACCTGGCAGCGCGGCGGCGGCGTGGGCCGCAACGACCTCACCGCCCTGCCGAAGGGCAACCGGTGGGTCCGCTCCGCCGCCGGCGGGGAGTTCGGTTTCGTCGCCGTCGGCGGCGCGCTCGACCCGAAGCAGGGCGGCGCGCGGCGGCCCGCGGTGTGGACGTCGGCCGACGGCAAGAAGTGGCAACTCCAGCAGATCGAGCTGCCGTCCGGGCTGACGCAGGGATCGCTCAGTCATGTCGCGGCGAAGGGGAGCGTGCTGGTCGCCGCCGGGGACGCCGTGGGCACGTCCGGGCTGGTGACGCTCGGCTACGTCTCGACGGACGGCGGCAAGACGTGGCGCGAGACGAAGCTGCCGGCGCCCGACGCGGAGGGCCTCGTCCGGATCACGGCGGTGACGGCGACAACGAAGGGCTTCACGGTCGCCGGCACCTCCGGTGGCGGCACCGCCGACGTCGTGTCGTGGACGTCGGCGGACGGGTCGACCTTCGAGGCGCAGGCGCCCGGCGGGGAGGTCCTGTCCGCGGCGGGCCGCCAGGAGATCACGGGCCTGGCCCCGTACAAGGACGGCGTCCTCGGTGTGGGCCGCACTGTCGCAAGCTCGGGTGAGCAGCCCGTCCTGTGGAGCCGCCCGGACTCGTGAGGTTCCGCGCCTGCCGCGGCCGCGTCAGTGGTCGCGGTAGGGCGGGGCCGGGTCGCCGGCCGGGCCATCGGCGGGGGCCGCGGGGCCGGGCGTGTACGTCGCGGGCCGCAGCGCGAGGCGGGCGTCGTCGCGGTGGCGGGTGCGGTTGCGGCGGGCGCCGTAGGGGGCCACCACGGCGCGGTAGAAGGGTTTGCGGATCAGCGTCGGGACCAGGCGGTAGCCGCCGCGGACCATGACGTTGCGCCAGTACTGGGGCTGGGAGATGAAGCCCTCGCGGCGCATCTCGCGCTGCAGGCGCAGTTCGGAGCGGAGCAGGTCGCGGCCGCCGCGGCGCTCGTAGGCGCCGGCGCCGACCCGGTAGTAGACGAGGGGTTCGGCGACGTTCACCAGCCGGGCGCCGTTCGCGATCATGCGGACGAACAGCCAGTAGTCCTCCATCAACGGGAGGTCGCCGTAGCCGCCCGCGGCGACGACGGCGCTGCGCCGGTAGACGACCGTCGGGTGGTTGAACGGGTCGTGCAGGCGGGAGTAGCGGGCGATGTCGGCGGGGTCGCTCGGCGGGATGCGGCGGCCGACGATGTCGGTGATGTCGGCGCCGAACTCCAGCAGGCCGGCGCCGACGAGGTCGGCGCCCGCGCGGACCAGCGGGACCTGGACCTGGAAGCGGTGCGGCATGGCGACGTCGTCGGCGTCCATGCGGGCGACGATGTCGTGGCGGGCGGAGCGCAGGCCGGCGTCCAGGGCGGGGCCGAGGCCGCCGTTGTCCTCAAGGTGGACGAACGACGTCTCGACCGGGCTGGCCGCGACCAGTTCGCGCAGGCAGGAGGCAAGCTCCGGGGGGACGGGGCCGTCCTGGACGAGGACCAC
>NZ_SMKY01000267.1 GCF_004349235.1 Actinomadura darangshiensis | reverse complement strand
CCCGGCGCACCGGGCGGCTTCGGTACGGGCGGCTTCGGCGCGCCAGGCGGCCCCGGTGCTCCAGGTGGGCCCGGTGCTCCAGGTGGCCCCGGCATGGCGGGTGGGCCCGGGGTAGGCGGGCCGGGTGCGCCGAGCGGTCCCGGCATGCCGGGTGGGCCCGGTGCCCCGGGTGGGCCTGGTGGGCCTGGTGGCCCGAATGGGCCCGGTGCGGGTGGCTTCGGCGCGCAGGGTGGCTTTGGTCCGCAGGGCGGGATGAGGCCTCAAGGCGGGCCTGGCATGCCGGGAGTCGCCGGTCCCCCCAACGCGCCCGGTATGGGCGGTGTCGCGGGTGGAGCCGGGGCACCGGGCGCCTTCGGGATGGGCGGCGCGCCCGGCATGGCCGGCGCCCCTCCCAAGCCGGGGGTCCGCGAGAAGCTCGGTGAGCTCGGGAAGGCCGGGCAGGGCCTCGGGTCGAAGGTGAGCGCGAAGTTCCGGAGCAACGGAACCCGCGCCGCCAGCCGATCAGGCGGACCGGGTGGACCAGGCGGTCCGGGCGGTCCCGGCGGTCCCGGCGGTCCCGGTGGGCCTGGACGTCCGGGCGGGCCCGGACGGCAGGGACCCCCTCCGAAGAAGGGGTTCCTCGGTCATCTGCAGTCCCGGCAGACGGGATGGCGGCGGTTCATCCCGTCCTGGAAGATCGTGGCCGGCGTCTGCGGGCTCGGCTTCGCGGCGTTCATCACGCTGATCTGGGTCGCGTACACGAACACGCCGACGCCGAAGGAGCCGACGGTCGCCGGCGTCGAGGACCAGGCGTCGATCTTCTACTACACCGACGGCACCGAGATCGGCCGGATCGGCAAGAAGCGGCAGAGCGTCGAGCTGGACAAGGTCCCGGCGCACGTCCAGGACGCGGTGCTCGCGGCGGAGAACCGCAGCTTCCGCACCGACCCGGGGTTCTCGGTCAAGGGCACGACGCGCGCGGTGTGGGACAACCTGACCGGCGGGTCGGGCGGCGGGTCCACCATCACCCAGCAGCTGGCGAAGAACTACTACTCCGACCCGAACAACCGGACGGTCAGCCGGAAGTTCCAGGAGCTGTTCATCTCGGTGAAGCTGGAGGACGAGCACTCCAAGAACGAGATCCTCAAGCTCTACCTGAACACGATCTACTTCGGCCGCGACACCTACGGCATCCAGGCGGCGTCCCGCGAGTACTTCGGCAAGGACGTGTGGGAGCTCACGCCGGACCAGGGGGCCCTCCTCGGCGGCATCATCCAGAACGCCAACCGGGATCCGGCGGACAAGGCCAACCAGGCGTACGTGACCGCGAGGTACCAGTACACCCTCAAGGGCATGGTCTCGATGGGCAAGCTCAGCCAGGCCGACGCCGACAAGTACATGCAGCACCTTCCCAAGATCAGGAAGGCGGGCACCTCCGACCTCTTCGGCGGCCAGCGCGGCTACATGCTGATGCGCGCCAAGGAGGAGCTCAGCCGGAAGAAGATCGACAGCAAGGAGCTGACGACCAAGGGCCTGCGGGTCTACACGACGTTCGACCGCAAGAAGATGGCGATGGCCAGGCAGGCGGCCGAGAAGACCGTCCCGCAGGTGAACCCGAAGAAGCTCGCGAAGAAGAAGATCCGCGTGGGCCTGGTGTCGGTGAACTCCGCGAACGGCGAGGTCGTCGCGTTCTACGGCGGTCCCGACTACCTGCAGCAGTCGTTCAACAACGTGTGGCAGGGCTCGGCGCAGGCGGGGTCGGCGATGAAGCCGTACGTCCTCGCGACGGCGCTGAAGCAGAACTACAGCCTGAAGAGCATGGTCGAGGGACGGTCGAAGACGCCGATCGGCCCGGACGGCAGCGTGGTGTCCAAGGACGATCCGAAGGCCGTGATCGTCCCGAACAGCCATGACGTGGGCCCGGCGATCAACCTGATCACGGCGACGAAGGACTCGGTGAACACCGCGTTCCTCCAGCTGATGGGCAAGGTCGGCATCGAAGAGGCGATCAAGACCGAGACCGACGCCGGCATCGCGCCCGACCTGCTGGAACCGCACAAGTGCTGCCTGAACCTCGCGCTGGGCGTCAACAACATCCGGCCGATCGAGCAGGCGAGCGGCTACGCGGTGTTCGCCAGCGGCGGCGTGTACCACCAGCCGCATGTGATCCGGACGGTCAAGGAGTCCGACAACAAGACGGTCCGGCTGAAGCCGAAGTGGGAGAAGCACCGCGTCTTCAGCGAGAAGGTCGCGGCGGACGCCACCTACGCGATGCAGCAGGTCGTCAAGGGCGGTACGGCGACGGCCGCGCAGTTGCCGGACGGACGGCAGGCCGCGGGCAAGACCGGTACCACCGACCGCAACGTGTCGTCGTGGTTCATCGGCTATGTCCCGCAGGTCTCGACGGCGGTGACGATCTACAACGACGCGACCGGCCCGGACGGCAAGAAGAAGTCGGTGATCCTGCCGCAGATCGGCGAGGTGGAGGGCGGCACGATCCCCGCCCGCATCTGGCGGTCCTACATGTCGAAGTCGCTGAAGGGCATGGACCACGAGGCGTTCCCGCCGCCCGCGTGGGGCGGGATCGTGCAGAAGTGGGCGAAGCCGCCGGCGAAGAAGAAGGACAAGCGGCCGCCGTGGTGCAACACCCCGATCGGCAAGTTCGACCCGCGCTGCCAGGGCGACGGCGGCGGCGACGGCGGGAACCAGGGCAACCTGCCGCCGTGCCAGTCGCCGTTCCAGAACGGCAACTGCGACCCGAACAAGCCGCCGAGCAATCCGCCGCCGCGGTGGTGGTGCCAGGTCCATAAGGGCGATCCTGCCTGCCGCAACCGGGGCGGCGGTGGCGGGAACGGCCGCGGCGCCACCCCGCAGAACTCCGGTCCTCTGCTGCCGTTGTCAAGGCCGCCGGAATGAACGGCCGGAATGAACCGGCGGACCCGTGCGAACCGAACCGTCCAGTGAAGGTGGGGGTGTGACATGAAGCATCTTCGTGAATTGCCGCACGCCGGCGGCCCCGTCCGGGTGCGTCCGCCGGTGCCGGAGAGGGCGAGCATCGCCTCATCTGCCCCCGCCGCACCAGGGGCACAGTACGCTCGGACGACGCATAGCCGTACCCCAGTTGATGAGGCCGACGCGTGAGTGACTCAAGCCGATACGGACCGGACTTCGGAGAGGGCTCTGGCCGGAGGGGCTCCCCCCGCCCCGGCTCTTCCGGCACACCTTCCGGCGGGCAGCGCGGGGGTCCGCCGCGCTCTGGCGGCAGGACGGGCGGACGTTCCGGCGGGCCCGCGAGGATGGGCGGCTCCGGCGGAGGCCGGCGCCGCGGCGCGCCCGCGTCCATGCGCTCGGGCGGCACCGGCCGGCCCGGCGGCGGCAGGCCCGGACCCGGCGGTCCGGGCGCACCCGGCGGTCCGGGCGGCCCCGGCCAGGGCGGACGCGGACCCGGCGGCCCGGGCGGCCCCGGCGGACCCGGCAGGCCCGGCGGCCCGGGCGGCGGCGGCCCAGGTGGTCCCGGCGGGCCGGGCGGTCCCGGCGGCGGGGGCGACGGCTTCTGGGGCGACGAGGGACGCGGCCGGCGCGAGAAGAAGCGCCCGGACGACCCGGACCAGAAGACCGGCTGGCGGCGCTACGTCCCGTCCTGGAAGATCACCGTCGCCGTCGTCAGCGTGCTCATCCTCGGCATGGCCACGCTCGTCGTCGTCGCCTACGCCAACACTCCGGTGCCGACCAAGAAGCAGCAGGACGCGCTCCGCCAGGAGTCGGTGATCACCTACGCGGACGGGTCGACGCTCGCCCGCATCGGCACCCACCGCGAGGACATCCCGCTCAAGGACGTCCCGCAGCACGTCCAGAACGCGGTCCTCGCCGCGGAGGACCGCAACTTCTGGCACGAGCCCGGCATCTCGCCGACCGGCATCGCCGGCGCGTTCTACCGCGCCGCGACCGGCGGGGAGGTCGCGGGCGCCTCGACGATCACCCAGCAGCTGGCCCGGAACTACTTCGCCAACCTCAGCCAGGACCGGACGGTCAGCCGCAAGTTCAAGGAGATCCTCATCTCCGTCCGGATGGGCAAGGAGTGGGACAAGAAGAAGATCCTTGAGCTGTACCTCAACACCGTCCCCTTCGGGCGCCGGTCGTACGGCGTGCAGGCGGCGTCGCGCGCCTACTTCCACAAGCCGGTCACCGAGATCAACGAGTACCAGGCGGCGATGCTCGCCGCGATGATCCAGCGGCCGAACTACTTCGCCACCTACGGCCCGGCGTCCAACCCGGCCAAGCAGGCGCTGATCAACCGCTGGAACTACGTCCTGGACGGGATGGTCAGCCAGGGCTGGATGGACTCGGGCAAGCGCGCGCAGGCGAAGTTCCCGCAGACGCAGAAGCAGTGGTCCGACGCCCCGGACGACCCGAACGCCGGTTACCTGCAGGACCGCGTCATCGCCGAGCTGAAGACGCTCGGCATCGACGAGAACCGGCTTGAGTTCGGCGGCCTGAAGATCCAGACCACGTTCCGCAAGGATCTGCAGGACTACACGAACAAGGCCGTCAACAAGATCCGCAAGGACAACGGACTCAACAGCCAGATCAAGTTCGGGCTCGCCGCCGTCGACCCGAAGACGGGCGGGGTGGTCGCCGCCTACGGCGGCCCGGACTACCGCAAGCAGCAGTTCGACAACTCCTTCCAGGGCAGCGTGCAGCCGGGTTCGTCGTTCAAGCCGATCGTGCTCGCCACCGCCCTCGACCAGGGCATCAGCCTGAAGACGACGATGGACGGCTCGTACAAGCGGACGATCAACGGTGCGACGTTCACCAACGACAGCCGCTCGGAGAACGGCGTCTACAACCTCAAGCAGATGACCGAGAAGTCGATCAACACGGCCTACGTCGAGCTGGGGCAGAAGGTCCAGCTGTCCAACGTCGTGGACATGGCCAAGAAGATGGGCATCCCCGCGACCACCCAGAACCTGAAGGACGACATCACGTCGCTTCCGCTGGGCGTCATCGACGCGACCCCGGTCACGATGGCGTCGGTGTACTCGACGTTCCCGGCGGGCGGCAAGCACCGGCAGGCCCACGTGATCTCCAAGATCACGAACAACGAGGGCCACTCGATCGTGAACAACGAGAACAAGCCGCTGGAGAAGCTGCCCTACCAGAAGCCCACGGAGGCCTTCGACGAGGGAGTCGCGGCGGACGCCATCTCCGCGCTGCGGGCCGTCGTCCAGTCCGGTACCGGTACGCGGGCGAGCCTCGGCGCCCGTCCCGTCGCCGGTAAGACCGGTACCACCGACGAGAACAAGTCGGCGTGGTTCGTCGGATTCACGCCGGAGCTCGTGACGTCGGTGGCGGTGTGGCGGCAGAAGGGCGAGAAGCGCAAGTCGCTGGTCGGCGTCGGCAACTACAGCCAGGTCTACGGTGGTACGCTCCCGGCCGAGCTGTTCAAGACCTTCATGACGAAGGCGCTGGACGGCAAGGAGATCACCCCGTTCCCGCCGCCGGTCAACGGCGGCACGCTGGCCCCGTGGGCGAAGGCGAAGCCGGCGCCCACCACGTCCACGTCCCCGTCGCCGACCAACACGCCGACCTGCCCGCCCGGCCAGCAGCAGAACCAGCAGCAGAACCAGCAGCAGCCGGGCTGCGCGCCGGAGTCGCCGAAGCCGACGAACACCCCGACGAACCCGGGCAACGGGGACGTGCCCTGCAACCAGATCGGTCTCCCGGCGGGTTGCAACCCGAACCTGCCCCCCGAAGGGGACAAGTCCTGGTGGTGCGCGCAACAGGCGCACCGCAACCACCCCGCCTGCCGCCAGGAGGACCCGGCCCGCAACAACGACTAGCGGCACGTCCCGCGACGGATGGACGGCCCGGAACCGGCGGCGGTTCCGGGCCGTTCCCCGTCCGCTCTTGATCGATACCGGGCAACGGCGAATAGTCTTGCTGTCCATGTCGTCGTCTACCGAGAGGCTCATGATGTCCGCCGACCGCGACCCGGCGGACGCGCCCGGCCGGCTGGCGCGGCTCGCGCCGGTGCTGACGGGCCTCACCGCGCTGGTGTGCCTGCTCGGCTGGCTGCAGAAGCAGCCGTGCGCGTCGGTGCGGTTCGACTTCCTCAAGACGACGTCGAACGCCTGCTACACCGACATCTATCCGCTCTACTACGTGCGCGGGCTGAGCGACGGGAAGGTCCCGTACTTCGACTCGTTCAGCGGCTCCGACCTCCACCACGTCGAGTACCCGGTGCTGAGCGGCGCCTTCATGCAGTTGGTCGCGTGGCTGGTCAAGCCGTTCGGGGTGGACGAGCGCGGGATGGCGTTCTACAACGTCACGGCGCTGCTCCTGGCCGTCCTCGCGATCGTCGCCGTCCTCGCCACCGCCTACGTCGCGGGACGGCGCTCGCTGCGCGCCGGCCTGATGGTGGCGCTGTCGCCCGCACTGCTGCTCACCGCCTACATCAACTGGGACCTGCTCGCGGTGGCGCTGTCGGCGCTGGCGCTCGCCGCCTGGTCGGCGCGCCGCCCGGCGCTCGCGGGCGCCCTCCTCGGCCTGGCGATCGCGGCGAAGTTCTATCCGCTGCTGTTCCTCGGTCCGCTCGTTCTGCTGTGCGTCCGGGCGGGGCGGTGGGGCGCCATGGCGCGGATGCTCGCCGGCACCGCCGGTGCCTGGCTGCTCGTCAACGTGCCCGTGATGGTCTTCGCGTGGGACGGCTGGAAGGAGTTCTACACCTTCAGCCAGGAGCGCGGCATCGACTGGGGCTCGATCTTCTTCGTGCTGCAGAACCACGGGCTGGACGGGCCCGCGTCCGACACCGACGAGCTCAACCTCCTCGGCACGGGAACGTTCCTGGTCCTGGCCGCCGGGATCGCCGTCCTCGCGCTGGCCGCGCCGCGCCGCCCGCGGCTGCCGCAGCTGATGTTCCTCGTGCTGGTCGCGTTCATGCTGCCGAACAAGGTCTGGTCGCCGCAGTACGTCCTGTGGCTGCTGCCGCTCGCGGTGCTGGCGCGTCCGAAGCTGCCCGCGTTCGTCGTCTGGCAGCTCGGCGAGATCGCCTACTTCTTCGGCATCTGGTGGTTCCTGCTGTCGGTGTCCGGCCAGACGCCGGGCGCCGACCTGTCCGGGACGGTGTCGGCGGTGCTGAGCCTGGACGCGCCGGAGGGCGGCATCAGCCAGGACGTCTACTCGCTGGCGCTGCTCGCCCGGTTCGCGACCGTCCTGCTGCTGGCGGCGCTGGTGGTGCTGGACATTCTGCGTCCGTCCATGGACTCGGTCCGGGCGGACGGGATCGACGACCCGGCCGGCGGCGTCCTCGACGGAGCCACGGATGTGGTCGCCCTGGGACGCCGGCGCGGTGCCCACCTCGCCGGCGTCCCAGTGCGGACCTAGCCGCGAAGACCTAGTCGCGCAGGGCCTCGACGAACCATTCGAACGACGGGGTCATGGCGGGCCAGACCGGCCAGCCGTTGATGGTGGCGATCAGCTGCCAGTACCGTTCCGCGCGCCGGTCGGTACCGACCTCCGTCCGCCGCCGCAGCTCGCGCCGGAACCCGGCGTCGTCCGCGGCGCCGAAGGCCTCCGCGTAGGCGGCCACCAGCTCGTCGACGATGGGACGGGCGGCGTCCGAACGGGGCTCGATCCCGTCCGCGATCGCCGCGGCGATCTTCTCGCCCGTCAGCTGGCCGAGTTGCGCCGGGTCGTCCGGATAGGTGCCCTTCTCCAGGTCGGCGGCCTGGTACTCGGCCATCCGCCGCACCGCCGCCCGGAAGTCCGGGTCGCCGACCAGCTCGGCCAGTTCGACCCAGGCGTCGACCTGCTCGGGTTCGGGGTCGTCGGGCAGCTCCGGCAGCGCGGACCGCATCTTCGCCTCGAAACCGGGGTCCAGGTCGAGTCCGGCGAACGACTCGTCGATGAAGTCGGTGATGATCCGCCGGCGCTCCTCGTCGGACAGCCGGGCGAGCTTGTGCATGATTTCGATCTCCTCCGGGGTGGATCCGCGTTTGGCGACCGCCCGCAGCACGGCCCGGCGCAGCCGGAGCGTCCGGATCTGCACGTCCAGCGCCTCCGCGTGCGCCGAAGCGACCTCCCCGACGCCGATCTCGCGCTCCAGCACCCGCTGGATCGTGCCGAGGTCGACACCGAGATCCCGCAGCGTCCGGACGAGGTCCAGGCGCGCGGCGGCCTCCGCGTCGTACAGCCGGTAGCCGGCTTCGGTACGGCAGGTGGGCGGCACGACGCCTTCGTCGGAGTAGAACCGGATCGTCCGCACCGAAAGCCCGGTGCGGTTCGCCAGCTCCCCGATCGTGTACAAGGCGTCGCCGTCCATGTCCCTCACCTTGCGGCCTCCACCCACTGGAGACTCAAGCCCGACATTAGGCGAGGCCCGTCCCGGGTCGGTGGGACGGGCCTCGGGGGCTGTGGGTCAGTCTTCGTAGGACGGGTCGGCGATGGTGGGGGTGGTGCCTTCGCGGCGGGCGCGGCGGGCGTCCTGGACGAACTCGCGGGAGAACATCGCGGACAGGGTGGCGACGCCGCCGCGGTGGACGCGGATCTCCCCGTGCCGGACGTCGCCGGTGAGGCGGACGGTGCGGCCGCCGCCGTTCTCGCCCGTCCAGTCCTTGACGCGGCCGCGGCCGGTGTAGCGCAGGTCCCAGTGGTCGATGCGGGCGTCCTGCGGGACGAGCAGCTTGACCATCGCGTGGTCGAGGTCGACCTCGATCTCGATGTCGCCGTCCGGGATCCGCGGCGAGCGCAGGTCGAGGACGACCATGCCGCGGCGGGCGCGCACCTCGAAGCGGCGGTCGGCCGTCCAGTGGCCGAGCTTCTTGACGGTCTCGTAGTGGGCCTGGACGCGCGCGGTCTCGACGGTGGGGGCGGTCTCGGCGGTGGGCGTGGTGTTCATCTCTGTGTTCCTTTCGGAATCGGGCAACTACCTCGCTCCCAGAGTTGCTCGATACTTGAGCCTCTCTGATATCGAGAGAATAGAAGCGACGCCGGTACCGTGTCAAGGCGGCAAGGATCGAACTGCTCGCGGGACGCCGGAAGCCGGGCGGCTACCAGTGGCGAGCGGTCCTGGGCGTGGACGCTGGGGCGGTCAGGGCATGACGAAACGCCCGCACCCCCATGACGGCTCTGATGCCGAGCGTCGGTGTCGAGGTGGCGGGCGTCCCCCGGCTCGCCTGAGCGGAGACCGGCCGGTCAGTACGTGGTCGGTTCCTGGTTGAGGCTCCAGATCGCCGCGCCGTAGATCCCCACGACGACGATCCAGTAGATCAGGCCGAGCACGGCGAAGAAGTAGCCCAGGATGAGCCCCGCGACGGCCATGCCGTGGCCGCCCTCACCGGTGCGCTTGATCTGGCTCTGCGCGACATGCCCGAAGATGACGGCGCCCACGGAGAAGATCACCACGCCGCACGTGACGAACCCGATGATGCCCAGCACCATGGACGCCACGGCCATGCCGTTGTTGCGCGGGACCACCGGCGGCCCGCCGCCGTAGTAGTGGTGCTGCACCGCCGGAGGCTGCGAGTAGTGCTGGCCGTAGGGGTCCTGCTGTCCGTAGCCGTAGGGGTCGTAAGGGGGCTGTGCCATGTGCATCCCGATCGGTTCGCGCGCCGCCGCCGGAGAACGCGCGTGCGCTGGGGGCTGGATTCCGGATTATGCCAGTGTGGCTCGTTCGATTAGATGCCGCACCGGCCGCGACGGTTCCCCGGACCAGTGACTCTGCTTCGTCAGAGCTTCGAGCGCAACCAGGAAATGTCGTCGGCCTGACCCGCCGCCGGCGTCTCCACCACCACCGGCGCGCCGGCGGCCCTGACCACGCCGAGGATCAGCTCCGGGTCGATGCTGCCGCCGCCCAGGTTGGCGTGCCGGTCGGCGCCCGATCCGAACGCGTCCCGGCTGTCGTTGCAGTGCACGAGGTCGACGCGGCCGGTAATGGCCTTGATCCGGTCGACGGCGTCGACCAGCTCCTCCCCCGCCGCGTGCGCGTGGCAGGTGTCGAGGCAGAAGCCGAGCTTGGAGTCCAGCCCCGGGACTCCGGACAGGACCTCCCACAGCCGGGCGATCCGGTCGAACTTGCGGGCCATGGCGTTCCCGCCGCCCGCGGTGTTCTCGATGTAGACCGGGATCGGGCACTCGACCCGCTCGAACACCTTGCGCCAGTTCTCGAAGCCGTCCTCCGGATCGTCGTCCTTCAGGACGTGCCCGCCGTGCACGATCAGCGCCTTCGCGCCGATGGACGCCGCCGCCTCCAGCTGCTGCGTGAGGTTCTTGCGGCTCGGGATCCGGATCCGGTTGTTGGACGTCGCCACGTTGATCGTGTACGGGGCGTGCACGTAGACGTCCACGCCGGAACCCGCCAGCGCCTCGACGCCCTCGGGCAGGACGGGCTTCTTCCAGCCCTGCGGGTCGCCCAGGAAGAACTGGACGACGTCCGCCCCGACCGCGCGGGCGTTGTCGAGCGGGTTGTGCTGGTCGACGTGGGCTCCGATGCGCATGCCCACGAGACTATCCGCGCCCTGCGACAACACGGGCGCCGATCACGCGGGACGCGTCAGGTCGATCGCGCGCGACGCACAGGCGGATCGCGCGCGACGCACAGGCGGATCGCGCGGGACGCGTCAGATGGAGAAGCCGCCGTTGCTCAGCGCGAAGCCGCCGCCGACGAACGCGGCGATCATGCCGATCACGTTCAGCCAGCGCTCGTTCGTCGTCGCCGAGACCATCTGGGAGTACAGCGCGACCGGCAGGCCGACGGCGCCGAAGACCGAGCCGAAGAAGTGCGTCGCCGGGATCCAGCCCAGGATCAGCGCGGCGATCCCGATGGTGACGGCGACCACCGCGAGCACGTCCTGCCGCCGATGCGGCTCTGCCTCCGCTCGGCTGCGGACGGCGGGCTGCCGGCCCGCGTCGGTTGCCTCCTGTGGCATCGGGACCCTCCTCCAGGTCGTGGCTCCCGCGCCTTGGGGCACACGGTGTACGCGGGACCGGACGGACCATGTGGGTAAAGGAATGCCCAGCCGGGACGAAGATCAACCGGCGCGGGCGCGCGGAAATGTCGGCGGCACCCGGTAGAGTCGAACACAGATTCGAGTACACCGGCTCGGGTCCGTCCCCCGAGGGGAAGCGGGGAGAGCAGGAGGTGCACACCGTGACCGAAGCGGAGCTGGGGCTCATCGGCGACGCGGAGCTCGTGGAGGAGCTGTCGATGCTGACGACCCAGACGGGCCGCATGCGCGCCCGCATGGCCGACATCATGGCCGAACTGGAACGCCGCCGCTGTACCCGGACGCCCCACCCGGCGGCAAGACGCTGACGGCCGGCGGCGGCCGGCTGCCGGAACCGGCTCTTACGCTGCCAACTGTTGGTAGCCTGTACCGGTCTCGCGGCAGGTGCGCCCGGCGATCCGGGGTCCGGCGCCGCCGCGGGGGACGCAACAGCCCTCCTGTCACGGAGAGACCGTGACCGCACCAGTCCAGAGGAGGTAGGGACCAGCATGCGTCGTTACGAACTCATGGCCATTCTCGACCCCGCCATCGACGAGCGCACCGCGAACACCGCGCTCGACCCGTTCCTGCAGGTCGTCAAGGACGGCGGCGGCAGCGTGGAGAAGGTCGACGTCTGGGGCCGCCGGCGCCTGGCGTACGAAATCCTGAAGAAGTCCGAAGGCATCTTCGCGGTGGTCGACCTGTCGGCTGAGCCTGCCACGGTCAAGGAGCTCGACCGGCAGCTCAACCTGAGCGAGTCGATTCTCCGTACCAAGGTCATCCGCCCCGAGGTCCACTGAGCCTGGCTCAGCCCTCTCAGCAGCCGGAGCGAGCCCCATGGCAGGCGACACCGTAATCACGATGGTCGGGAACCTCGTCGAGGACCCGAATCTGCGCTTCACACCGAGCGGCCAGGCGGTCGCGTCCTTCCGCATGGCGTCGACCCCGCGGTTCTTCGACCGTCAGTCGAACGACTGGAAGGACGGCGAGGCGCTGTTCCTGACCTGCAACGTCTGGCGGCAGGCGGCCGAGAACGTGGCCGAGACCCTGCAGCGCGGCATGCGGGTGATCGTGCAGGGACGTCTCAAGCAGCGCTCCTACGAGACCCGCGAGGGTGAGAAGCGCACCGTCTTCGAGATCGAGGTCGACGAGGTCGGCCCGTCGCTGCGCAACGCCACCGCCAAGGTCAACAAGACCCAGCGGCAGGGCGGCGGCGGTGGCGGCGGCTTCGGCGGCGGCGGC
>NZ_SMKY01000266.1 GCF_004349235.1 Actinomadura darangshiensis | reverse complement strand
CGTGCGGGGCGGCGGGCGCCGGGGCCGCGGCCGAACCGCTCGAACGCCGCCGCAGCAGGACGGCGATGAGCACGACCAAGGCGGCCAGGATCAGCACCAGAAGGATCACTATTGCCGCTTTGCCCACGGACACCTCCATCGATTCGTCCACATCCGGGGAGAGACCTGCGGGATCCTACCGACTGTGGCCTCTCATGCCCATACCGCGGTCAGACGTATTAGATGAACCGTCGGTTTCATGGGAGAACGTCGGATTTCACGCAGGCCGCGTCCGGGACCGGACGAGGGACTGACCGGGTGCGCTCAGAGGCGCGCGGCGGCGGCCGCGACGCGGTCGTCGGTCGCGGTGAACGCGATCCGGACATGCCGGGCGCCGGCCGGGCCGTAGAACTCGCCGGGGCCGACGAGGATGCCCAGGGACGCCAGATGGCCGACGGTGTCCCAGCACGGCTCGTCCCGCGTGGCCCACAGGTACAGGGACGCCTCGGAGTGGTCGACGCGGAAGCCGTGCCGCTCGAACGCCTCCCGCAGGACGGCGCGGCGCCGCGCGTACCGGGCGCGCTGCTCGTCCACGTGCGCGTCGTCGCCGAACGCGACGGTCATCGCGGCCTGCACCGGCGCCGGGACGATCATCCCGGCGTGCTTGCGGACCTCCAGCAGCCGCTTGACGAGGGCGGGGTCGCCGGTCACGAACCCGGCGCGGTAGCCCGCCATGTTGGAGCGCTTGGACAGCGAGTTGACCGCGAGCAGGCCCTCGTGGGAGCCCTCGCACACGTCGGGGTGCAGGACCGAGACGGGCGGCCTGTCCTCGTCCCAGCCGAACTCCAGGTAGCACTCGTCGCTGACGACGACCGCGCCGCGCCCGCGCGCCCACGCGACGACCTTGCGCAGATGCTCGGCGGGCAGCACCTTGCCCGTCGGGTTGGACGGCGAGTTCACCCACACGATCTTCGGGTTGACCGGGCCGAGCGACAGCAGCCCGTCGGTCGCCACGGGCGTCGCACGGGCCAGCCGCGCGCCCACGTCGTAGGTCGGGTAGGCCAGTTCCGGGAAGACGACCTTGTCGCCGGGGCCGGCGCCGAGGAGCGTCGGCATCCAGGCGACCAGCTCCTTGGTGCCGATGACGGGGAGCACCGCGTCCGGGTCGGCGCCGGACACGCCGGCGCGGCGGCGCAGCCAGCCCGCGACCGCCTCGCGGAGCTGCGGCGTCCCGTAGGTCTGCGGGTAGCCGGGGGCGTCGGACGCGCCCGCCAGCGCCTCCCGGATCGGCTCGGGAGTGGGGTCCACGGGCGTGCCGACCGACAGGTCGGCGATGCCGTCCGGGTGCGCGAGCGCCCGCTCCTTGTAGGGCGCGAGCCGATCCCACGGGAAGTCCGGCAACGTGAACAAGACCCCAACTCCTCCTTCGCAAACCCGCCGGGCCGTGGTCGTCCGACGACCACGGCCCGTTTTCGACGCAGGCGGCCCAGGGCTCCGCGCCCCGCGTGGAGCGCTCCCGGACCTACCCGCTCAGTGTCCGTCTGGGGGGCGACCCCCAGACCCCCGAAGGGGACTGACGGGCGATCCTCGCTTCGCTGCGGTCACCCGTCAGTCTTCCTGGCTCTGCGGCGGCAGCGCCGCCACGAGCGGGTGGTCCTTGTCGATCTTGCCCACCTTGGACGCGCCGCCGGGCGAGCCTAGGTCGTCGAAGAACTCCACGTTGGCCTTGTAGAAGTCCTTCCACTGGTCAGGCGTGTCGTCCTCGTAGTAGATCGCCTCAACCGGGCAGACCGGCTCGCACGCACCGCAGTCCACGCACTCGTCCGGGTGGATGTACAGCATGCGCTTGCCCTCGTAGATGCAGTCGACCGGGCACTCCTCGATGCATGCCTTGTCGAGCAGGTCCACGCAGGGCTGCGCAATGACGTAGGTCACGTCAGTGACTCCTCTCGGATATCCGGCCCCGCCGCACGTCACGGGTCGCCGCAAGCTCGCTGTGAATAGTATGGCCGCCCCGGCGCACCCGATTCGACATGGGGGTCCTCACATGTCCGGCCGCTTCGCCGCACGCCTGGTGGTGTCCATCAGTCACGCGGACGTGGGTCAGCGGATCTCGCTGCGCCGGCGTCTGCCAACGGGAGAGTACAGCGACGTCGTGGGCGTGCTCGAATCCTGGTCCGGCGGGGCGCTCACGGTGCGCCGCCGCGACGGCGAACTCGTCGAGGTGCCCGAGGCGATCATGGTCGCGGCGAAGGTCGTCCCGCCGCAGCCGCCGCCCCGGCGCCGTCCCCGCCGGGAGGACGGCTAGCCGGCCGAACTCGCCGGGCTCGGGCCGACGGGTCCCGGGCTGACCGGTCCCGGGCTCGTGGGAGCCGGGCTCGCGGGAGCGGTACTCCCGGGCGCCGTGCTCCCGGGCGTCGGGCCGGCGGGTGATCCGGCGGGCGATCCGGAGGGTGGCGGGTTGGCGTTGACCTGCGCGGGCTTCGTGACGCGCTCGGTATAGGTCTGGCCGCCCGTGAGGCGCTCGCCGCCGAACAGCTCCGACACGGTGACGAACGTGAAGCCGCGCTTCTTCAGCCCCTCCACCACCTTCGGGATGGAGTCGACGCTCGGCTTGTGGATGTCGTGGAACAGCACGATGCCGCCGGCCTCCGGGTCCTTGATCCCGACCCGCGTGTCGCGGGTGACGTTGCGGTAGCGCCAGTCGAGCGTGTCGACGCTCCAGAGGATCAGCGGCATTCCCACGGCGTGCCCGACCCGCTTGTTCGTGGACCCGTAGGGCGGCCGCACCAGCGTGGGCGCCATCCCGGACGCGTCCTTGATGACCTTCTGCGTCCGCTGGATCTGGGACCGCACCTCTGCGGTCGAGAGCGTGGTCAGGTCCGGGTGCGACCAGCTGTGGTTGGCGACCTCCTGGCCCTCCAGCGCCATCCGCCTCACCACGTCGCGGTGGGCGCCGACGTTCTCGCCGAGCATGAAGAATGTGGCGCGCACGCCATCCTTCTTGAGCGTGTCGAGCAGCCGCGCCGTGTACGGGCCGGGCCCGTCGTCGAACGTCAGCGCGACGCACTTCACCCGGTCGCAGTCGATCTTCCTGGCCGGCGGCGGCGCCGGGCTCGGCGTCGCCTGCGCCTTGCGTCCCAGCGTGGCGTGCTGCCCGGCGGTCCGGGCGTGCCGCTCCGCGTGGCTGCATCCCGCCGCGAGCAGGACTCCGACCCCGATGATGGCGTATTTCGTAGTTCGCACCACGCACCCCCGAAACGTGTTGCCTCGGGCGGCTCATACCCTCCGTCACAGTGGCGACACACATCACCAAGGTCCGGAAAATCAAGATCGTCCTTTGTCCGCACGGGGGGCGCTCCTCCATCATGCAAACGCCCTCCGCGCGGCCGGACGCCGGGGTCCCCTCTACCGGACGGGCCAGTCCGGAACCTCGGGCGGGAGGTCCTTGCTGACGCGCATCGGGAAGTCCGCGTCGCGCTTGTCCAGGAAGGACGAGACGCCCTCGATGGCGTCGGCACCGCCGCCGAGCGCGGCCATGAGGCGGGAGTCGGCGATGTGCGAGTCCCACGGGGACGGGGCGGACAGGCCCGACCACATGAGCCGGCGGATCGCGGCGACGGAGACCGCGGACGTGCCGCCCGCGATCTCGGCGGCGAGCGCGTAGGCGGCGGGGAGCAGCTCGTCCGGCGCGTAGACGCGGGAGACGAGGCGGCCGTCGAGGGCCTCCTGGGCGTCGAAGACGCGGCCGGTCGCGGCCCACTCCATCGCCTGCGCGATGCCGACGATGCGCGGCAGGAACCAGCTGGACGCGGCCTCGGTGACGATGCCGCGGCGCGCGAACACGAACCCGAACCTGGCCTTCTCGCTGGCCAGCCGGACGTCCATCGGGAGGGTCATGGTGACGCCGACGCCGACCGCGGCGCCGTTGAACGCGCCGATGACGGGCTTCAGGCAGCGGGCGATGCGGAGCGCGACCGTGCCGCCGCCGTCGCGCGGCGTGCCGTCCTCCAGGATGTCGTCCTCGCCGGCGAACATGTCCTTCGACCGCTCCTTGTCGAAGGTGTCGCCGCCGCCGCTCAGGTCGGCGCCCGCGCAGAACGCCCGCCCCGCGCCGGTGACCACGACCACGCGGACGTCGTCGTCGGCGTCGATGCGGTCGAAGACGTCGAGCATCTCGTTGCGCATGGTGAACGTGTAGGCGTTCATCTTGTGCGGACGGTTCAGCGTGACGGTCGCGATCCCGTCCCGGACCTCGTACTCGATCTCTGCGTACGGCACCCTGCGCACCCTTCTCCCGGCCTTGGAGAATCCGATTCTAGAACGGATCTCAAGTGCGGGCCTCGGGAAAGAGCCGGAGCACGACGTCGCGGCGCCACGCGGCGAGGTCCCGGTCGTCCGGCGGGACGGGCGCGAGCGTCCCGTCGCCGGCCGGTGTGAGACGGATCTCAATTCCGGGCAGCGGCTCGTCCGGGATTCCGCCGGCGGCCGCGAGGCGCTTGGCGAGTTCGGCGAGGACGCGCGCCCAGCCCTGCCCCAGATACGGCGGAACCCCGTCCGCGCGCAGTTCCGGCAGATCGCGGGCGGCCAGGCCCAGGGTGCGCAAGGTCAGGCCGTCCGGCCCCTCGGCACCCACGACGCGGACCTCGGACGTGACGTCCGCCACTGCAAGGCCACCTCCTGTTGGCGCATTGTCCGATAAATTATGACAGTGAATTGGGCCGTGACGACGTACGACTCCGCCTTCGGGTATGTCTCCGCGCACGGTGCCCCCTTGGTCGACCTGCTCGATCCGCAGCCCGGCGAACGGGTCATCGACCTCGGCTGCGGCACCGGCGCGTTCAGCGCGGAGATCGCCGAACGGGGCGCCGAGGTGCTGGGCATCGACGGCAGCCCCGACATGGTCGCGCAGGCGACCGCCATGCAGCCGGGGCTGTCGTTCATCGTGGGCGACGCCCACGACTTCACCGTCGGCGACTCCTTCGACGCGGTCGCCTCGAACGCCGCCCTGCACTGGATGACCCGCGACCCCGACGCGGTGATCGGCCGCGTGCACGCGGCGCTGCGTCCCGGCGGCCGGTTCGTCGGCGAGCTGGGCGGCGCCGGCAACTGCGCCGAGCTGATCGTCGCCATGCAGACGGCGTGGCGGGTGTTCGGGCTGGGCGAGCCCGAGCTGCCCTGGTACTTCCCGTCGCCGGCCGAGTACGCGGCCAAGCTGGAGGAGGCCGGGTTCACGCTGCGGCTGCTGGAGCACGCCGAGCGCCCGACCCGGATGACCGAGGGGCCGAACGGCGCCGCCGACTGGGTCCGCGCCTACGCGGCCCGCGCCCTCGCCGACGTCCCGCCGGAGCTGGTCGACCCGCTCCTCGACCGGGTGAACGACCTGGCCGCGCCCGCGCTGCGCCGCGAGTCCGGCTGGGTCGCCGACTACGTGCGGCTGCGGTTCGCGGCCGTCCGGCGGTCGGACGGCGCCGCGCCGACGCCGTTCGGGCCGCTGGCCTCCGACCGGCCGCTGTAGTCCCGGCCTAGGGTGGGAGGCATGCTGCGGCTCTACGACCATCGGACGGGGACGGCGGAGGCGCTGCCGCCGGGGCGCGGGCTCCGCGTCCAGTTGCTGGACGGTGCCGGGTATCGCCGTCCGGTCGTCGCCGATCTGCTGCGGCGGGTCGCGGGGCGGGCCGGGCGCCAAGTGCGCGCCGCGGGGACCGGGCTCACCGCAGGCGACCTGGACGACTACAGCGTCCAGCCGTTCGAGGACGGTTCCCTCCCCGACGCCGATGTGTACGTGTCGGGTGCGGCCGATGCGGATGCCCTGTGCCTGGTCGTGCCGCAGGAGACGGGGGCTTCGCCTGACCCGCTGGCCGCGCGCCTGGCGATGCTGGAAGTGCATTACCGGGAGCCGCTGGAGTTGACGGCGGCGCGCTCGTCGGCCGCCGGGGAGCGGCTGGCCGCGTGGCGCGGCATGGTCGCCGAATGGGCGACGTCGCCGGGACGTCCGATCAACCGCGCGTACGCGTCCGAGGCCGAGGCCGCGCTGGCCGACGACCTGGACTCCCCCGCCGCGCTCGCCGTCCTCGACCGGCTTGCCGCCGACCCGGACGTGCCGCCGGGCGCCAAACTGGAGACGTTCATCCACCTGGACCTGGTGCTGGCGCTGGGCCTGGTCTCCGCGATCGGCGGCGCGTAGTCAGAGCTCGATGAGGCCGCCGTCCGCGAGCAGGTCGGCGATGGACCGGCGGAACACGTGCGCCGTCCCGCCGCCGGGTTGCCCGAACCACGAGACGGCCGTTCCGGTCAGCGTCTCCATGGGCCGCTGCAACCGGTAGAGGTGATACGGGCGGTCCTGCCAGTCGTGGGGCAGCGACCTCTGCGAGTACGGGGTGCGGGCTGCGTACGTAACGTTGCCGTCTGGGGCGCCATAGCGGTCGACCTCCGTTCCTGCCGCGAGTTCCATTACGTGACGGTCGCGCAGTAGGGAGAGCGGGGGCTCGCCCTGGAGCGGCTCGAACAGGCCGTCCTGGACGCTGTGGCGTGGGTCAAGGAGAAGTCGCCCTAGCAGATGTACGGACGCCTCTTCTGCGTCGTCGAAAGCGACCTCCTTGCGCCGCTCACCATCCCTCATCTGGAAGACCGTCCAGCCGCTGTCCCGGGGCATGAGGCACCAGACGCCCTCCGCCACGTCGTTGATGCGGTACGCGGCGCGGTCGACGCGGAGCTGATCCAAGCGGTGCTGGAGCCGCTTCACCCAGTCGGGCTCCGCCGGCTCAGGGGTGGCGCGTCCGGTGACGGCCGCGTTCGCGGCATCCATGATGTCGTCGTCCACAGCGGGGACCCGGAACCCATTGGCCCTTATGTGCGCCACCAGGTCGGCCTCTGGCGGGACATCGTGTTCGGTCAAGTAATAGGCCACGGCGGCCGACCACACCCACGTCCCATCGGTGTGGAACGTCAGCGGCACGGACTTCCCCCGCGACGGGTCGAGCCGGTCGGGGGCGTTCGAGCGGGCGGCCATGACGGTCGGCGCCTCCCGCAGGTAGCCGGCGACGCGGCCTGTCTCGCCCGGCGGGACGGACGGACGCGACACGCCGGGACGTCCGCCGTCCGGGCCCGCATGGTCGAAGATCTTCGCCCGCCGCAGCCCCGTCCGCTGCGGCGTGTCGACGACCGTCACCGACTGCGGAGGCGGCCCGAGCCGCCGCGTCATCCACCCGGGCACGTCGTCGCACGGGAACCTTTCCAGCTCGCGCCGGACGTCGTCGGCGGACGGCTCCGTGTCCCACTCCGGCTCGTCATCGTTGGTGAAGCTCGCGCGGCAGCGGACCTCCCCGTCCACGTAGGCGACCTCGAAGTCGATCCGGTACCAGGTGGAGCCCTGGAAGGCGTGCGTCCCCGCACGGAGCCGGTCGAGGAGCCCTCGGACCGCCGCCGGCGCCGTCCAGGCGGTCGTGCTGCCGTCGGCGAGGCGACACGTCATCGCGGGGAACTCGACGTGCCCGCCGACAGCCTGGTAATGCCCAGAGACCTTCTCCCACAGCGGCGGCGCCTGGTCGGCGACACACAGCGCGACCTGGTTCGACAGCAGCTCCATCTGCTCGACGGGATTCATCGGACCGGAGGCGGCGAGGTCTTCCGCGGGCTCGCGGCCCTCCAGGCGGTCGCGCAACCAGCCGGGCACGCTCGCGCCGTCCCGCGGCAGGACGATCTGGTCGCGGCGCCAGCAGTCCACCGGGATCGGCGGCTCCCACAGCGGGTCGAAGTCGTGGTTGTAGTGCGGCGACACGGACCCGGCCTCGATGATCGCGGCCATCGAGAACCAGGAGCCCCGCTCCGACAGGTAGTGCGCGCGGCGCAGATCCAGCAGCAGGCCGGTCAGCTCCTCCGGGACGGACCCGACGGGCGCCGCCCCGCCGTCGCCGGTCAGCACGGTCAAGGAGACATCGTTGACGGCGACGGTCGCGAGGCAGCGCAGGTCGATGCGGCACCATCCGGGCGGCGCGAGCCGCCGCGCCGCCTCGGCGACCTGGCGTTCGAGTTCCGCGATGCGGTCGCTTCGCCCCGTCACGGCCACGTCCCTCCGTCCCGGTGGCTCCCCCAATGGCACCTGCTCGGCAGATTAACCGCACGAATCCACCTATTGCGGAGTGGCCCGCCCGTTCGCGACGCTCGCGGGAGAATCACGACTTTCCTTGGCGGTCCTTGGTGGTTGGTATGGCTTGGCGTGGCGGGGTGCACGGTGAAGCCTGCGTGGCTAATGTGGCCACGACGAACAGGTGTTCGACTTGCTCCGGGGCTGCTCGCCACCGGCCACTTCACCCGGGAAGGACTAGTCAGCTCGTGCGCCGGAAGCTACCGCTGGGCGAGGGGGAGACTTGCAATGTGGCGTGTGCGCGGGTGGCGCTGCGCGGCGGGGTGGAGGAGTCGAACGGCGAGGCGCTGACGGCGTCGGTGCTGGCGGTCAGAGTGGGGTGGGCGGCGGACCTGGCCGCGGGCATGGCCGCACGGTTGCTGTGCGAGCATTGGAACGCCGCCGACGTGAGTGTGCTGGCTGGTGGGGCGGGGCCGGACGGGCGGCCGCTACCGTCGCATGCGTGGATGGCGCTGCGGCGCTTGGGCTGGGCACTACCCGACGATGCCGTCCCAGGAGAGGTAAAGGTCAATGACCGGATCGTGCGGATGGCGCAGGAGCAGGCCGGACGCACCCTGCGTGGGGCCGAACACCGGGCCGGGGTGATCGCCGGGATCCTCGCGGCCTGGCCCGCCAACCCCGGCAAACGCACCCCAGAGGAGTGGGATGCCGTCCGAGACGCGGTGCCGGACGGCCGGTCCCTGCCCAGTAACCTCATCAAGGCCCGCACCCGGCAGATCGACGCCTTCCTGGCCGAGCACGGCCGTCTCCCAACCGGGGTTTTCGACCTGGAAAAGCCGCCCCGCGCCGCCAAGATGCTGATCTTGGCGGCGGTCGACCGGCAGCAGGCCACCATCGAACGCCACGACGCCGACCCCGCCCGGGTGGTGCTGCGCCTGCAACTGCCGACCCGGCCCGACCCCCGCGCCTACCGCGACTGGTCGTGGGTAGCCTGCCCGATCACGCTGCCGCCCACGGTTCCGACCCGCGCGGTGCTACACCTGCCCACTCTGCGTCCCCAGGGCGCCCGAGTGCGGGCCGACCTGTCCTTCACCCACGCCGTCCCCGCCGCCCGGCGCACCGGCCATACCATCGCCCTCGGCGTGGACTGGGGCTTGAACACCCTGTTGTCGGCCGGGGCATGCCGACTCCACGACGACGGCATCATCACCACCTCGGGAGCCGGCGCCATGTTCCGCGCCACCGGGATACTGGGCAAACGGGACCGGCTTCGCCGTGAGTCCGAACATATTCACGCCAAACTCGACCAATACCAACGCCTTGCCCTCCGCCCTGGCGAAGTCGACCGCCGGGACGCAAGCGACACCGGCAGCAGGAAGGAGCACGGGTTAGGAACAGCGTGTGAGAGCGGGCTTCTAGCAGCGCGGCACGCCCGGTTGAGCACCGAGAAACAACGGATCTCCGCCAAGCGGTCGGAGTTGAACAACGCCCTGGCCAAGCAGGCGGCCCGATGGGCGGTCGACCAGGCACTCGCAGCCGACGCCACCGTCATCTACCTGGAAGACCTGCGCTCGATGGAGGCCACCGGCCAGGGCCGTACCCACAACACCCGTATGTCCCAAACGGTGCGCGGACAGGTCGTGGCGTGGATGCGGCACCTGGCCGCCGGAACAGGGATCGCGGTGGTCGCCGTCCCGGCCCACAACACCTCCCGGCTGTGCCCCGGCTGCCTCGTCCCCCTCAAGCATTGCGCCGCCCCCGACCGGCCGAACGACAGGGGTTGGAAATGGGCCCGCTGCTCCAACCCCCGCTGCGGGTGGCAGGGTGACCGCGACCATGGGGCGTGGCGGCGCATCGCCGCTCGCGGCCTCACCCACCAGACCACCACCAGCACCGACCGCACCACTGGAAAGATGACCATCCACCGGGTCATCCACAAGTTCGAAACCCGCGCAGTGATCGCTCCCGCACCTGCCGCGGATACCGCGCCGGTGCGGAGTGACCGGTCCAAGACCGGCGCCAGAGCCCGGAACGAGCTGGACAAGCCTTCTGTCACCACCCGCCCCGTGCCCAGGCGACGCGGGGTCCCCTCCACCAACCCGCACCCCGCACGCCAGGCGGGACAGGCAGGCCAGCGTCCGGAGGGACACGCACCCAAGGCCCCGACGGCCGCACCAGGGCAGCTGCCCCGGGCGGCCCACCGCGGGTACCAGGGCGTTACCACGATCAGCACACCCGCCCGGCCGCGGCACACGCCGCGAGGGGCGGCATTGGGTGCAGGATTCCACCTGCACGCCCACGCCACCCCACCACGATGGGCCGATCCACTTAGTCGCCACACGCAACATGACTACGGATCCTCAGCTGATCAGAGACGCTAATTTCGATGTCGTGTCGACCGCAGCTCCAGAGTCATCCGCCCCGGCATCGCCGGAAACGCCGCGCCACCGGCGTCGCCCCCGTCCCCGCCGGCTGATGGCGGCGGCCCTCGCGGTCACCGTGCTGCTGTGCGCGGTCGTCGGCGGGATCGGCTGGTACTTCGCCGGCGTCGCCATCGAGGTCGACCACTCCGCCGAATACCCGCTCACCATCGAGGACGTGGGGAACGGCACGGTCACACTGTCCCGCGAACCGATATCGGAACGTTCCGGGACGTGGGCACTGGTCTGGGAGAACGGGCGCGCTCTGCTGGGCCCCGTCGTCGGCGGGGACGATTCCCATGTGGTGCGGAAGGTGTCGTCCATGGTGGAGGGCACCCTGGAGAAGGACACCCCGGCGACGGTCGACCACTGGGTCTACGACGGCGACCCGAAAACGGCTCTCGGACTGCCTTTCCAGGACGTCACGTATCCGTCCAAGGTCGGGCCCATGCCGGCGTGGCTCTTGCCTGGGACGTCCTCCAAGGGCACATGGGTCATCGGTATTCACGGGCGGAACGCGGACAAGGCCGAGACGTTTCGCGCCATGCGGGCCGTGCATGGGCTGGGGCTACCGATGATGTCCATCGCCTACAGGAACGACGTGGGCGCGCCTCCGTCCGACGACCGGAAGAACCATCTCGGCGACACCGAATGGCAGGACGTGGTCTCCGCCATGGGCTACGCACGCGCACACGGCGCGACCGGTGTCGTCCTCTACGGATGGTCCATGGGCGGTGCCATGGTGATGACGACGTTGCGCAAGGATCCGTCGTTCGTCCGTGGGGTCGTCCTCGACTCCCCCGTCATGGACTGGAGCGCGACCCTCGACAAGCAGGGCGACGCCCGCCATCTGCCCCGCTTCATGACGGGCGTGGCCAAGCACGTCCTGCAGTGGCGCATCGGCATCGAGCTGTCCGACTTCGACCAGCGCCCCTACGCACCCCACCTGCGGACACCGACGCTCCTCTTCACCACCCGCGACGACGCCACCGTCGCCAACCGGCCCGCCTTCGCCTTCGCCCGGACGGCGCCGCCCGGCATGGTCACGCACATCACCACGCCGGGCGACCACACCGAAGCCTGGAACATCGACCCGGCCGCCTACGAGCGTTCGCTGACGGCCTTCCTCAAGAAGGTCGGCTGACCTCCAGAAGAGTCTTTCCGACCGTACGGCGCGACTGGATCGCCGCATGCGCCTCGGCGGCATCGTCGAGCGGGAAACGCTGCCCGACCAGCGGCTTGAGCCGCCCCTGCGCCGCCGCGGCGAGCGCGCTCTCGGTGAACTCGCGCAGCTCCTCGGGCGTGGCCTTCGGACCGACGAGCGTCACGCCTCGCGCTTGCGCGTCCTCCTCGGAGATGTTCGCCCATTCGCCGCTGGCGAGCCCGAAGCTGACCATTCGCCCGCCCTGCCGGAGCAGGGCGAACGCCTCACGGGCCACGTCCCCGCCGATCCCGTCGAAGACGACGTCGACCTTCTCGACCTTCCCCGCCCACCCCGGCCGGCTGTAGTCGACCGCCTCGTCGGCCCCGAGCCGCATCGGCACCTCGGTCTTCTCACCCCCGGCCGCCGCGACGACGGTGGCGCCGCTCGCCTTCGCCAACTGGACGAGAAGCGTCCCGACACCCCCTGCGGCCGCCTCCACCAGGACGCGCTCGCCCTCACGCGGTTGAGCGGCTCGCAGCATCATGGTCGCCGTCCGTCCGTCGGCCAGCAGCGCAACCGCATCATCGAGCGCCAGCCCGTCCGGCACCTCGAAGAGGCCCTTCGCGTCC
>NZ_SMKY01000265.1 GCF_004349235.1 Actinomadura darangshiensis | reverse complement strand
CTGCGGGACGTGTCGCTGTCGATCGGGTGCGGCGACCTCGTCGCGATCATCGGCGGGAGCGGGGCGGGCAAGACCACGCTGCTGGACGCGATCGCGGGCGTCCGGCCGCCGGCGGAGGGCGAGGTCCGGTACGACGGCGGCGCCGGGTCGCTGGGGTACGTCCCGCAGGACGACATCGTCCACAGGGAGATGCCGTTGCGGCGCACCCTCCGGTACGCGGCGGGCCTGCGGCTGCCGGCGGGGACACCGCCGGAGCGCGCGGAGCGGGCCGTGGACGACGTGCTGGAGGCGCTCGCGCTCACCGGGCGGGCGGGCCAGCGCGTCGGGGCGCTGAGCGGCGGTGAGCGCAAGCGGGCGAGCATCGCGGTCGAGCTGCTGACGCGCCCGCGGGTGTTCTTCCTGGACGAGCCGACGTCGGGGCTGGATCCGGCGACGGCCGCGGACCTGATGCGGCTGCTGCGCGGGCTCGCCGATTCGGGGACGACGGTGGTCCTGACGACGCATCACCCGCCGGACGTCGCGGTCTGCGACCGCGTCGCCGTCCTGACCGGGGACGGGGGGCTGGCGTTCTACGGGGAGCCGGCCGAGGCGCGCGAGAAGTTCCAGGTCGACGGCATCGAGGACATCTACCTGCGCCTGGCCGAGCCGGACGAGCACGACTGGGAGGGCAGGTTCGGCAAGGCGGCGCCGGCGGCGGGGCCGGGGATCGGCGCGGTCCGGCAGTGGGCATTGCTCACCCGGCGCAGCCTCGACCTGCTGACCCGGAACCGGCTGACGCTCGCCGTGCTGGCCGGGTCGCCGCTCATGGTGCTGGCGATGTTCGCGGTCCTGTTCCGGCCCGGGGCGTTCTCTCCGGAGTCACCGAGCCCCGGCGCGACGGTGATGATCCTGTTCTGGATCGCGTTCGGCGGGTTCTTCTTCGGCCTCACCTACGGGCTGCTGCAGATCTGCACCGAGCTGCCCGTGCTGCGCAGGGAGCGGCTCACCGGTCTGCGCATCGGCCCGTACGTGCTGGCGAAGGCGGCCGTGCTGCTGCCGCTGCTGGCCGTGGTGGACGCGCTGATGCTCGGCGTGCTGCGGGCGCTGGACCGGCTGCCCGCGATGGGGTGGGGCACCTACGGGGAGCTGTTCGTCACGCTGCTGCTGTGCTCGCTGGCGGCGCTGGCGCTGGGCCTCCTGGTGTCGGCGGCGGTCACCGATCCGGCGCAGGCCACGATGGCGCTGCCGATGCTGTGCTTCCCGCAGGTGCTGTTCGTCGGCGCGATCCTGCCCGTCCCGGTGATGGCGGCGCCCGGACGGTGGCTCAGCTACGCCATGTCCAACCGGTGGGCGTTCGAGGGGCTCGGGCACAGCCTCGGCGTGGACCGGCTCTGGGCCACCGGGCGGTCGCCCCTCGGCCCGCCGCTGCTCGCCTCGTACGGCGGCACGTTCTCGCGCGCCGTGGCGGCCGACTGGGCGCTGCTGGGCGGGTTCGCGGTGCTGTTCCTCGCGGGAACGTGCCTGGTCCTCACCCGCAGGACATAGAAACATCCCTCCCTCGTCCAATTATGGCCCCAGAAGTACCTTGCGTCCGCTTTGAGAATTTTGGACCGTTACTTCGGGAAGCGGGCCTTATGTAAGCGGGGGTGCAAAATGAACGCTTCTGCCGATTTCTGGGTTGACGTCATGCCCGGTTACGCGGAGACGCGGCGGCTGGACGAACTCCGCGCCACCGAGTACCGCCACCTCGACGCGCACACCTACCTCGACTACACCGGCTCCGGCGTCGCCGCCGCGGCCCAGATCCGCGCGCACACCGACCGGCTGCTCGGCGGCTGCTACGGCAACCCGCACTCGGAGAACCCGACGTCCAGCGCGTCCACACGCCTCGTCGAGCGGGCGCGGGAGGCGATCCTGGCCTTCTTCAACGCCTCGCCGGACGAGTACGCCGTCGTGTTCACGCCGAACGCCAGCGGCGCGTGCCGGCTCGTCGGCGAGGCGTACCCGTTCGAAGGGGGCGGCCGGCTCGTCCTCACCGGCGACAACCACAACTCCGTGAACGGGATCAGGGAGTTCGCGAGGGCGCGCGGCGCCGAGGTCGTGCACGTGCCCGTCCGGAGCCCCGGCCTTCGGGTACGGCAGGCGGAGGTCGACGCGGCGCTGGGCGGCGGCCGGGGCCTGCTCGTGTTCCCCGCGCAGAGCAACTTCAGCGGCGTCCAGCATCCGCTGAGCTGGGTCGGCCTCGCTCATGACCGCGGCTACGACGTGCTGCTGGACGCGGCGGCGTTCGTCCCGGCGAACCGCCTCGACCTGAGCCGCGTCCACCCCGACTTCGTCCCGGTCAGCTGGTACAAGGTGTTCGGCTACCCGACCGGCGTCGGCAGCCTCGTCGCGCGCCGCGAGGCCCTCGCCCGGCTGCGGCGCCCCTGGTTCTCGGGCGGGACGATCCAGGCGGTCAGCGCGCTCGGCGGCTGGCACGTCCTCGCGCCCGACGAGACGGCGTTCGAGGACGGCACGCTGAACTTCCTGTCCATCCCCGACGTGGAGTTCGGCGTCCGCTGGGTCGAGGACATCGGCATGGACCTCGTCCACCGCCGCGTCGGCTGCCTGACGTCCCTGCTCCTGCGCCGGCTCGCGGGGCTGCGGCACTCCGGCGGCTCCCCCATGATCCGGCTGTACGGGCCGGAGGGCACCGGCGGGCGCGGCGGCACGGTGGCGTTCAACGTCCTGGACCCGCGCGGCGGGATCGTGGACGAGCGGATCGTGGCCCGCGACAGCGCCGCCGCCGGCATCTCCGTCCGGACGGGCTGCTTCTGCAACCCGGGCGCCGGCGAGGGCGCGTTCGAGATCTCCGAGCACGCCCTGCGCAGCACCGCGAACCGGCGGATGCGCACCCTCGACGACTACCTGGGCGTCCTGGGCCTGCCCAGCGGCGGCGCGGTCCGGGCGTCCCTCGGCCTCGTCTCCAACGTCGCGGACGTGGATCACCTCATCGAGTTCCTCGACACCGTGTACGGCGACCGCGAGCCGGACGCGGCCGGCCTCAAGCCCCGCGAACGCTGCTGACCGCCCGCACGCCGGCCGGCCGGTTCAGGAGCCGGCGCGCTCGACCACGGCGGCCCATTCCTCCAGCAGCTCCTGCGCCGCGTCGGCGTCCGGCCCCTCCGCCCACAGGTGGGTGACGGCCTCCGCCGGGTCGGGCAGGACGAGGACCCAGCGGCCGTCGCCCTCCACCACGCGGACGCCGTCGGTGGTGTCGATCGTGCGGCCCGCGGCGGCCTCCACGACGTGCCGCATCACGCTGCCCTTCGCCGCCCACGGCGTCGGGACCGAGCGGCGCAGCAGATGCGCGTCCGGGATGCGGCGGTCGATCTGCGACAGGGTCAGCCGCGTCCGCGCGACCAGCCCGACGAGCCGGACGAACGCGGCGATCCCGTCGACGGTGCCGCTGAACTCGGGCATCAGGAACCCGCCGCGCCCGTCCCCCGCGAAGATCACGCTGGGCCGTGCGGCGGTCTTGGTGAGCACGTCCTGGGACGTGGACGTCCACTCGACCTGCACGCCGTGGAACCGGCACACCTGCTCGGCGACCCGCGTCGTCGTCACCGGCAGCGCGACCCGGCCGCCGCGCCGCTCCGCCGCGACCAGGTCCAGCATCACCAGCAGGGCGCGGTCGTCGCCGACCAGCTCGCCGTTCTCGTCCACCAGGGAGATCCGCTCCCCCACCGGGTCGAACCGGACGCCGAACGCGGCCCGCGACGACGAGACCAGCTCGCCCAGCCGCTCCAGGTCGCGCATCCGCTCGGCGAGCGTCTCGGTCGGGTTGGCCTCGTCCAGCCCGGCGTTGCGGGTGAGGACCTCCACGCCGACCTTGCCGAGCAGGTTCGGCAGGACGAGCGAGGCGACCCCGCCCGCGCAGTCCAGGACGATCTTCAGCCCGGCCTCGCGGACGCCGCGGATGTCGACGCGCCGCAGCAGGTCGCGGGTGTAGGTCTCCACGACGCGCGGCGGGTAGGTCAGCTCGGCGATCTCGCCGGGGAACGCGCGCCGGTACTCCTGCCGGCCGAAGACGCGCTCCAGCTTGCGCTGCGCACCCTGCGACAGGTCGGCGCCGCCCGCGTCCAGGAACAGGATGTCGACGCCCTGCGGGTCGCCGAGCGTGGTGCGGATGTACACGCCGCCGGCGCTGTCCTCGCGGCCGGTCTCGAACCGGGCGACGGTCAGCGGGGTCGCCTCCAGGTCCTGGACGTTGATCGCGCTGGCGGTCAGCGCGCTGTTCACGGCGCGCTTCAGGGTGCGGGCGGCGCGGGAGACGTCGCGGCCGGTGACGACCGTGCACCCCTTCTTCAGCGTGGTCGCGTAGGCGCTGGCGAGCCGCACCGCCAGCTCCGGGGTGATCTCGACGTTGACGAGCCCGGACACGCCGCGCGGTCCGAACAGGTTGCGCTGCCCGCGCGACTCCCAGATCACGCTGGTGTTGACGACCGCGCCGGCCTCGATGGTCTTGAACGGGTAGACCTTCACCCCGCTGGACACGTACGCCTCGGCCTCGATGACGCACTCGTCCCCGATGACCGCGCCCTCCTCGACGCGGGCGCCGGCCATGATGTCGGTGTTCTTGCCGACGACGCAGCCGCGCAGGTTCGTGGACGGCGCGACGAACACGTTGTCGTGCACGATGGCGCGGTGCAGGAACGCGCCCTCCTTCACGACGACGTTGCTGCCGAGGACGGTGTACTCGCGCAGTTCGACGCCCGCCTCGACCTTCGCGTAGTCGCCGATGTAGAGCGGGCCCTTGAGAACGGCCTCGGCGTCCACCTCGGCGCCTTCGGCGACCCACACGCCCGGCGACATCTCGAACCCGTCCAGCTCGATGCCGACCTGCCCGGACAGCATGTCGGCCTGGGCCTTCAGGTAGCTCTCGTGGGTGCCGACGTCCTCCCAGTAGCAGTCGGCCACGTACCCGAACAGGCGCGCGCCCTCGGCGAGCAGCTTCGGGAAGACGTCCCCGGACCAGTCGACCGGCTCGCCCTCCGCGACGTGCCCGAGGACCTCCGGCTCCATCACGTAGATGCCGGTGTTGACGGTGTCGGAGAACACCTGGCCCCAGGTGGGCTTCTCCAGGAACCGCTGCACGCGGCCCTCGTCGTCCACGATGATGATCCCGAACTCGAGGGGGTTCGGGACGCGCTTCAGGCCGATGGTGACGAGGGCGTCGTTCTCCTCGTGGAACCGCACCATGTCGGTCAGGTCGATGTCGGTGAGCGCGTCGCCGGAGATCACCAGGAACCGGTCGTCGCGCAGCGCCTCCGCGGCGTTCTTGACGCTGCCGGCGGTGCCGAGCGGGACCTCCTCGGTCGCGTAGCTCAGCGACATGCCGAGCTCCTCGCCGTCGCCGAAGTAGTTGCGGATCAGCGCGGCCAGGAACTGGACGGTGACGACGGTCTCGTCGAACCCGTGCCGCTTCAGCAGCCGCAGCACATGCTCCATGATCGGCCGGTTGACGAGCGGCAGCAGCGGCTTGGGCTGGTTGGCGGTCATCGGACGCAGCCGCGTCCCCTCGCCACCCGCCATCACGACGGCCTTCATCGGGGTGTCTCAGCTCCCTTGTGGTCGCCGGCCGGCGAATCCGCGCCCGGATCGCCCGGACCACCCCGTCCACCCGGTCCGGGCGGGGTGTCCGGCCCGCCGGCCGGGGACGCGCCGCGGCCGGCCAGCACCAGTTGCCGCGTCTGCGCCCAGTAGAGGACGGCCGCCCACCAGTACAGGCCCGTCCCCCAGATCGCGAAGGCCCATCCGATGATCTTGGCCGTGGCCGCCACGCCGCCGTCGTGGTCGCCGAGCAGCAGCAGCGGGAACGCGTACAGCAGGCACATCGTCGCGGCCTTGCCGATGAAGTGCACGGGCAGCGTGCCGCCGTACCCGAGCCGCCGCACGATCGGCGCGATCGGCAGGATCGCCACCTCGCGGGCGACCAGCACGGCCACCAGCCACACCGGGATGATGTCGCGGATGGTGAGCCCGACGAGCGTGGCGAGGATGTAGAGGCGGTCGGCGGCCGGGTCGAGCACCATGCCCAGCCTGCTGGTCTGGTTGAGGGCGCGCGCCAGCTTCCCGTCGAGCCAGTCGGACAGGCCCGCGAACACCAGCAGGCCGAGGGCCCACCAGTCCTGTTCCACGAGGACGAGCCACAGGAACAGCGGGACGCCCACGAGCCGGGCCATGCTCAGCACGTTGGGCACCGTCATGATCCGGTCCTGCGGGGCCTCCTGCAGTGTGCTCACCGACGCGTTCGCCTCCCCTGGTCCCTTGATCCTGACCCTACCGGTAAGGGTTTGAAAGCCCCCCGGCAGCGTCCGTCCGCGCGTGGCGGCACGCGCGCTACCGCGCGGACGGCGCCGGGGCGAGCGGGAGGACGGCGGTGACGGCGAACCCGCCGGCCTCGCCCCGGCCTGCGTCCAGCGTCCCGCCGACGCTGCGCGCCCGCTCGATCATTCCGAGGACGCCGAACCCCTCGGGCGTCCCGCCGGAGGGCCCCTTCCCGTCGTCGGAGACCCGGACGACGAGGCCCCCGGCCTCCCGGGCCAGGCTCACGGTCACATGGTTCGCGGCGGCGTGCTTGACAACGTTGGTCAATGCCTCCTGGACGATCCGGTACGCCGCGACGCCGATCTCCGGCGGCAGGGTCCCCACGTTCGCGTCGTCCAGGGCGACGTCGATCCCGCTGCCGCGCGCCGCCTCGACCAGGTCGCCGATCCCGTCCGGGCCGGGCAGCGTCCCGCTCGCCGCGACGTCGGTGCCGCGCAGGACCTGGAGGGTGCCGCGCAGCTCCGTCCGCGCGTCCCGGCACGTCCCGGCGATCGAGGCGAGCGCGTCGGCCAGCTCCTCCCTGGCGATGGGGCGGTCGGCGCGCACCAGATGGGCGGCGGCGCCGGCCTGCACGCCGATCAGCGTGATGCTGTGCGCGAGGAGGTCGTGCAGGTCGCGGGCGATCCGCAGGCGCTCCTCGGCGACCCGCCGCCGCGCCTCCTCCTCCCGGGTCCGCTCGGCCCGCTCGGCCCGCTCGGTGATCGTCGCGAGCCGCGCCCGGTGCACCCGCCACACCTGCACGGCGATCACGACGGACACCACGGCCTCGATGACCGCGATCTGCTCCCGCAGCGAGCCGCCGCCCGCCCGCATCGCCATCCCGACCACGCACACGGCCAGCAGGAACGCGACGACGGTGAGGACGATCCGGACCCGGCGGCCGAGCACCGCGTAGGCGAACAGCGCGATGACCTCGGCGGGCACCAGCGCGTGGTGCTGGTATTGCGCCAGGTGGTAGGGCAGGACGAGGACGACGAGCGCCAGCAGGCCCGGGGCCGGCCACCGCCTGATCAGCGCGAGCGGAACGTGCGCGGCCACCAGCAGCAGCGCGCCGGGCGCGTCCAGGTCGCGGACGCCCGGCCACAGCACCGCGACCGCGGCCGCGATCCCCGCCAGCAGCGTCGCGAGCAGAGCGTCCTTCACCGTCACATCGGTCCGGGGCAGCGTCACCACCCGTCCATCTTCCCCGAGCCGCGGGACCGCCGCGCACCGCCCCGCGTTTCGCGGGCATGCCGCCGGGGGCACCGGCACCGACAGAATGATCTTTCTCGCTCCGCACCCCCTTGCGCGGCGCCGGTCCCGCCTATAGTTCTGCAAACCCCGTCACGAAGGGCTGACCGTTGTCCGTCCCCCCGCCCGCCGGTCCCCCGCAGGATCTCCGGATGACGCTCGGCAGGAGAGCGTATCGGCGCCCGCTCCGGCTCCTGCTGGCCGCGCTGACGATCACCGCGGTGTTCGTGCTCACCGTGCCCGAGCCCGTCCGCCGCTACGGCGCGGCCGGGGTGCTCGTCGTCCTCGCCGCCGCCCTGTGGGCCGTCCGGATTCACCGGACGCGCCTCATCGTGACCATCGGCGAGAAGGGCGTGGCCCTCCGCCGCGGCGCGCTGGAGGTGAAGATCCCGGTCAGCGCCGTGGACGCGGCCGGGATCACGTGGCCCGCCACCGAGCCCGTCTGGACGGTCTGGTTCGACCGTTCGGCGGCGCCGGGCGTCGAGGCGGTCGCCGAGGTCGACGGCGACGCCGTCGCCCTCTTCAGCGGCGCGTCCCTCCCGTCCGGCCGGCTGGAGGCCGCGCGGACCGCGGCCGCCGGCATCCTCGGCGCGGAGTGGCGCGTCCTCGACGACCGGGGCGAGGAGGTGCCGCCGCCCGCGCCCGGCGCGCTGGCCAGGGCCGACCGCCTTCTGGTGGACGGCACGGGCCGGTTCCGCGACGAACGCGCCGGCACGCTGCTCGCCGTCGCCTCCGGCCGCCGGCGGATCGAGGTGCGCGACCCCCACGGCGGCGTGCTGCTCGTGTTCAGGAGGCCGTCCAGGCTGCCGGGGCGCGGCGGCGTGCGCGTCCGCGACGGGGACGGCCGGCTCGCCGGGTCCCTGCACGGCCGGAGCGAGCCGTCCTTCCACGACGCCGGCGGCACGCTCCTCGGCAGCGCCCTGCAGGCCGGCGGCCAGTGCGTCGTCACGGGCGTGGACGGACGGAGGTCGGCCGCCCTGCGGGCCGGCACCGGCGGCATGGCGCTGGAACGCTCGCCGTCGGCGCCCGGTGAGCTCCGCACGCTCGCCCTGGCGTTCGCGGCCCTGTACCCCAAGGACCGCGGTTGCGGCAACGGGGGTGCGGCGGGTTAGCGTCGAGCACGACAGATCGCGGGGGCCCGGCGAACCGGGCTGAGATAGCGGCTGGGACGGCCGCTGACCGCATGAACCTGACCGGGTAATGCCGGCGTAGGGAGAGATCGAGTCGTCATGACCGAACCTGTGGTTCCAGCCGCCCGCAAGGCCTATCTCCAGGGCTCGCGCCCGGAGATCCGCGTCCCGATGCGGGAGGTGCCGCTGACCAACGGCGACGCCGTCGTCCTGTACGACACGTCCGGGCCGTACACCGACCCAGAGCAGGATACCGACGTCCGCGCGGGGCTGCCCCCGCTGCGGGAGGCGTGGATCGCCGAGCGCGGCGACACCGCGCCGTACGAGGGCCGGGCCGCGCGCCCGGAGGACGACGGGCGCGGATCGGCGCCCGTCCAGGAGGACTTCCTGCCGCGGCGGCCGCGCCGGGCGAGCGGGGGCGCGGTGACGCAGCGCGCCTACGCGCGGCGCGGGCGGATCACGCCGGAGATGGAGTTCGCGGCGCTGCGCGAGGGCGTCGCGCCGGAGTTCGTCCGGGACGAGCTGGCAGCCGGGCGCGCCGTGCTGCCCGCCAACGTCAACCACCCCGAGATCGAGCCGATGGTCATCGGGCGGAACTTCCTGGTGAAGGTGAACGCGAACATCGGCAACTCCGCGGTCGCGTCGTCGGTCGAGGAGGAGGTCGAGAAGATGACGTGGGCGACCCGCTGGGGCGCCGACACGATCATGGACCTGTCGACCGGGAAGGACATCCACACGACGCGGGAGTGGATCCTGCGGAACTCGCCGGTGCCGGTCGGGACCGTCCCGCTCTACCAGGCGGTCGAGAAGGTCGGCGGCGACCCGGCGGAGCTCACCTTCGAGGTCTTCCGGGACACGGTGGTCGAGCAGGCCGAGCAGGGCGTGGACTACATGACCGTCCACGCCGGGGTGCTGCTCCCGTACGTGCCGCTGACCGCGCGGCGCAAGACGGGGATCGTGTCGCGGGGCGGGTCGATCATGGCGGCGTGGTGCCTGGCGCACCACGAGGAGAACTTCCTCTACACCCGCTTCCGGGAGCTGTGCGAGATCTTCGCCGCGTACGACATCACGTGGTCGCTCGGGGACGGCCTGCGCCCCGGCTCGATCGCGGACGCCAACGACGAGGCCCAGTTCGCCGAGCTGCGCACCCAGGGCGAGCTGACGAGGATCGCCGCCGAGTACGGCAACCAGGTGATGAACGAGGGACCCGGGCACGTCCCGATGCACAAGATCAAGGAGAACGTCGACCTGCAGCAGGAGTGGTGCGACGGGGCGCCGTTCTACACGCTCGGGCCGCTGACCACCGACATCGCGCCGGGCTACGATCACATCACCTCGGCGATCGGCGCCGCGATGATCGGCTGGCACGGCACCGCGATGCTCTGCTACGTGACGCCCAAGGAGCACCTCGGGCTGCCGGACCGCGACGACGTCAAGGCCGGCGTGATCGCCTACAAGATCGCCGCGCACGCCGCGGACCTGGCCAAGGGCCACCCGGGCGCACAGGCGTGGGACGACGCGCTGTCGGACGCGCGGTTCGACTTCCGGTGGGAGGACCAGTTCAACCTGTCCCTGGATCCGGGCACCGCCCGCGCGTTCCATGACGCGACGCTGCCGGCGGCGCCGGCGAAGACCGCGCACTTCTGCTCGATGTGCGGCCCGCACTTCTGCTCGATGAAGATCACGCGGGACGTCCGGCGGTACGCGGGCGAGCACGGACTGGCCGAGGACGAGGCGCTCGCCGCCGGGATGCGGGCGAAGGCCGAGGAGTTCAAGGCGGCGGGCGGGCGGGTCTACCTGCCGCTCTCCCCCGGCTCCTGAACCACCGGCGTCCGGCCCGCCGCGGCACGTCCGCGGCGGGCCCCGTGCCCGGGCGGGCACGTCCGGGCGCATCCCGGCACCGGGTCACGGCCGCGCCGCGGCTAGGATCGAGGGACCGTTCCAAAGCCGCGGATCCCCTCGAATCGCCGCAGGCCCGTCAACCGCCGGGAAGGACCGACGACGCAGGTGACCAGCGACGACACGCCGAAGGCCCGCGCCCGGGCGGTGCGCGCCGACGTGCGCCGCAACCGCGAGCGGCTGCTCGCCGCGGCGCGGGAGACGTTCCAGCGCGACGGGGCGGGCGCGTCCCTCGAAGGCGTCGCGCGGCTCGCCGGCGTCGGCATCGGCACGCTCTACCGGCACTTCCCCACCCGCCAGGACCTCCTGGAGGCCCTGCTCGCCGGGGTCTACGAGGGGCTGGCCGCGGCGGCCCGCGATCTCGCGGTCTCCCCGGAGCCCGGCGAGGCCCTGCTGACCTGGCTGCGGACGTTCATCTCGGAGGTCACGGCGTTCCCCGGCATGGCCGCCTCGGCGGCGGTGTCGCTGCGGGACGAGCGGCCGGAGCCCTCCCCCGCCTGGACGGGCATGCACGAGGCCGGCGCGGCGCTGTTCGCCCGCGCGCAGCGGGCCGGGGACGCGCCCGCCGGGGCGTCGTTCACCGACGTGCTGCGGCTGGCGGCCGCGATCGCGGCGGTCACCGAGCGGGAGCCGGCGGCCGCCGGGCGGCTGCTGTCGCTCGCCGCCGCCGGTGTCACGCCCGGCAAGGCGCGCTGACACCCGGCCGGGCGCGCTAGGACTCCGCGCCGGTCACGCCGTCTCCTGGACGGGCAGGACGCGGCGGGGGCCGCGCGGCGCGTCGCCTCGCTTGCGCCACTCGCGCGGGTAGCCGACCGACACCTCGATGTGCGGGACGTCCCCGGTCCAGATCGTCCGGGGGATGTGCAGGTGCCCGTACACGACGGACAGGGCGCCGAACCGGCTGTGCCAGTCGGCGGTGCGCTCGGTGCCGCACCACTGGGCGAACTCCGGGTACCACAGGACGCGGGTGGGTTCGCGGACGAGCGGCCAATGGTTGACGAGGACCGTCCGCGTGCCCGGTTCCAGGTTGGCCAGGCGCCCCTCGGTGCAGGCGATCCGGGCGTCGCACCAGGCGTCGCGGGTGGGGTACGGGTCGGGGTGCAGGTAGACCTCGTCGGTGCACACGACGCCCGCCTCGTGCGCGACCTTCAGCGCCTCTTCCTTGGTGGACGTCCCGTCCGGGCGGAAGGTGTAGTCGTACAGGATGAACAGCGGCGCGATCGTGACGGGGCCGCCCTCGCCGTCCCAGACGGGGTACGGGTCCTCCGGGGTCAGCACGCCCAGGTCGCGGCACATGCCGACGAGCCGGCGGTAGCGGGCCTCGCCGCGCAGCTGCACCGGGTCGTCCTTGATGGTCCACAGCTCGTGGTTGCCGGGCACCCACAGCACGGTCGCGTACCGTTCGGCGAGCGTGCGGAGCGTCCATTCGACGTCGGCGAAGCGCTCGGCGACGTCGCCCGCGACGATCAGCCAGTCGCCGTCCGACTGCGGCCGCAGCCCCTCCACGAACGCGCGGTTGTCCGGGAAGCCGACGTGCAGGTCACTGATCGCGTAGACACCGCCCATCTGAAGATCGTAAGCCCCCGCGCGTCCCGGGCGGCTCAGTCGTTCTCGGCGGGGCCCTCGCCGGCGGGCAGGGTGAACAGCCGGATGTGGACGGGGCGGGCTC
>NZ_SMKY01000264.1 GCF_004349235.1 Actinomadura darangshiensis | reverse complement strand
GACAGGTGTGGCTTGGTGAGGGGGTTGGGATGGGGATCGTTTCGCCTGGGTTTCATGGACGGCGGCGCGAGTCCGCGGTTGAGTTGCCGCCGGGGCAGTATCTGACCGAGGACTTCCCGGTGCTGTCGGCGGGGCCTACGCCGCGCGTCAGGGTGGAGGAGTGGGAGTTCACCGTCACCACGGAGACCGGGCACCGCCACAGGTGGACGTGGCAGGACCTGCTGGACCTTCCGTCCGAGACGCCGAGGGTGGACATCCACTGCGTCACCAAGTGGTCGAAGCTGGGGACGGATTGGCAGGGGGTGTCGCTGGACGTCCTGCTGGCCGACGTTGAGACCACGGCCGATTTCGCGCTCGTCCACTCCTACGGCGGGTACACCACAAACCTGCCGCTGGAGGATCTGCTCGACGGGCAGGCATGGATCGTCCATCGTTATGGCGGCGAGGAATTGGCGCCGGAGCACGGTGGACCGGCTCGGCTGCTGGTGCCGCACCTGTATTTCTGGAAGTCGGCGAAATGGGTCAGGGGCATCGACTTGTTGACCGAGAACGAGCCGGGCTTCTGGGAGACCGCCGGCTATCACGACTACGGGGACCCATGGCGCGAGCAGCGGTATCAGGGCGACTAGCGTGGCGCGTGGCGAGGCTGGCCGGGACGAATGAGGAGACCGGCACCGCCCGCACGCTGGTCTTCGACGTGCCGGACTGGCCGGGCCATCTGGCCGGTCAGCACGTCGACGTGCGGCTGACCGCCGAGGACGGGTACACCGCGCAGCGCAGCTACTCGCTCTCCGCGCCTGGCCGGGTCGAGTTGACCGTGCAGCGGATCCCGGACGGCGAGGTGTCCCCATACCTGACCGACGTGATTCGCGTCGGTGATCCGGTCGAGATCCGCGGGCCGGTGGGCGGCTGGTTCGTGTGGCGGCCCGATTCGGGACGGGACGTCCTGCTCGTGGCGGGCGGTTCCGGCATCGCGCCGCTGATGGCCATGATCCGCGCTCGTCGGCTGGCCGGGAGCGGCGCGAGGTTCTGGCTGGTGTACTCCACGCGCACGCCCGATGACGTGTACTACGCCGACGAGCTGCGGCGATCCGATCCTGGTCTGGACGTCACGCACGTCTACACCCGGCTCGCCCCCGAAGGCTGGCCGCGTCCGCCGGGAAGGCTGGCCCCGGCCGATTTCGAGGACGGTCCCGCCGACTGCGACTGCTTCATCTGCGGGCCGACGGGATTCGTGGAGTCGGCCGCCGATCTGCTGCTCGCCCGCGGCCACGATCCGCGGCGGATCAAGACCGAACGGTTCGGCTGAGGCTGAGCGGAGGCTGATGGAGATGAACATGCCCCAGCGGGACGACCCGCCCCGGGTGGACGGCAACGCGCTGGCCGGGCCCCTGAGCGAGTTGTTCGCCGTGGACGTCACGGCGGCCACCGGCCGGTGCGTCAACTGCGGGCTCGCGGGCCCGATCGCCGGGCTGCGCGTGTACGACCGGGCGCCGGGGCTGGTCGCCCGCTGCCCCGGATGCGGCCATGTCGTGCTGCGCTTCGTCCGGACGCCGGACGCGGCCTGGATCGATCTCACCGGGACCGTCTCGCTGCGCGTCCAGCTGCCATCCGGCGAGGAGCGCGAGTGACCGACGGCCGAGCGGGGCAGCCGTTCGCCGACCGGACGGCGTGGGCGCGCAACCTGCGGACGCCGCTCCGTGAGTTCCTGCGCACCGAGACCGGCGGTGCCGTCGTGCTGCTGGTCGCGACGCTCGCCGCGCTGGCCTGGGCGAACGCGGACGCGTCCTCCTACGAGCGGGTGTGGGAGACGCGGCTGTCGGTCCGCTTCGGGGACGCCGGCCTGGCGCAGGACCTGCGGGAGTGGGTCAACGGCGGCCTGATGACGGTGTTCTTCTTCGTGGTCGGGCTCGAAGCGCGCCGCGAGTTCGACATGGGGGAGCTCCGGGACCGGCGGCGGTTCGCGCTGCCGCTGGCCGCCGGCGTCGGCGGGATGGTCGTGCCGGTGGCCGTCTACCTGGCCTTCAACGCCGGGGGGCCGGCCGTGCACGGCTGGGGCGTCGCGATGTCGACCGACACCGCGTTCGCGCTGGGGGTGCTCGCGCTGGTCGGACGTTCCTTCCCCGTCCGGCTGCGCACGTATCTGCTCACGGCCACCGTCGTGGACGACGTCATCGCGCTCGTGGTGATCGCGATCGTCTATAGCGGGGACGTCGCGTTGCCGCCGCTGCTGCTGGGGGCGGGCATCCTCGCCGTGACCGTGCTCGTCCGCGCGTTCGGCGTGCGGCAGATCGGGGTGTACGTCGTGCTGGGGGTCGCCGCGTGGGCGGCGGTCCAGTCGGCGGGGGTGGAGCCGGTGGTCGTCGGCCTGGTCATGGGGCTGCTGACGTACGCCCACCCGGCGGCGCGCGACGATTTGGAGCGCGCCACGGAGGTCTTCAGGCTGTTCCGGGAGCAGCCCACCCCGGAGTTCGCCCGGTCGGCGCGGACGGGGGTGGCCGCGGCGATCTCTCCGAACGAGCGGCTCCAGCTGGTGATCCATCCGTGGGCGAGCTATGTGATCGTGCCGCTGTTCGCGCTGGCCAACGCGGGCATCACGATCAGCGCCGAGTTCCTCGGCCGCGCCTTCACCTCGCCGCTCACGCTCGGCATCGTGGCCGGTTACGTGGCCGGGAAACCGGTCGGCATCGTCGGGGCCTCGTGGCTGGTCACCCGGGTGAGCCGGGGGCGGCTGCGGCCACCGGTCGGGTGGGCGGCGGTCGGCGGGGGCGGCGCGATCGCCGGTATCGGCTTCACGGTGGCCCTGCTGATCGCGACGCTGTCCTTCACCGGTGCGCGGCTGGAGGAGGCGAAGATCGGCGTGCTGTCAGCGGCACTGTGCGCCACGGTCGTGACCTGGGTGGTCGTCCGCGCGACCGCGCTCCTGCCGCCGAGACTGCGGCTGCGCGCGATGGTGGGGACGGCGCAGAGCATCATCGACCTGGCCGCGCCGGTCGACCCCGACCGCGACCACATCCGCGGCCCAGCGCGCGCGCCGGTCACGGTCGTCGAGTACGGGGACTTCGAATGCCCGTACTGCGGGCAGGCGGAATCGGTCATCCGGGAACTGCTCACCGATCACGGGGACGTCCGGTATGTGTGGCGCCACCTGCCGCTCAACGACATCCATCCCCAGGCGCAGCTGGCGGCCGAAGCCGCCGAGGCCGCCGCCGGGCAGGGCCGGTTCTGGGAGATGCACGACCTGCTGCTCGACCGCCAGGACGAGCTGGCACCGAAGGACCTGGTCCGCCACGCCGGCGACCTCGGCCTCGACGCCGACCGATTCCGTGCCGACCTGCGCCGCCACAACGGTGCCGGACGGATCGCCGAGGACGTCGACTCGGCCGATCTGAGCGGTGTCTCCGGCACCCCGACGTTCTTCATCAATGGACGACGCCACGTCGGCGCCTACGACATCGCCACCCTCTCCGCCGCGGTCCGCGGCGCCCGCAAACGCGCGGCGGTGAAGTCACGCGGGTGACCATGCGGCTGGACGGAGCCCGTGCCGGGTTGACCTTGACGTCGCGTCAACGTTTGTAATGAGGGCATGCGGATCGGGGAGCTCGCCGCGCTGGTCGGAGTGTCGACCAGGACCGTGCGGCATTACCACCATCTCGGGCTGCTGCCGGAACCCGAGCGGCTCGCGAACGGGTACCGGGAGTACCGGCTGACGGACGCCGTCGTCCTCGCGCGGGTGCGCAGGCTCGTGGAGCTGGGGCTGTCGCTGGACGAGATCCGGGACGTGCTGGCCGATGAGCGCGGCCGGGACCTGCGCGAGGTGCTGCTCGAACTGGACGCCGACCTGGCCCGGCAGCAGGAGGCCATCGCCACGCGGCGGACACGGCTGGCCGCGCTGCTCAAGGAGGCGGAGCTGCGGCCCGACTCGGCCGTGTCGCCCGAGATGGCGGACGTCCTGCGGGAACTCCCGGCCGGGTCGCGCTTCGCCGAGTTCGACCGGGAACTGCTCGCGCTCGTCGACACCGCGGCCGGGGAGCAGGAGCGGGCCCGGTTCGCCGGGATGCTGCGGTCGTTCACCACCCGGGAGGCGCGCGAGGGCGTCGCCGCGATCTACACGCGGCTGGACGAGATCGCGGACGCGCCTCCGGACGACCCGCGCATCGCAGGGATCGCCGAGGACCTGGCGGGCCGGATACCGGCGGAGATGGCGGCGTTGCTGGCGGGGCAGCGGCTGGACGCCGTCTGGTTGGAGGAGATGCCGGCCGCGCAGCGCGAGGTCTTCAAGCTGCTGGTGACGACCCTGAAGGAGCGAGCGTGCTGAAGATCGCCCGCGCTGCGGCCCGCTTTGACGGATGGCGGACGGCCGTCCGCAGCGTGTGGCGGCTGGTGCCAGAGAAGGTGCGCAGGATCATGGCGTTCGACGCGAAGGGGATGGTCAGCCTGGTGCTGCTCGTCGCGCGCCGCAAACACGGTGTGCCCAGGGGCGCGGTCGGCGTCCCGTACTCGGGCGGGCAGCTCGCCCTGCAGGCGGGGTTCCTCTTCGCGATGGTCGTGGAGGTCGTGGGCTTGGAGATGCTGTTGCGGGCCATCGACGCGCCTGACGGGCTGCGCGCGGCCTTCCTGCTGATCGATCTGTACTCGATCCTGATCGTGCTGGCGGTCATCGCCGCATGCGTCACCCGCCCGCACGTGCTGTCGGACGGGGAGCTGCGCATCCGCTACGGGGCGTTCTTCGACCTTCGGGTTCCGCGTGCGCGGATCTCCTCGCTCCGGGTCTCCCGGAACTACAACGAGAGCGGCATGGTCAAGGTCCGGGACGAGTGGCTCGCGGTGGCGGTGGCGTCCCAGACGAACGTGGTGGTCGAGCTGCGGGAGCCGATCCGCGTCGTCCGGCCCCTCGGCGGACGGGCCGACGTCCGGACGATCCGCTTCTACGCCGACGACCCGTCCCTGCTCATGGACGTCCAGGAACCGGTCGTGATCATTACCAGGGGAAGAGGACGGCCATGACGCTCAGCAGGACGACCCAGAGTGTGAGGCCGAGCGACCCCAGAACGAGCCCTGCCATGGCCAGTTCCCGGCCGCGCTCGCCGGTTCGCTGGATCTCTCTCATGGCCTGGTTGGCGCAGGGGATCGCCGCTGCGCCTAAGAGGGCGCAGCTCACGAGGCCGAGCACGCCGAGAGCGAGAGCGACGATGGCCATCGTGTTGTATTGGCCGGCCGCGCCGTCCTGGCCGGAGGTCACCTTCTGCGAAGCGGCATGAGGTTCGTCTTTCGCAGGGCGGCGGGGCGGCTCGACCGGCCCGTCTTCGTCCCAGTCGTAGGGGCCCCGATCGGGGGATTCCATAGCTCACCTCGCGTCTGGCCATCGTTGTTGACGATCAGATGTTGATCCGCTGCGGAAAAGTTCGCCGACGTGTCGCCGCACCCCGTCTGCGCATGGGTTTTGGTCTACCGGCCACGCACCGGACGTCCGAGGGGGTAGACCTGCAAGCGTGCAGGTGAGTTATGTGAGCGAGGCGACGCCGGGGCGGGAGAACGAGGACTTCGTGGCGGCCGGCCCGGGGTGGGTCGTGCTGCTGGACGGGGCGACGGCGCCGAAAGGGGTGGACAGCGGATGCCGGCACGACCCGGCGTGGCTGGTGCGCCGGCTCGGCGGGCGGATCGCGGCGCTGCTGGCGCTGGAGGACGGCAAGCCGCTGCCCGACCTCGTGGCGGAGGCGATCAAGGTGACGGGGGAGGCGCACACGGGGACGTGCGACCTGGAGAACCCGGACAGCCCGTCCGCGACCGTGTCGCTGCTGCGGCGCCGCGACGAGGCGGTGGAGTGGTTCGTCCTCGCCGACTCCCCGATCGTGGTGGACGTCGGCGAGGTCAGGGTCTTCCGCGACGACCGGGTCGACCACCTTCCGAGCTACACCCTCGAAGGGGTCAGGAAGTCGCGGAACAGCGCCGGCGGGTTCTGGGTGGCGAGCACGAAACCCGAGGCCGCGTACGAGGGGCTGACCGGTGAGGTGCCGGTCGAGGGGCTGAAACGGGCGGCGGTGCTCAGCGACGGCGCGTCCAGGCTCGTGGAGCGGTTCGGCCAGATGGGCTGGGACGACCTGCTCCGCCTCCTCGACGAAGAGGGCCCGCGCGAGCTGGTCAGGCGGACCAGGACGGCGGAGGCGTCGGCGACCGGAGCGCGAGGCAAGCGGTACGACGACGCCACCGCCGTCTTCGTCCGCTTCTAGCGCGTGGCCGGCTTGATGTGCGGCCACCAGGCGTCGAGGTCCTCCGGCAGGTGCATCCCCTCGACGCGGAGGGTGGCGGGCATGAGCGGGAAGCGCCGTCCGGCGGGGAACGTCCGCTCGTAGGACGGCGGGTCGATCACCACGACGCGGGTGCCGTTCACCACCGGGACGTCGGCGGGGACGCCCTCGTTCCAGATCCATTCGCCGTGCGCGTCGACGAGGTTCCACGGGCTGGAGACGACCGGCGGCCCGGGCGGGGCGTCGGCGTCCAGGAAGGCCGCGATGATCTCCGGGGCGGGACGGTCACCGGTCAGCCCGCCGGGGCGTCCGATCAGCGCGCCCGCGAGCAGCATGTGCAGCTGGAAGTTGTCGCCGATCCCGCCGATCGTCACCGTCCAGCCGTGCCGGCTCGCCCGGTCGAGGACGAGCAGGCGCTCGCCGTCCAGGACGCGCAGCAGCGCCTGGTAGTGGTCCATCTGACCGAGGTGCTGGGCGGCCTTCCCGGCGGCGAAGGCGTGGAAGTCGCGGTCCTCGATGCCCGCCCGCACGGACGGCGCCATCTGCAGGACGGTGCAGCCCGCCATCGCGAACTGCGGCAGCGCGAACCACGACATCATCGCGGTCACCGCGCTGTCGCCCAGAGCGGTGCTCACGGTGTCGAAGATCTGCTGGGACGGCTGCTCGTCCTGCATGGACGGCAGCGGCCTGCCGCCGGCCGATTGCTCCCACGCGTCGGCGAACGCCATCGCGGCCGCGGCGACGTCGACGATCCGGTCGACGACGGCCGCGCCGGCGGGGGCCGGGTCGGCGCCCTGCTCGACGCAGGCGCCGGTGACGACGGCGAGCCAGCCGCCGAGGTTCGGGGGCGCCTCGGCGATGCCCTCGGCGAGCCGCGGCAGCGCGGCGTTCAGCTCGGCGGGGGAGGCGGTCTGGGTTGCCTGCATGAGCTGCGGCAGCAACTCGCCGAAGGTCTGGTCCTCGACGAGCGCGGCCCGGACGATCTGGTCGGCGATGTTCGGGAGCGACATGGTTGATCACCCTGGCACAGCGGGCATCACGGGGAGGAACCCGCGCACCATTCTGGAATCTGGTTCTAGAATGGACGGCATGGAGCCACAGGATTTCGCCGACGTGCTGAAGGCCGTCCGCAGCTTCGTCCGCGAGCAGGTCGTCCCCCGCGAGGAGGAGATCGAGGAGACCGACGCGATCCCGGAGCCGCTGCGCCGCACGTCCCGGGACATGGGCCTGTTCGGGTACGCGCTGCCCGAGCAGTACGGCGGCCTCGGCCTGTCGCTCGGCGAGGAGGTGCGGCTCGTCTTCGAGATCGGCTACGCCAGCCCCGCGTTCCGCTCCATGTTCGGCACCAGCAACGGCATCGCCGGGCAGGTCCTGGTCCACTCCGGGACCGACGCGCAGAAGGACGCCTGGCTGCCGAAGCTCGCGTCCGGCGAGGTCATCGGCTCCTTCGCGCTGACCGAGGCCGAGGCCGGCTCCGACCCCAGCGCCCTCACCACGACCGCCGCCCGCGACGGCGGCGACTACGTCATCGACGGCGCCAAGCGGTTCATCACCAACGCCCCCGAGGCCGACGTCCTCATGGTCTTCGCCAGGACGGGCGGCGCCGGCTCCCGCGGCATCTCCACGTTCCTCGTCGAGAAGGGGACGGACGGCCTGACGATCGGCCCGTTTGACCAGAAGATGGGCCAGCGCGGCGCCCACACGGCCGAGGTCTTCTTCGACGGCGTCCGGGTCCCGGCCACCGCCATGGTCGGGACGGAAGGGACGGGTTTCCGCACCGCGATGGCGTCCCTCGCCCATGGACGCCTCAGCATCGCCGCCGTCTGCGTGGGCCTCGCCCAGAGGATCCTGGACGAGACCGTCGCCTACGCGAAGGAACGCAGCCAGGGCGGTAAGACGATCGGCGAATACCAGCTCATCCAGGGGCTCATCGCCGACTCCCAGACCGAGCTGTACGCGGGACGGTCGATGGTCCTCGAAGCGGCCCGCGCCTACGACGCCGGCGAGGACACCAAGCAAGGGCCGTCCTGCGCCAAGTACTTCTGCTCCGAAATGGTCGGACGCGTCGCCGACCGCGCCGTGCAGGTCTACGGCGGCATGGGATACATGCGCGGCGTCGCCGTCGAACGCTTCTACCGGGACGTCCGGCTGTTCCGCATCTACGAGGGGACGAGCCAGATCCAGCAGCTCGTCATCGCCCGCAACCTGCTGCGCTGACCTGCGCGGACGCGGGGGGCGCAAAGCGGTTCGCACCATGCGCCGGGGCCGTGTATGGTTTCACTGCGCGAACGACGCAGGCCCCTTTAGCTCAGTCGGCAGAGCGTCTCCATGGTAAGGAGAAGGTCTACGGTTCGATTCCGTAAAGGGGCTCACGGCAGCACGGCCGCCATCCGACCACTCGGAGGGCGGCCTTCGTCGTATCTTCGGGGCGACCGCCGCGATTCGCTCCATACCGGGGCCTGTGGTACCGTCCCACCCGGTCCCAGCAGGACGTTTCGCAGCTCACCGGCACACCCGGTAATCTGGGAGGCGGTCCAGCGGAGCCCGCGAGACCGATACCCCGATCCGCACTCGGGTTTTCGTGTTTCCAGGGCACGGTGAGCATCCGGTATCCTTGCAATCCGGTCCACACCGACCATCACGGCGGGGTAGCTCAGTCAGGCAGAGCAAGCGGCTCATAATCGCTGTGTCGCCGGTTCAAGTCCGGCCCTCGCTACTACCCATGTCTCTCACCTCCGTCCCGGGGGTGAGCAGGCCTGGGTCGGTAAGTTCCTTGTCCCCAGCGCAGAAAGGCACTCCATCGTGGCTGCCACCGACGTCCGGCCGAAGATCACGCTGGCCTGCCAGGAGTGCAAGCACCGCAACTACATCACGCGGAAGAACCGGCGCAACGACCCGGACCGCCTTGAGATCAAGAAGTACTGCCCCAACTGCAGGACGCACCGTCCGCACAAGGAAACCCGCTGAGGCCACCAGCGCCTCGCGGTAGCAGCTTCTTCGCACGCTTGCCTTGACCTGATCAGCCCGTCCTCGCAGTGAGACCCGCGAGGGCGGGCTGAACGTCGTTCTGTTAGCGTCCGTCCGGAGAAACGGAACCAGCGTGCGCAGGCGGGCACCCGGGCCCGGGCCCTGTTCGACCTGGAGGGACGGATTGCATGGCACTCAACCGTGATTTCATCGGGCGGAGCTTCCCGCCCAGCGACCCGTACGAGGTCAGCCGGGTGAAGATCCGCGAGTTCGCGGACGCGATCGGCGACCGCAACCCGCTCTACCGCGACCCGGAGGCGGCGAAGGCGGCCGGCTACCCCGACGTCATCGCGCCGCCCACCTTCCCCATCGTGGTGTCCCTCGGCAACCCCGGCCTGGCCGACCCCGACCTCGGGCTGAACTACGCGATGGTCGTGCACGGCGAGCAGCGCTTCGAGTACACCCGGCCGCTGCACGCCGGCGACGCCGTCGTCTGCACCTCGACGATCACCGAGATCAGGTCGATCGGCAGCAACGAGAAGATGGTCGTCGAGACCGACGTGAAGACGACCGAGGGCGAGCTGATCTGCAAGACCTACAACACGATCGTGGAGCGGGGGGCCTGATGACCGCCAAGGTGAGCTACGCCGACGTCGAGGTCGGCACCGAGATCCCCGCGCAGACGTTCCCGATCGACCGCGCGAACCTCGTCATGTACGCGGGCGCGTCCGGCGACTTCAACCCGATCCACTGGCGCGAGTCCGTCGCCAAGGCGGTCGGCCTCCCGGACGTGATCGCGCACGGCATGTTCACGATGGCGCAGGGCGGCCGGTTCGTCACCGACTGGGCCGGCGATCCGGGCGCCGTGGTGGACTACGGGGTACGGTTCTCCTCGCCGGTCGTCGTGCCGGACGAGGGCGGCGCGACGCTGGAGATCAGCGGCAAGGTGGAGGAGAAGCTCGACGACGGCAAGGTCGTCGTGGCGCTCACCGCCAGGTCCAACGACCAGAAGGTCCTCACGCGCGCGAAGGCGGTCGTCAAGCTCGCCTGAGCGGCGGAACGGATCGGCGCACCGGCCGGGGGGCGGCCCCGGCCGGTTCCGCCGAGGGCACGCAGGGGGAGGGGAAGACGACGTGGCGGTGCTCGCCGAAGACGTGAACCTGGCCGGATACACCACGCTGCGGCTGGGCGGCCCCGCCAGGCGCTTCATCGAGGCGACGACCGAGGCCGACGTCGTCGCCGCGGTCCGCAAGGCCGACGACGGCGGCGAACCGATCCTCGTGCTCGGCGGCGGCAGCAACCTCGTGGTGTCGGACGACGGGTTCCCCGGCACCGTCGTGCACGTGGGAACTCGCGGTACCGAACGCGTCGCCGTCGAGGGCGACAGGGTCCTCGTCCGCGTCCAGGCCGGCGAGGACTGGGACGCGTTCGCCGCCCGCTGCGTCACCGACGGGCTCGCCGGCGTCGAATGCCTCTCCGGCATCCCGGGGCGCGTCGGCGCCACCCCCATCCAGAACGTCGGCGCGTACGGGCAGGACGTCAGCGAGACGATCGTCGAGGTCCGCGCCTACGACCGCCGGGCCCGTGCCTGCGTCACCCTCGACCGCGACGCCTGCCGGTTCACCTACCGGCACAGCGTCTTCAAGGGCAGCGACCGGTACGTCGTCCTGGACGTGACGTACGCGCTGCACGAGGCCGAGGAGTCGCAGCCGGTCGCGTACGCCGAACTCGCGCGCAAACTGGGTGTCCAGCCGGGGGACAGGGTCACGCTGAAAGAGGCCCGCGACGCCGTCCTCGAACTGCGGCGCGGCAAGGGCATGGTCCTGGACGCGTCCGACCCCGACACCCGCAGCGCCGGATCGTTCTTCACCAACCCGATCCTCGACCCCGGCATGCTCTCCGAACTCGAACGCCGCGTCGCCGACCGCCTCGGCCTGGACGCGGCGTTCCCGCGCTACCCGGAGACCGGCGACCGCGTGAAGACGTCCGCCGCCTGGCTCATCGACCGCGCCGGGTTCGCCAAGGGCCATGCGCTCGGCCCGGCGCGGATCTCCACCAAGCACACCCTCGCCCTCACCAATCCGGGCGGCGCCGGCACCGCCGACCTGCTCGCGCTGGCCCGCGAGGTGCGCGACGGCGTCCGGGACGCGTTCGGGGTCGAGCTCGTCAACGAGCCCGTGCTCGTCGGCGTCACCCTGTGATCCGGTAGGGTCGGAGGCGTCGAGGGGGAGTAGTCCCAATCGCGTTGATCGACATACTGGCGCCGCCGGCGGCGCCCGGTCACGCGGGCCCGGTCATCGACCGCGGCGGACGAGACCTTCGGCCTGGTAGCCATGCCAGGCCGAGGTCGCGAGCGTCAGAGCCCCCGCCCTTCGCCCGGCATCCGAGCGAGAGGGAACCGGTGTCCGCCTTCCTCATCAGCCTGGCCGTGATCTTCGTGGCCGAGCTGGGCGACAAGAGCCAGCTCATGGCCATGACGTTCGCCACCCGCTTCCGGGCGCTCCCGGTGCTGATCGGCATTACGGCCGCGACCGCGCTCGTCCACCTGGCGAGCGTCGCCCTCGGCGCGGCCCTCGGCGCCGCGCTCCCGACCGGCCCGATCTCGATCATCGCCGGCGTCGCGTTCATCGGCTTCGCGCTGTGGACGCTGCGCGGCGACGAGCTGGACGACGACGAGCGCGACAAGGCCAAGCGCGCCACCGGGTCGGCGATCCTCGCCGTCGGCGGCGCGTTCTTCCTGGCCGAGCTGGGCGACAAGACGATGCTCGCCACCGTCACCCTCGCCGCCGACCACGGCGGCCTCCTCGGGCTGACCGGCGTGTGGCTCGGCTCGACGGTGGGGATGGTGGCCGCCGACGCGCTCGCCATCGTCGTCGGCCAGATGCTCGGCCGCAAGCTGCCGGAGCGGGTCATCAAGTACGGCGCGGCGGCCGGTTTCGCCGTCTTCGGCGTCCTGTTGCTGTTCGAGGGCATCACGGCCTGACTTGGCGGGAACCATGAGGGCAGGGCCCTTGCCGTCCGCGGGGCGCGCCGCGGAAGGGCCCGGACGGGAAGTACGACCGTGGCCCTACCCGCCCCCCTCCCCC
>NZ_SMKY01000263.1 GCF_004349235.1 Actinomadura darangshiensis | reverse complement strand
GCCGTCATGTCGCCTCGCCTCGGGTGAGCGTGATGGTGGTCCAGGCGCCCACGTGGATCCGGTCGCCGTCGGAGACCGGGACCTCCACGTTGTAGGGGATGGGCTCGGTGGACCCGTTCACGCAGGTCCGGTTGGTGGAGCCCGGGTCGACCAGCGTCCAGGTGCCGTCCGGCTTGGCCAGCAGCACCGCGTGGACGTGGGAGACGCCCGGGTCCTCGGGCGGCTCGCGCAGGTCGATCTCCGGCGGGGACGGCTGCGACGAGCTGCGCCGCCCGATCCGGACCTGCTGCCCGGCGAGCGGGATCCGCCGCTCGGGCGCGTACGGCGGGAACGACAGCGCCGCCGAATCGGGCCCCTCCTCGGCGATGACCGAGTTGTAGTACTCGCGGTCGGCCGCCACGACCGCCGTCCACACCGTCCCGGGAACGGGCGGAGCCGGCACGGGCGGAGTCGGCACGGGCGGCGCGGGCACCGGTGGCGCCGGCACGGGAGGCGCCGGGACCGGTGGCGCGGGAATGGGAGGCGCGGGCGGGGGCTCGGACGGCCCGCGGACCGGCGCGGCGGGGCCCGGTGCCGGGGGCCCCGGCATTGTGGGGCCCGGTGCCGCGGGCCCCGGCGCTGTGGGGCCTGGCGCTGTGGGGCCGGACGCTGCGGGGCCGGACGCGCCGGTGGCCGGCACGGCGGGCGCCGTCCGCGGTGTCGGCGCGCCGCCGCCGGTCGCGAAGTCGTAGCCGCACGCCTCGCAGAAGCGGTCGGTGCTCGGCGTCCCGCAGTCGGGGCACGGCGTGCTGCTGGGCGAGCCCTGCGGGACGGGCGCGCCGGGGCCCGTACCCGCGCCCGCGCCGGCGGACGAGCCGCCGATGCGCTCGCCGCAGATGTCGCAGTAGTCCGCCGACTGCGAGGTGTGTCCGTTGGGGCAGCTCGCCATGCTCAGCCCTCGCCCCGCCTGGTGGTCACCGTCTCGTCCTTGCGCGTCCGGATCGTCTTGCTGGACCGCGTGTCCAGCTCCATCTCGGCGGCCTTGTCGACGTCGCGCCGCAGCCGGACCGTTCCGGTCGCCACGTCGACGACGTCCACGACCTTGCGCAGCATCGAGGTGATCGCGTCGTTGCCGGCCTCTTCGGCGAGCACCACGGCCCGGCCGAGCCGCGCGGTCGCGGTGTCGAAGTCGCCCTCCTTGCGGGCCCGCAGGCCCTCCTGGACCGCCGAGGCCAGCTCCGCCTGCCCGGTGTAGTGCGCGACCCGCGCGTTGATCCGGGTGGACTCCGCCTCGTCGTCGGTCCACTGCGCGAGGACGTTCGCGGACCCGAGGACCTGCGCCTCCTCGCCCGGCGCGCCCGGCACGACCAGCTTCACCCACGCGGCCCGCAGCTCCTTGCCGACCTCGCCGGGCGGCACCTCCACGCAGATGTGGTAGTCGCGGCTCTCGGCGCCCCACGCGCCGAGCGGGTAGTCGCCCGCCTGCGGCGCCGACTCGGTGCGCTTGCCGGTGAGGTCCTCCATCGACGGCAGGACCTGCTTGACGAACCGCAGGTTGGCCGTCTGCGGCGTCCACACCCGCAGCGCGACGTCGGCGACGGACTTGCCCATCGCCGCCTCCGTCATGGCCTGGAAGTCGGCGACCAGCCCGGCCGGATCGGCGACGATGTCGACGCTGCCGAGCAGCGCGGAGGCGATCTTGCGCAGCTCGTCGACCTCCCAGTCGGTGCCGACGCCGCGGCAGTCGCACACGAACCGGCCGCCGCAGCGGAACAGGACCGCGTCGAGCTCCTCGTCCGTCTCGTGCTGGTTCTTGCCGTCGGTCAGCAGGATCGCGTGCCGGATGCCGCCCTGCACGTCGTCGAAGAGCTGGTCGGCCAGCCGCAGCCACGACCCGATCGCGGTGCCGCCGGTCGCCTTCAGCCCCGACAGCGCCCGCTTGGCCGCCTCCCGGCTGCGCGGCGACGCCGCGACCAGCCCGGGCTGCTGCGGATACACCATCGACGCGTTGTTGGAGCCGGAGACGACCGCGAACTCCACGCCGTCGCGCAGCGTGTCGATCGCGACCTGCGCCGCGGCGACCGCCGCCCGCAGCTTGGTCTCCGGGTAGGACATCGAGCCCGAGGTGTCGATGATGATGACCTCGGACGCCCGGGTGGAGGACGGGACGGGGACGCCCTCCGCCGCGGTCGCCTCGACGGACACGATGGCGTGCATCTCGCGTCCGCCCGCGGGCAGGAACTTGTTCTGGTCGATCGAGATGGTGAACTGCGGCTGCTCGCTCATCGGGGCTGCTCCGTGCTCTGCGGTGTGCTCTCGTGGATGCGGCTGTCGGGGGTACCGGGGGAGGGGAGCGGGATCACCGCGACCGTGATGTTGTCGCGGCCGCCGGCGTCCAGGGCGCGGGCCACCAGCGTCCGCGCGGCGTCGAGCGGGTCAGCAGCCGGATCGTGCGCCGGGCCGCCTTCGGCGTCCGGGCCGCCGGCCAGCAGCGCCGCCAGGTCGTGCGCCGCCGGGAAGTAGTTCCAGAGGCCGTCGCTGCAGACCAGCAGCGTGCCGGGTCCGACCGGCCGGAACGTCGCGACGTGCGGGCTGACCTCCCCGGCGTCGGCGCCGAGCCACGCGGTGATGACGTGCGCGTTCGGATGCGCCTCCGCCTCCGCCTCGGTCAGCGCGCCCTCGGCGACCATGAACGCGGCCCACGAGTCGTCCTCGGTGAGCCGGCGGGACGGGCCGAGCTCCGCCATGTCGCCGGTGCTGACCTCCGCGTCGTCCACCTCGTCGGGGGCCGGACCCGGGGCGGCGTCCGCGCCGTCCGCGGACAGCCAGTAGGCGCGGCTGTCGCCGATCCAACCGACGGTGACCGCCGGGCCGCGCGTCACCGCGGACACGTACGTGCACGACGGCGCCTCGGCCGGCGACGCGGCGAGCGCCGCGACCGCCGCGGCGGCCCGCAGCGCGGCGTGCCGGGTGGCGTCCTCGGCGTCCTCGCCGGAGTCGAGGCGCGCCACCAGCTCGGCGGTGCCGGTGTCCGCGGCGGCGCGGGACGCCTCGTCCGGACGCTGCGAGGAGCCGACGCCGTCCGACACCACCACCGCGATGCCGGCGGCGTGGGCGGCGAGGCACATCGCGTCCTCGTTGCGCGGGTAGCGGCGGCCGCGGTCGCTCGCGCCCGCCGCGACCACCGGGCGGGAGCCGTTCCCGGCGCCGTGGCCGGGCAGCTCGACCTCCACGTGGTCGCGCTCGGCGGGCTGGCGGAGCCCGCACCGCTCGCAGTAGCCGTCGGCGTCGATCGCCGTCCCGCCGCAGCCGGAGCAGCCTCCCGCGGCCCTCCGCCGCCCGGACGGCGACGACTCCTGCCGGATCGTCGCGCCGTCGCGTCCCGGCGGCCCGGCCGCGGGCGGGGCGTCGGCCAGCCGGTGCCCGCACTCCTCGCAGAAGATCTCGTCGGCGTACACGGTCTCGCCGCAGGCGGGGCAGGCCCGCTCCGCCGCCTTGGCGTGATCGGGGTCGGTGCCGGAGGGGTCGGTTCCGGTGCGGTCGTCGTCGGTCACAGCAGCGTCCTCGGGCGTACGGCGTTGGCGGAGTCGACGAGCCGGCGGCACTCGTCCCGGTCGCGGGTGCGGCGCGCCAGCTCCCGGTAGGTCTTCTCGAGCAGCCGCCGCAGCGGCACCTCGGTGAGCGGGGCGTCGAACAGGGAGCCGCCCCGCGCCCCGGGCGCGGCCGGGCCGTCCAGGAGCCAGCCGAGCGCCGCCTCCAGCACCTCGGCGGCGAGCCGGTCGCGGCGCTCGTCGTCCAGGTCCAGAGCGGTGAGCCGGTCGCCGGCGGCGACCAGCTCGGCCGCCGACAGCTCGGCGGGCGGACGGCCGCGCACCGCCGTGGCGACCGCCGCCACCTGCGCCGGCACGTAGCGGATGGAGATCTTCGGTACGGCGTCGAGCGCGGCCACGGCGGCGCGCCGGTCGCCCGCCGCCAGATGCACGCGGGCGAGGCCGAACGCCGCGTTGATGTAGCTCTGGTCGGTGCGCCACACCATCTCGTACAGCCGGACGGCCTCGTGCGGCGCCGTCCGCTCGCGGCAGTACGCCAGCGCCAGCTTCGGCGCGGGCTCGCCGGGCAGCAGCCCGTACAGCCGGTCGAACAGCGGCGCGGCCTCGTCCACCCGGCCCTGGGCGAGCAGCCCCACGGCGCGGTACCAGCCGATCCGCCAGTCGGCGGGACGCTCCCCGGCGAGCTCGTCGAGCAGCTCGCCGGCCTCCCCGGGCGCGCCCAGCTCGATCTTCGCGCGGGCGAGCGCCAGCCGCACCTCGGGGGTGCGCTCCGGCGCGTTCGCCGCCGCCTCCACGGCCTGCGCGGGCTCCAGCGCGCCGAGCCCGGACACGAACGCGGCGGCCGGGTCGGCGCCGTCCACCAGCGGCACCGGCAGCGCCGCCGCGGCCGTCGCCGCCGGGACGGGCGGCAGCGCGGACTCGTCCTCGGTCCCGCCCGCCACCCGGGTGGTGAACCGCTCCGGCCCGAACAGCCCGGACGGCGCCGGACGCGGCGCGCCGTCCTCGGCCGCCAGGACCTCGCGCAGCACGCCGGTCAGCTGCTCGGCCATCTCCGCCGCGTCCTGGAACCGCGCCGACGGCTCCTTGTGCGTCGCGCGGCGCAGCAGCCGGTCGTAGGACTCGAACCGCTGGAGCAGGGGGATCTGCTCGCGCGGCGGGATCGAGTCGGCGAACGACCGGGTGTAGCCCTTGAACGGGAAGCTGAGCACGGCCAGCGCCCGGCCGACCGTGTACAGGTCGGACGAGACGGACGGGCCGTCGTCGGCGATCTCGGGCGCCTGGTAGCCGACCGTCCCGTAGATGGCGCCGTCCGGGTCGTCCAGCCGCCGGACCCCGCCGAGGTCGATCAGCCGCAGCTGCTCCTCGGACTGGATCACGTTGTCCGGCTTGAAGTCGCAGTACACGAGCCCCTGCGCGTGCAGGTACTCGAACGCGCGCAGCACCTCGAGCCCGTACGCGATGGCCTGCGCGAGCGGAAGGTGCTTCTCACCGGGGGGCAGCGGCTGCTGGAGCAGGATGTCCTTGAGGGACTGCCCGCCCACGTACTCCATGACGATGTAGCCGTCGCCCTCGTGCTGGACGAAGTTGTAGATCTTGACGATGTTGGGGTGCTCGACCTCGGCGAGGTAGGCGCGCTCGGCCGCCGCCGCGGCCATCGCGTCGGCGTCACCGCTGTCGAGCAGGCCCTTCAGCACCACCCACCGGTCGCTGACGTTCCTGTCCTTGGCCAGGTAGATCCAGCCGAGCCCGCCGTGCGCGAGGCAGCCGAGCACCCCGTACTGGCCGCCGACGAGGTCGCCCGGGTTCAGCTTCGGCGAGAAGGAGAACCGGGCGCCGCACTTGGGGCAGAAGCCCTCCGTCCGTCCCGGGCGGTCGCCGCGGCCCCGGCCGACGGGCTCGCCGCAGCCGCTGCAGTACCGCTTCGGTTCCGCCACCTGCGGGTCGCTCATCACGGCGGTGGACGGGTCCCGGTACGGGACGCGCGGCACCTCGACGAGCCCGGCGCCGAGCATCCCGCGGCGGCCGGACGAGCGCGACGACCCGGTGCGGGTGCTGCCCGTCCGCGTGCTGCCGGTCCCGGTGCTGGCGTACGTGCCCGCCGTCCCCGAAGTCCCCGACGTTCCCGTCCCCGGGACACGGGTGGTGTGGGCGGGCGGCGAGCCGCACACGTCGCAGTACCCGTCCATGATCGTGCCGGTGCAGCCGGTCTGCGCGCACAGGTCCGGCCGCTGCTCGGCGGGCGGGCGCGGGGCCGGGACGCTCGGCGCGGGGCCCGGCGCCGCGCTCGGCGGGCTGCCGCACACGTCGCAGTAGCCGTCCGAGATGGTCCCGGCGCAGCCGGGCTGGGCGCACTGGCTCATCGATCCGCTCCCTTCGCTCGCGAGGTGATGGCCTGCTGGTATCCGGTCAGCGCCACGGTCGCCCTCCGCAGATCGCAGGGGGAGGTCCACAGCAGCTCGCGGGCCTGCTCGTAGATCCGGGCGAGTTCGGCGTCCTCGGCGTGGCCGAGCCGTGCGGCCTTGACCTGGTAGGCCCGCAACCGGCCGCGCAGCTCCTCGCGCCGGTCGAGCAGCCCCCGGATGACGCCGGTGGTCTCCCGTGCCCGCGCCAGTGCCGTGTCCGCCGCGCGTTCCAGGTCGGCGACCCGCGCCGCGACGTCGTTCCAGCCGGCGCCGCGCGCGGCGCCGGACCGGGGCCGGGTGACGGCGGCGAGCCGGTCGGCGAGCGCGGCGGCGGACGCGGGCAGGTCCGGCAGCACCGGGGCGGCGATCTTCGCGCGCACTTCGTCCCGGACGGCGCGCGCCTCCGCCTCGGCCTCGCGCAGCAGTTCCAGCGCGCCCGCGACGCCGCGGATCCGGCCGGAGAACCCGTCGCGCAGCCGCTCCGCCTCCTCCAGGGTGCGGCGCAGCGCGGCGAGGCCGGTGCGGACCCCGTCCAGCCGGGCGGTGTCGGCGAGGCCGTCCCGCGCCAGCGCCAGCGGGTCGGCGCGGACGGTCGCGGCGACGTCCTCCAGCTCGGCGCGGAGGCGGTCGAAGCCGGGCTCCACCCCGCCGAGCGAGGCCAGCAGCTCGTCGACGGCGCGCCGCTCCGCCTCGACCTCCGCGAGCCGGGACAGCAGCGTCGACCAGACGGTGTCGAGCCCGGCGACGGCTTGCGCGACCTCCTCGTACAGCGGCGTCATCCGGTCGACGGCCGCCCGCAGGGTCAGCGTCTCGCCGGACGGGACGGACAGCAGCGTCCGCCGCTCCAGCGGCACCTCCTTGGCGGGCAGCTCCACCGACGGGCCGTCGAGCAGCCGGGTGAGCTCGGCGAGCTGCGCCTGCCCCGGCCTGCCGTGCCGGGCCCGGAGGTCCTCGGCGGCGCCGAGGACGCGTCCGTACAGGTCGAACAGCAGCCACAGGTACGCCATGCGGGAACGCACGTCGGACTGGACGCGCAGCGTCTCGCCGTCCAGCGCCGCGCCCTCCAGCAGCTGGTAGCCCTGGTGGGCCTCCAGTTCGAGCAGGGCCGCGCCGATGCGCTCCTTCTCGTCCAGGAGGCGCGCGAGCGACGCGTCCGCCTCGTCTCGGCTCATGGGGGGCCGGCCCACGCGCGCGTCACTCAACGCCGCCGGTCCACGGTTGGCCCATGTTCGCCCCCGATTCCCCCGAATAGAGCACGTTTAGGTGCCTCAGTTTTCCGCATGCGGGGCCGCCTTCTCAACCACGGGGCCGATCATGGTCCCGCGCCGCGTCACGCGACTCCGCCGGACCGGTCCCGGAACCTCCAAAATGTCAGTGTTCGAACGTATGATCGAACCATGGCGAACGTTGCGACGCACCCCCAGACCGCACCCACCGCGCCGGCCGCGCTCACGGCGGCGGAGATCGCCGCCCTCGCGCTCTCGCTCGCGCACCTCGGCACCGGCCCGCAGGCCACCACCGCGCGCCGCGCCCTGCACACACTCCTCGACGCCACCCCCCACGACGACGTGGTCACCACCACGCTCGCCACCCTCACCACGCCCCTGGACGCCTCCACCTCCGACCGCGCCCGCGTGGTCGCCGCCGCCATCACCGAGCACCGCGTCGTCCGCCTCTGCTACGGCGACGCCGGCGCCAACGTCACGATCCGCGAGGTCGAGCCCGTCACCTGCCTCGTCCACCGCGACCACTGGTACCTCGTCGGCTGGTGCCGCATGCGCCGCGGCGTCCGCGCCTTCCGCTTCGACCGCATCCTCGCCGTCGAGTCCACCGGCCTCCTCTCCCGCCCCCGCCGCGCCGAAAGGTACCTGCCGTTCCAAAGGCGTTCATCTCCTCCTTCGGGCCTGGCGGCCCTCCATCGTCGATAAACGCGTGCGATCGCTGCATCGCTCCGGCTCGCCTTGCGGCTCGCTGCGCGATCAGGTTTCTCGCAAGCTCGAAACCTGCCTTCGGACGCGATCGCGATTGTTCGGGTCGGTGCGTGGCCGGGGTGGTGGCTGATGTAGTCGCGTAACGGCCCGGGGCCGCGGTGCCGTGGCCCCAGGCCGGCGGCCGGGCAATGCCTCATGGACGAGTCGACGTCAGGTGGCGTCCTTTTGTTCGCTCCTGTCGCACTTGCGCTGCCCTGGATCAGCGGTCGTCCGCGTGTAGTGGGAGTCGACGGCGGGCTGGCCCGTGTAGTTGGGGCCGGCCTGGTCGTCGGCGCTCAGGTAGCGGTAGGGGAGGGATTTCTCGGCGGCCGCGTAGGGAGATGCGGTGGTTGCGCGGGTCAGGGCGCCCAGCTTGTCGCCGATGTAGTGCAGGCCGTGGACGCAGGTGATCAGGTCGGACGGGGCGTCCGGCGTCCAGGTGGTGACCGAGGCTGTGATCAGGTTGAGTGAGCCCTTCAGTGGGGTGAAGTGGTCCACCAGGTCGATGCCGGTGATCTTTGCGGTCGGGCGGGCGGTGGCGGCTTCCGTCAGGGCTCTGCCTGTGCCGCAGCAGAGGTCGAGCCAGCGGCCGTCGCCCAGTTCGGCGAGGACGTCGATGCCCAGTTCGCGGGTGTAGCCGTCGAGGCGCCTTTCGCGGTTCATCGCGCAGTTGGCCACTACCGGGGACATCTCAAGGGCGGTGTCGTCGAGGTGTCGGGGCATTTTGCGATTCTTCTGAATCAGACCGACATGGTCTGGCGGACGGCGAACGTCACGACGGCGCCGATGTCGTGTGAGCGGGTGAAGGTGGCGCGCTGGCGTTGGGCGCCGTTGCCGCGCTGCAGGAGACCCCGGAGAAGTGAGGTGACGGTTTCCAGATCGCCCGAGCGGTCTAACGCGGGGGTCAGGTGGTCGAGGAGGGCGCCGACCACTTCCTGGGCGGGGGCGGCGCGGCGGGTGTGCGGGTGGACGAGGTCGTCGCGCAGGCCCGAGCGTCCGGCCCGCCACATCGCCAGCCGCATCAGGTCGGCGCGGACCGGGTCGGGCGGCTCGCCCCGTCGCCAGGCGTCCGCGGCGGTGCCGACGAGGGCCCGGACGAACGCGGCCATCAGGACGGCGTCGTCGACGTCCAGGCAGACGTCCGGGACGCGGATCTCCACGGTCGGGTAGCGGCGGGACAGCCGGGCGTCGAAGTAGATCATGCCCTCGTCGACCAGCGCGCCGGTCGCGAGCAGCGCCTCGACCGTCGCCCGGTACTGCCCCGCCGAGCCGAACAGCTCGGTCGGGCCGCTGGAGGGCCAGCGGCCCCAGACCTGGTGCCGCCAGCTGTCGTAGCCGGTGTCGGCGCCCTGCCAGAACGGCGAGTTCGCGCTGAGCGCCAGCAGCGGGGGCAGCCACGGCCGGATCCGGTCCAGGACGGCGACGCCCTCGTCCGGGGAGTCGATGCCGACGTGGACGTGGCAGCCGCAGGTGAGCTGCTCGTCGGCGGTGGGGCCGTAGGCGTCGGCCATCCGCAGGTAGCGGTGCGACGGGGTGAGCGACGGGCGGACGCTGACCGGCGACGTCGCCAGCGCCGCGACGGAGAGGCCGACCCCGGCCGCCGACTTGGCGGCCGCCAGCCGCGCCGACCGGATGTGCTCGGACAGCTCGCCGAGCGAGGCGCAGACCGGGGTCGCCGTCTCCAGCTGCTCGCGCTGCAGCTCGGTCTCCAGCGGGTTCGACCGCTGGCCGCCGGTCAGGAACAGCTCGTCGTGGCGCCGGGCGTAGCGGATGACGGAGCCGGAGGCGGCCTGCGGCGCACCGCTGCCCGGGTCGACGAGGAGCAGCTCCTCTTCCACCCCGAAGGTGCGCGAACCCGTGCGAAGTGTCACCAAGGTGTCCTTCCCCGACAGCGCACCGATGTACGTCCCGCGGGGGTCTCGTCCTGGCCGGAGGAGCATGCCTACAATGCGCCGGCACTTGACCTAGCGCTTGGTCGAAAGGTGGTGGTATGTCCTATCTCGTCGGTCAGTGGGGCACCGGGACCGTCGGCAGGCGGGCGCTCGGCGCCATCATCGGGAACCCGGAACTCGAACTCGCCGGTGTCGTCACCGGGACCGTCCGCGATGTCGGCGTCGACGCCGCGGAGCTGGCCGGAGCCGGCCGTCCCCTCGGCGTTCCCGCCACAGACGACCCGGCGGCGCTGCTCGCCCGGCGGCCCCACGTCGTCTGCCACACCGCGTCCGCCGGACGTGACGTGGCCGCGGAGCTGTGCCGCCTTCTGGAGGCGGGCATCGGCGTGGTCTCGGACGTCCTGCCCGCGCTGGTCCATCCGCCGTCCGCCGACCGGGGCCTCGTCCGCCGCCTCCGCTCGGCGTGCGCGACCGGCGGCGCCGCCTGCCTCACCGCCGGGCCCGGCCTGGTGCACGACGTGCTCCCGCTGCTGCTCAGCGGGGCCTGCCTGCGCATCGACGGCCTAAAGATCGCCGAGTTCGGCCGCTCCGAGTTCGCCGGGTTCGGCGATCCCGTCGGCCACCGGCCGCCGATGGCCAGGCCGGGCACGCCCAGGCGGACGTGGGGTCCCGTCGTCCGCCTGCTCGCCGAGCACCTGGGGGTCCCGCTGGACGACGTGTGCGAGACCTACGAGCTGTGCGCGGCCCCCGAGGACATCGGCCGGATCGCCAAGGGGACCATCGCCGGGGTGCGGCTCCAGGTGTCGGGCCTGCTGCGCGGCCGTCCCGTGATCACCGTCGAGCGCGTGCTGCGGGCGCGCGCGGACGTCGCCCCGCACTGGCCGGCGGCCCCGTTCGGTGAGGCAGGCGGTCACCGCGTCGAGATCGCGGGCGAGCCGCCCTGGCGGCTGGACGTCGCCGGCCCCGGCGGCGCGGCCGCGCTGCGCATGGTCAGCGCCCTTCCGGCGGTGGCGGAGGCCCCGCCGGGCCTGCACACCCCGCTGACCCTGCCGCCGCTCACCGGCCGGCGTCTGCTCCGCTGAGCCACGCGCCGAGCAGCGTTCCGGTCTCCTCCGGCCGGTCGAGGTAGAGCATGTGCCCGGCCTCGATCTCGCTGATGACGAGACCGGGCCCGAGCGCCTCGCGCAGGTGCACCACGAACTCGGGCCGGACGAGGTCGGCCTCCGCCGCGATCACCAGGTGCGTCGGCATGCCGGCGGGCGGCGCGATGTGCGGCCGGGCCATCTCCGAGTAGGCCGTCACCACCGCCGCGGGCTCGAAGCGCCACCGCAGCCGCCCGTCCGGGCCGTGCTCCAGATGCTCGGCGACCTCGTCGTCCACGGCTTCGGCCGGCGACCGCGACCAGCCCTCCGCGCGGTGGGCGCGCGCCTCGGCGGCGTCGGCGAACGACGGCGCCGCCAGGTAGCCGCGCGCCTCCTCGGCCGCCTTCGCCGGGTCGAGCCCGATCGCCGGGTCCAGCAGGATGAGCCGGTGCACCCGCCGGGGCGCCGTCCGCGCCAGGTGCAGCGCGATCATCCCGCCGTAGGAGTGCCCGGCGAAGTCGGCCTGGTCGACGCCCTCGGCGTCCATCATCGCCAGGACGTCGGCCACGTGCCGCTCGACCGTCCACGGCGGCTCGTGCGTGGAGCGGCCGTGGCCGCGCAGGTCGGGTGCCAGGACGGACCGGTCCGCCAGGTATCCCTCGGCGGTCCGGCGCCAGCGCGCCCCATGCCCGGTCACACCGTGCAGCAGGACGACCGGTGCCCCGGCCGGGTCCCCGTACCGATGAACATGCAATGCCGCGTCCGCCATGGGTAAAGCGTATGCGCGAGGACGCCTCTCGGGGACGGCCTTCACCGGTCAGGTCAGGGACGTTCCCACCGGACCGACGACAGGGCCAGCAGCGCCACATGGAAGGACACGCAGGACTCCACGTCGTCGAGATCGGCGTCGAGGACGCGTTCGATGCGGCGGAGGCGCTCGTAGAACGCGGGCCGCGACAGGTGCGCCTGCTGGGCGGCGACGGCCTTGTTCCGGCCCGCTTCGAGGTAGAGCTCCAGGATGCGGGTGAGGTCGCTGCCGCGCTGGGCGTCGTACTCCAGGAGCGGGCCGAGTTCGCGTTCCACGAACGTCTGGACGCGGGCGTCGTCGCGGAGCAGATGCAGCAGGCCGCGCAGGCGCAGGTCGGGCAGCCGGTAGAAGAGGCGGGCGCCCTGGCCGCGGGCGGCCACGTCGGCGACCTGCTCGGCCTCCAGGAACGAGCGGCGGACGTCCTGGATCGTCTCCACGACCGAGCCGGCCGCCATCACCGTGTCGCCGGACTGCTTGCGGATCCGGGTGGCGACCTCGGTGAGGGCCGTCTCCACGTCGGCGCGGGCGGGCAGCGAGGCGAGGACGCCGACGCGGGCGTGCGGGCCGCCCTCGTCCAGCACGCCGACGAGCGCGGCGAGGCGGGCGTCCTTGCAGGCGGACGCGGCCGTCTCGGCGAGCGCGGACAGCTCCCCGACGGGCGGGGCGGGGG